>DASRXR010000165.1:0-4753 GCA_035687405.1 Polyangiales bacterium
CCAAGCGAAGTTCGACGCTGCGATCGCGCTCGAACGCAATCGTAACCGTGGCCCAAGGGTCTACTTTTGGACGTTGCTCGCGTCGCAGGCGGGGCTCGCCGAATGCCTTCTGGCGCTCGATCGCGACGAAGAGGCGCGCTCCGTCGCGCAAGCGGCGCTGGCTACGTGGGCTCGATCGGTTTGTTCTTCACACTGTTCTCTCTGTTCTTGCGCTGGGTCCCAATGGTTGCGATGTTTGAAGTCAAAGCTGCGTTGCAGGGGGCTCAACCGAGCAATCAGCTCGCGCACGATGAACAGCATGACAGCCATGGTGCTTTGGCCGGCAAGTAGACGTGACGTGACAACCTGCCGGCCTGCCGATTGGATTTCGCAGATCATCGGACAGTCCAAGATGTCATTGACTATAGACGAAGCGGTCAATGTGACGACGGTCTATAAGTTCCCGCGCTGGGTTCTTGTAACGGTCGTTGCCGTGCTGTGCGTGCCGCAGTGCTTTCTCGCAGGATGGCTTCTTCTTGCATCCGGATTACCCGTAAGCGGAATCGGCTTGGCTATGGGAGCGGCCACGTGCTTGATTTGGTTCGCGCTGGGTTTTGTAGCGTCAAGACGAAGCCAATCGGCCGATCCTCGTGGCATCAAACTCTTCTCGACGAAATTCTTGCCTAGGTCTGAGGTCAAGTCCTTTCGAGAGCGACGAATTGCGGGACTCACATATTTACAGCTTGTCACCCAAACAGGCGCAAAGCATGTCCTGTGCGTTACGCTGCCTTCAGGACGTAATTTCCGGAGTGCCGCGAACGCACACGTTCGTGTCCTGCCGTCAGAATGAGAACTGAGAAGAATGGCATCTAAACCGGATCGCCAGGCTTCGATCCATAGGTCTTGACGCGAGATCGCGCGAGCGAGTTCTAGTGAAGATACCGATCATCATCGTCTGTGCAGACGGCGAACTGCTCGTCTATGAAGATCCTGAGCGAGCGCTGAGGTTCGTCGAGTCACCCGATGTAGAATCGGGCGAATACCCGGTCGTATTCGACGCTGATGGGCGACGGTTCAAGCTCGATGTCGTGGAGCCTACGCGAAGAAAACGTGGTTTGTTCGGCACCCGGATTGAGCTCACGCCCGTGAAGTTCACAGCGCTCGAAGATACAGCTACCGGCGCAGATGAGCTACGAAGCATCCTTGCGAAGAAGCTGCCGAGCGCACGACCGGGCGCTCCGCTTGTCGAGCTTCTGAAACTGGCCCGCGCGGCCTTCCGATCACAATAGTGCAACATCGACGAACGGCGAAACATTTCGCGATAGTAGAACTTGCGCGTGCCGCCGATGCGCGTGCGTCGCAGAACACGGCCGTCGGCACGAGTCGTCGTTCGACGGTTCGATGAGCGATGCTTGCTTACGGTGCAGCTGACGGCGGCGACGCGCAAGCGCCCGTGATTGGCTGCCGTCTGATCCGACCAAGTCGATGGCGACGTGACCGAGTGCACCATATTTGGGAACCCTGACGGCCATCGCAATTGAGCCTATTGACTCATTTGAGAAAAGAATAGAACGTGTTCTATTCTTGCGACTGCCCGGCGGCGGCCAGCGCGTTTGGTCGAGGATGCAATCGCTGGCTAATCGCTTACGGGGCGATTTGAATTCATTTGCAATTGCCATACTAGGGTCCGCGACAATGCAATCTGCTTTCCTGGGTTCGTTGACCTTGCTGCTACTCTCGGGATGCGCCGGTAACGGCGAGTCTGGTGCGTTGCAGCCCACGGGCGCGCCGCCGTCAGCTTCCGGAGATCCATCCGCAGGAGCGCCGTCCTCGGCGACTGCGGGATACCCCGAAATCGCGTCGGACGGTGGAATGCCGGGACACCCAAACTCAGCACCGGACGCCGGAGCGCCTCGACCAGATGCGGCGTCCGGTCAAACTGTCGACGCAGCGGAGGACTTCGATGGCGGACAAGCTCCCGCCACTGAACCATCGAGCGCTGCCGACGCCGGCCAGCCGCGAATGGGCTTTCCACGGGTAGACGTCCTGGGAAAAAATGGACCATTCGCAACCAACAACGAGCTCGGAGAGGTCGAGGGTCCGGACTGTGAGATCCATCGGCCGGCTAAACTTGGTGAAGGTGGTCTTCTTCATCCGATAATTGTTTGGGGGATGGGCACTGGTGGCTTCAATACTTATCAGGAGGCCTTCCAGCTGTGGGCATCTCATGGATTCGTCGTGACGGCATCACTGCTCGGTGACGGGCAAGGTGACGGCAAGTCGATGATGGCTTGTCTCGAATACGCCTGTGAGCACTTTGCTCCGAGTGTTGTGTGTCGTGCGGGGGCCACGGGACACTCGCAGGGCGGTGCTGGCGCGATCATGATGGGAACAGATGGTCGTGTCGTCACGACGGCGCCGATTCAGGCATACACGGCGCAAGGTTTCGGAGGCTTCGATGAAGCGTCGATCATGCAGCAGAAAGGTCCGATGTTGCTGCTTTCGGGAACGGCAGACACGATCGCAACACCGGAGCTATATCAAGCGCCTGTCTTTCAGAAGACGAACGTGCCCGTCGTATGGGCGAGCTTCGTTGGCGGCGATCATGTGGTGACAGGGATCGATGGAGCGGCGAGCTATCGCAATGTCGCGCTCGCATGGTTTCGTCTGCAGTTGATGGGAGACGAGGATTTTCGAAGCACGTTCTACGGTCCCAGCTGTTCGCTGTGTGCAGACAGCATGTGGCAGGTCCAGCGCAAGGGCATTCAGTAAGCCTGCAGCTGACGGCTCTGCACTACGAGTATGATCGATGGCCGCCCTGCGGTGCGCTGCGAAGCGCGGTGTCGAACAACTCGAGAAGTCCAGAATGCAGAACGCGCGAGATGGGTGGTTGCAGGCTCCGAAAAACTCTGTCGTTCGCGCGACCAACGGCTGGCCGCACGATTGCCGAATTCACCTAACGAACTTCGCTTGCGCACAGCTAGTCGGAGCGTGATCCAATCGACTGTCGCAATCCTTGATCATGAAGCGAATCCGCTTCCCGGCGCCGATCGGCGCGGCCAGAGCATGGGCAACAACTGCACGATGGTTGGTTTGCACTCTTCGCGGCTCACTGCTTGCCCAAGTTCTGGCACTGCTTCTCGATGCGAACGCGCAGCGGCGAACGTGGTGCACGACGCTCGAACGTAGCGCGGGCGGCAGCTGCTTCCGCCGTGCTGCCCCGACTGCACAACGCCACGATCCACAATGCGTCGCGCTCCTCGCTCAAGAAGCCGGCGTCGAAGCGCGACCGGTGGGTTTCGAGCGCTTTCATGGCCGCGGTTGTGTCACCGGTGTCGAGCGCATGCGAGGCGGCTTCAATCAACGCGAGCTCTTCTTCGAGCAGGGCTTCTTTTCGTGCTGTGCTCGACGCCGATCCTTCACTGTCGCCCGGCTCCCGAATGTCGAGTTCTGCCGCCAACGGCGGCGATTCGGGTTGCGAGGCCGTCGGCGGCGGAGCGCTTTTCTGTTTACGAATGTGCGTCGGTGCGCGACTCGGTCGCGACTCCGGATGAACGAGCGGGGCCAGTGCCGCAGGGGGAGGGGCGAGCGTTTCCGGCTTGAGCGGTTGCGCAGAGACAGCGTTTGAGTCTGACGCGGGCGCGCTCGCGCGTCGCGCCGAGGCGCTTCGACCAGGTTCGGACTGCGCTCTGGGTGCTGCCCAAGCCGCACTGGCCGCGCGACTGGATTGAGAGTCAGGCGCGGGCACGTCTGCACGCCACACGAACACTGCGCTCGCACCGGTTACGACGGCCGCTACGACCAGCGCCACCTTGATTCCCGTGCTCGTGCTCGCGACCGCGCTCGTCGCGGTGGCGGTCGCGCCGCTCGTAGCTGCAGCGTCGGCGCTTTCAGCACCGATCCAGCCCGTGTTCGGAAGGCCGAGCGCAGTTGCGAGCGACTTGCCGACGCGGGCTTGATCTTCGGCGCTCGGCTCGTCAGCGCGTCTCTTCTGCTCGATCAGCGCTGCAATCTCGGGCGGAAGGTCATCCATGTTCAAGCCTCCGCGCGCGGGCACGCTCTCGTTGCACGCTTTCGATCAACTGTTTGCGCGCCGCGCGCAGTCGCGCGTAGACGGTGTTGAGATTCACGTTCAGCGCTTGCGCGACCTCTTGGCCGCTCATCTGCTCGAGGTCGGCGAGAATGAACACATTGCGCTTGTTCGCATCCAACGCCGTCAGAAAGCGCTGGACCGCGTCGGCCGACTCGGCGTGGAGCGCTGCCTGATATGGATCGAGCTGATCCGTCCCGTGCAGCTCCTCGGCCAAGTCGAGGCTTTGTGTCTGCCGCCAATGGCTGCGACGATATTGCTGTGCAACTCGCAGCGCAATCCCAAACAACCACGGTCTGGGCGCGGCGCCGGGTTGAAAATCGATCAGTCGCCGATGCACCACCACGAACACGTCTTGGACGGCGTCATCCAAGGTTCCGGGGCCGACGCCGAGACGCCGCAACGTTCGCCACACGAACGCGAAGTGGTCGCGATACAGGTCCTGTACTCGCGGATGCTCGACCGAGACGACGTCAGGCGCTTCCAATCCCTCGGCTGCACGTTCCGGGCGCTCGGTGTCAGCGCCAAGCGGCCTAGGTGCTTCTTCCTCATGCACGGCACCGCGTGTTGGCGTGGACACCACCATAGAGATTGCCTCGGAGGCGCGAAATCCGTGCCTAAAAGCGCATGCCGACCGCAATCCCGGGCCGGACCAGCCAGCCATTCGTCCGATGAAGCGGCGTT
>DASRXR010000166.1:0-7080 GCA_035687405.1 Polyangiales bacterium
GCGTCCGCCGAGAGCACTCCAGCCTGCGAAACAGCGCCGCTCAGCTCGGCCTTCCAGCGAAGCTTGCCGGTATCTGCTTCGAGCGCGTGCACGATTCCGGCCGCGGTCGGGACGTACAACTCGTTCCGGTTCGCATCGACCGTGGGCTGCGCTTCGATGCCGGCTTCGACGCGGTACTGGTAGAGCACCTTCCCCGCGCCAGTCATCGCCCACAGCACCTTCTCACTCGAGCCGACGAACACGCGGTCGTTCGGAGCATCGAGCGCCGCCTTCGCGCGTTCGAGTGGAATGTACAAACCACCCCACTCGGGCGCGAGTGGCTTCGTCCACCGCACTGCGAGCGCAGAGCCCGTAGCCGAGAGCGACGTGCCGTCGTAACGACCGAGGTCTTCTGCAACGCGCGCTGCACCGCAACCCGCGATGAGTACAGTCCCGAGCAACCAGCTGAGCAGACCGCCCACGCGCCTCAAACCCGAGAACTGCGCCGGGGTCATTGGCCTTCGGTGCTCTTATCGGGATGCGCCGCAAGCTGCTTGCGGATCGCGTCCATCACGTCTTGCGAGATGCCGCCCTTGCCCGTCGGATCGACGCGCGGCTTTTCGGTCGGCTTACCGCCGAGCTCTTGCAACATCGTCTCGCCCGACTCCACCGCAGACTCGAACCGCTCGCGCTCTTGCACGTTCGTGTTCGCCGCGAGTGCTTTGCTCAAACCTTCGAGCAACGTGCGCGCTTCGGCAGGCTTACCCTGCTCGACGAGAACGCGCGCGCGGTGATTGTCGGCGAGCGAGCGATACGCGCCGTTCGCGAACCGCGACAGCTCTTCGAACTTCGCGAGCGCTTCGGGATACTTCTGCTGCGCCTCGAACGCATAGCCGCTGCCTTCGAGCGCCCGGAAACGCAGAAACGTATCTGCGCCTGCGCCATCCAAGACCTTTGCGTACTCGGCAGTCGCTTCGGCGTACTTGCCAGTCTCGAGCAGGCTGTTCGCGACACCGAGCATCGCGTACTTCCCTGCCGTCGAGCTGCCGTACTTCTTTGCGACTTCCTTGTAACCCTCGAGCGTCTTCTTCGCGCGCTCTTCGGGGCTACTGAACGTCGGCACGATCAAGTCTTCGGGCGCTGTCTCGTCCGCGGGGACGACGACGCCGAGGTTGTTCGTGACTGCGTTATGCAATGCCGCGCCGGCGTCGGAATCCTTCGTGGTGAGATAGTGAGCGAGGACTACCCACGCCACTCCGACCACGATGATTGCGCCGAGGCCAAACCAGATCTTCCGACCGTGGTCGTCGACCCAGGCGGCAGCCTCCTGCACCTTCGCGGTGGCTTGCTCGAGTTGATTGGTCGTGCCGCGCTTCGCTGCTTTTTGGGCAGCCTTGGCCGCACGTTTGGCAGCCAAACGTGTGCCTGCTGTATCGCGCGGGGGCGAGTTCGCGTTGTTGCTCTGAATGTTGGCCACCGGCAAACTCCGCACAGCCCGGCCAGGGGGCGGAGGGCGCGACTATACACTCCGATGATCGCAAGTCAAACGCAACGCGAGCGTGGTTTCGGGCGCATGCGGCGTGGTATCTGCGCGCGGTGACGCGGGCTTTTTTCGGAGCACTGACCACCCTGCTAGTTGCGGCCTCAGCCGCGCCGGCGCTGGCCTACGAAGACCAAGTATCGATCGACGCCGAGCTCGCGTACGTCCACGGGTTCGCGAAGAACTCTCAGGCCCGGGGTCAGAACGGGATCGCGGTCGCCGCCGGCGCGAGCTACGGGCTGAGCAACGTGCTCACGCTCCGAGGTCAGTTCATGTGGGCGTTCCATCCGAGCGAAGGACCGCTCCGGTCGATCGCGTGGCTCTCCGCCGACCTCGTCTACGTGATCGACGTGCTCGAGATCGTGCCGTACTTCGGCGCGGGCGTGGACGGTGCCGGACTGATCGCCTCCGGGGCGGACTTCGAGGCCGAGTTTGGCGTGCACCCCGTGATCGGCTTCGACTACCTGCTCTCGCGCGCGCTCGCGATCGGTGTGCAAGTGAAGCCCGTGTTCGTGTTGACCTCGCTCGACGACATGCCGGTGTACCTGCAGGCGGGCATCACGCTGTCCTATCTCTTGGATCCGTGACCGAGTTCCACGAACGGCTCGACGCGTAGCCAGATCTTCGGGCCCAAGCCGCGCACGGCGCGCAGCTCCGCGAGGCTCTCGAACTGGCCCCGCCGCGCGCGCGCAGCGACGATGCGCTCCGCGAGCTTCGGCCCGATGCCCGGGATGAGCGTCAGTTCCTCGGCGCTCGCGCGATTGATATCGAGGCGCTGCCCATCGCGCAGCGCCCGCAACTCGGGCTTCGCCGCGCTCGCCTGCGCTGCAAATACAGGGACTGGCGGCGCTTCCGGCGGAACCGAACGTTGTGCCGCCAGCGCAGCGAGCGCGAGCCCCGCGACGATCAGCCCCAACGCCGCGTGTGGTGCGGAGCCCTGCACGAGGTCAGGTATCGGCAGCGGCCGAGCGCAGTTGCGCTCGAAGTGCGTTCAGCCGAGCCCAAACCCTTGATGCAAGGTCGTCACTGCGAGGTCGGACTGGGACTTGTCGATCAAACACGACACGCGAATCTCGCTCGTCGTGATGCACTGAATGTTGATCTTCTGATCGGCGAGCAGCTTGAACATCTTCGCGGCTACGCCCGCGTGGCTGCGCATGCCGGCGCCGACGATCGACACCTTCGCGACGTTGTCGTGAAGCTCGACGCCGCTCGCGCCCACGTCTCGACCGAGCATCTGCGTAACTTCGCGGCTCCTCGCCTGATCCGTCTGCGTGACCGTGAACGTCAGGTCGGCACGCTCACCGCGAGACTCCGTCTGGATGATCATGTCGACCGAGATGTTTCTCTCGGCGAGCCCGCCGAAGATGGTCGCCACTACGCCGGGCCGATTCGGCAAGTCGCGCATCGTGACCTTCACTTCGTTCTTGTCGATCGCGACGCCCGTCACCACGACGGCCTCGAACGACGCGTCGACTTCGGCGCCGACCATCGTGCCGGCGGTCTCGTTGAAACTCGAGCGCAAATGGATCGGGATGCCGTATTTCATCGCTATCTCCACCGAACGTAGCTGCAAGACTTTGGCTCCGAGCGACGCGAGCTCGAGCATCTCTTCGAACGTGATCCGCTGAAGCTTCTTCGCCTCTTTGCAGATGTTCGGGTCGGTCGTGTAGATGCCGTCCACGTCCGTGTAGATCTCACAGACGTCGGCCTTGAGCGCTGCCGCTACGGCCACGCCGGTCGTGTCGCTTCCACCGCGACCGAGCGTCGTGACGTTGCCCTTCGAGTCGACGCCTTGAAAGCCTGCGATCACGGGCACGGCGCCTTCGGCGATCGCGGCTCGAAACGGCTCGACGTCGATCGCGCGAATGCGCGCTTTCGTGAACACGCCGTCTGTAAGGATGCGCGCTTGATGACCCACGAGGGAGCGTGCCTTGATGCCCTTCCCGGCGAGTGCAATCGAAACCAGCGCGGCGCTGACCTGTTCGCCGGTCGCGACGAGCGAATCCATCTCGCGCTCGTCTGGGTTCGCGGCGAGCTCCTTGCCGAGCGCGAGGAGCCGATTGGTCTCGCCCGACATCGCGCTTACGACCACGACCACGTCGTTGCCGGCTTGGCGCGCGCGCGCCACCCGGTCGGCGACGGCGCGAATGCGTTCGAGCGACCCTACGCTGGTGCCGCCGTATTTCTGGACGATGAGCGTCACGGGGGGCGCATCCTACGGCTCACCCGGCGCGAGTCAATGGCCCGGTCGCTTGGCCGAAGGCGACCCGCGCGCAAAGGCGCGGCGACTATCGCGGCGCGCCTTGCGGTTTGTTCGCGGGGGCGCGCGGCGCGTCCTTGTCGCCCTTGGCTGCGTCGTCGTCATCGGGCTTCGAGCCTGGCTTGGGCGCGGGCGCAGCTTTGGGCGGGCCGAACTCTTGCTCGAGCTTGCGGGCGAGGCGGTCGAGGATCATCGCTTCGACGTAGGCGGGCATCGCCGGCACTTGGATGATCACGCGAACGTGGTCTGCGCCGCTGTCCTGAAGCGTCACGAGCTCGACGCTGCCGGGGTAGGTCTTGCCGCGGTCGCTGTAGTCGAAAAAGAAGTAGCCGTCGTCGCGGTCCTTCTCGTTGATCGCGCACTCGAGGTCGACGCGAATCAGGCGCACCGCTGCCGTCCACACGCGCGAGATCGGATAACCGAACGTAGCTTCGCGCCGCGCTGCCGCCGGGAGCGGCACGCATACCATCACGCAGAGAAGCGCACATCCGAGCGCGCAGCGATGGAGCACCTCTTCGGTATCGCAGACCGATCGCGCGCCGCCAAGGGGTTAACTCAGCGAATCTGCGCGTCGGGCCGCGCTTCTACCAGATCGCGCATCCGCAGCTTCATCGCGTAGAGCGGCACGATGCCCGCGATGATCATCACGGCCGACTGCGACAGGTACAGCAAGAACACGAACACGGCGCCTTGCGTCGCGACGACGCTCTCCGGAAAGAAGAGCTTGAGGCAAGCCGCGACTGCGAGCTGAAAGTTCCCGAACAGTCCGGGCCCAGTCGGCAGCAAAATTCCGATCGCGAGAACGCCCATCACCGCGACCGCGTGGGCGAAGCTCATCGGCAGACCGACGCCGTGACCGAGCCACCACACGCCGAGCGCGTTCACGCCCCAGTAGATCAGCGATTCGAACAGGAAGGCTGCAGCCAACCGCGGCGACGCGAGCGAGTGCAACCCGTCCGCGACGTTGCTGACCTTTTCCGCGAGGAGCGACCCGAGCCGCTTCGACGCGAGCCCGATCGTGAAGTTCGTCATCCGCACGGCGAGGCCGCGCATCCACAAGAACATCCCGAGCGCGATGAACGCACAGCAAAAAAGTCCGAGCGCTGCGTAGCCATACGTCGGCAAGTGTTTCGCGACGCTGTCGGTCGTCGGTAGGCGCGGAAGCGCGACCAGCGTGAACGCGACGCACAAGCTCGTGAGCAAGCCGTCGATCACGCGTTCGGCGGCGACGGTGCCGAACCCCGCCGAGATTGGAACGCCGTGCCGGAGCTTCGTGAGCGTCGGTCGCGCGAACTCGCCGAGGCGCAGCGGTAGCGCGAAGATCGCGAAAAATCCGATCCAGTTCAGCAGGATCACTTCGCGGAACGGCAATTTCTTCACGGGGTCGATCAAGAACCGCCAGCGGCTCGCGCGGAAGAAGTGCACGACGCACAGCGACAGCAAGTACCCGGGCACGGCCCAGACCGACACGCCGTGGAACGAGCTCGCGGGCGGGACGAGCGGTACGCCGCCGCGAGCGGCGAGCCACGCGAAGAGCGCGCCGAGCGCGATCGAGATGATCAACTTCGGCAAAAACCGAGTGCGCGCGTGCTCCGGCTCAGCCGGTTCGAGGCGCCCGGCCGTCTGCGCTGCAGGATCACTAGCCATCAATCTGCCACCGTCCCCGCGAGAATTTGACGTGGATGATCGCCCAAGAGTGCCTGCGCAGTGTCCTCACCCGCGAGCTCGATGAGCCGTGCGATCGCTTCTTCCAAGGTGTCGACATCGGCCGGCTTGTGACTGTCGCTACAAGCGGCGTAGTACATCCCCACTTCGAGCATGCGCTCGGCGGCGGCTTTCGATTTGCGGCCGTACTTCCCGACCAGCGACATCGTATCGAGCAGCGCGAGCGCGCCCCGTTCGATCAAGTGTTCCAACGGAAGATTGCTCGTCCAGAGCGGCGTGTAGCGTTCCGGATGTGCGATCACGGGCCGCAAGCCACGCACGCGCATTCGGAACAAGCAGTCGTCGAGCCCGAGTGGGAACCGATCCGTCGGAAATTCGATCAGCGCCGCGTGTCCACCTGGATACGGCAGCGTCTCGTCGCGACCGAGCTTTTCCATGAAGGTGTCGTCGAGAAAATGTTCCGCCGCGAGGCCGAGCTCCGGCAGCCCCATCTCAGTTGCCGCGGCGAGCCGAAAGTCGTCGAACGCAGCCGTCAGCTGCAGCTTGTGATTGTCGAACATGCCTGGCCGCATGTGCGGCGTCGCGACCACGGTCGAATACCCGACCTCGGCCAAGCGACGGCACAGCGCCAAGCCGTCTTCGATGCTGCGGACTCCGTCGTCCACGCGCGGCACGTAGTGACAGTGCAGATCGCACAGGCCGGAGAGGCTCATGCCTGCGGCTCCGCAGCAGCGCACGCTTCGACCAGATCAAGCAGCGTCTCGCGCTCGTTCAGCGAAGGCTCTTCGATCACGCGTTCGAGCATGCGCTCGAGCACGCGCCCGATGATCGGGCCCGGCCGCACGCCGAGCTTGTCCATCACGTCGCGGCCTGAGATCGCCAGATCTTTCGTGCCGAACGCAGTGCCTTTGGCGATCAACCCTTCGACGCGTGCGCGCAGCTCTTCGAGCGCCGCGAACTCGTCGTTCACGGGTTTACCCTTACCGATCGCATCGGCACGACCCAGATCCATCAGCGCGTCCACGTGCTCCGGGCCGACGCGACGCACGAACCGGCGAACGGCGGCATCAGTCCACTCGCTCGAATAGCAGATCAGGTGATGTCGCACGAGGTGGACGATGGTTTTTCGCTCCTCGTTCGAGAACCGATACTCCCGCAGCCACGCATCGGCCATGTCTGCCCCGACCGTCTCGTGATGGTAGAAGGTGTAGTCCCCGGTCTTTTCCGAGAGCTCGCGTGTGCGCGGCTTCCCGAGGTCGTGAAGCAGTGCAGCCACTCGCTGCACCGGCCGCACCGGACTCGCATCCAAGCACACGAGCGAGTGCTTCCACACGTCGTAAGCGTGCCACTGATTTTGCGTGCAACCCACCTGCTCCATCAGATCGGGGCAAGTCACGGACAAGATCCCCGTGCTGCGCATGACTTCGAACGCGCGCGAGGGGCACGGCGCCTCCATCGTGCGAAGCCACTCGTCGCGCACGCGCTCTTTCGAGACGCGGCTGAACGCAGCGAGGCAACTCGGAATTGCAGCCTGCGTCGCAGGCTCGAGCTCGAACTCCAAGGTCGCGGCAAATCGCGCCGCGCGCAGCACGCGCAAACCGTCTTCGGAAAACCGCAGCTCAGGGCGGCCGAC
>DASRXR010000167.1:0-25491 GCA_035687405.1 Polyangiales bacterium
ACTATGGATGGAACGTACGCACCGATACACAGCGCTCGCGTTCGCACGCCGACGCGCTTGCAAATGGAAGCCACCGAGTGTGGTGCGGCGGCGCTCGCGATCGTCCTCGAGCACCACGGAAGTTACCTGCCGTTATCGCAAGTGCGGATCGAGTGCGGCGTGTCGCGCGACGGGAGTAAAGCCGGCAACATGCTGCGCGCTGCGCGCCGCTACGGGCTGCAAGCGCGCGGGTTTCGGAAAGAACCGAATGACCTGCGCGCGCTGCCAGTGCCGATGATCGTGCACTGGAACCTGAACCACTTCGTCGTGGTCGAAGGCTTCGGCTCCCATCACGTGTTCTTGAACGATCCGTCCACCGGGCCGCGCACGGTCACTCACGACGAGTTCGGACAAAGCTTCACCGGCGTCGTGCTGACGCTCGAGCCCGGCGACGACTTCGTGAAGACGGGCAAACGGCCGGCGTTACTTCCAGCATTGCTCGCGCGCGCGAAGGGTTCGGGGGTCGCGCTCAGCTTCGTGATCTTCGCCGGCTTGTTGCTGGTGCTGCCGGGGCTCCTGATCCCGGTGTTCGGCAAGGTATTCGTCGACAGTGTGCTGGTCGGCGGCAAGCGCGATTGGTTGTTCGGTCTGCTGATCGGCATGGCGCTGACCGGCGCACTTCGCGCTGCGCTCACGGCGCTTCAACGCGGCGCGCTGCTCCGGCTCGTGACGAAGCTCTCGGTCGCCACCGCGAGCAAGTTCATGTGGCACGTGCTGCGGTTGCCGGTACCGTTCTTTTTCGCGCGATCGCCGGGCGAGCTCGCGAGCCGCGTGCGACTGAACGACTCGGTCGCAGGGCTGTTGTCCGGCCGGCTGTCCGCGGTCGTGCTCGATCTCCTGCTCGTCGGGTTTTACGGCGCTGCGATGGCGTACTTCGATCTCTGGCTCACGCTGATCGGCGTCGCGACGGCGCTGCTGCATCTCGCGTTGCTGAAGTTTGCCGAGCGCACGCGCACGGATTTGAGCCGGCGTGTGACGCAAGAAGCCGGCAAGCTGCAAGGCGTCGCAGCCGGTGGCTTGCAGATGATCGAGACGATCAAAGCCACCGGCGCCGAAGCGGACTTCTTTGCCCAGTGGGCCGGGCACCAAGCCAAGCTCGTGAACGCGCAACAAACCCTCGCGCGGCGCGAACAGGTGCTCGCGATCGCGGCTTCGGCGCTGACGCGCGTGAACAGCGTGCTCGTCCTCGGCCTGGGTGCGCTCCGGGTGATGGATGGGCACATGACGCTCGGAACACTCGTCGCGTTTCAAAGCTTGATGGCGAGCTTCATCGGCCCGATCGAGAGCCTCGCCGCGTTCAGTGCATCACTGCAGGAGCTACGCGGAAGTGTAGAGCGGCTCGACGACGTGCTGAGCCACGAGCCTGATCCGAGCACTGCGCCCAGCGCGAGCAAACCGGCCGAACACCGCCGCCTGAACGGTGAGCTCCAACTCGACGGCGTGAGCTTTTCGTATCTGCCATACGCGCCGCCGCTCGTAGAGGCGCTCGATCTGCACATCGCTCCAGGCGAACGCATCGCGCTGATCGGAGGCACCGGCAGCGGCAAGTCGACGGTCGCAAAGCTCGTGACCGGCTTGTACACGCCGCAGAGCGGTGAAGTGCTGTTCGACGGAGTCCCGCGCGACAAACTTCCGGTGAGCGCGTTGCACCGGTCCGTCGCGCTCGTCGATCAAGACATCACGTTGTTCGAAGGCAGCGTGCGCGACAACCTCACGCTCTGGGACGACACCGTTCCCGAAGCCGACGTAGTGCTGGCCGCGAAGGACGCCTGCATTCACGACGACATCGCGCGGCTGCAGGGCGGCTACTCGGCAAAGCTCACGGAAGGTGGCTTCAACTTCAGCGGCGGACAGCGGCAGCGCCTCGAGATCGCGCGTGCGCTCGTGCGGCAACCCGCCCTGCTGGTGCTCGACGAAGCGACGAGTGCGCTCGACCCCGAGACCGAACGCCGTGTCGACGAGAACCTGCGGCGGCGCGGCGTCAGCTGCCTGATCATCGCGCATCGCCTGAGCACGATCCGCGACTGCGACGAGATCATCGTGCTCGATCATGGTCGCGCAGTGCAGCGCGGCTCCCACGAACAACTTCTCGCCGAGCCCGGTCTGTACCGCGGGCTGATCGCGGCGTCGTGAAGAGGTCTGCATGATCGGCAACTCGGACGGTATCGCGTGGGTCAAACGGCACTTGGGCGATCGCGTAGAAGCAGTTCCAGTCGAAGGCGACAAGCCGTTGCGACTCGACGATCCCTCGTGCGCTTACTTCACGTTGTCCGAACACCATCACTTGTTTTGCGTGGGCTATCGCGACGGCAAACCCGAAGGCCGTCGGGAACATCTCGCCGCGTGCGGGCCGGGCCAGTTGATCTTCGGGCTCTCGCCGCGGATGGCTGCAGACTCGACCGCGCTCCTCTTGTCCGGGGTGAGTGGCAGCGTCGTGTGGCGCGTGCCGATGGTGGCGCTGCTCGCGCTCGGCGAAGGCCCACACGGCGACGAGGGCGCGCGCGTCCTCGCCGATTTGTTCGACCGCTGGATCACGCTGCTGATCGCGGCACTTCCACCAGCCGCCGTGCCAAATCGCAGTCGCGTTCTGACGGCGGGCGAGTGGTGGCGCGAGCCGACCTCGCAGGCCGTGTGCGGCGGACAAGGCATCGTCTGGGTCGCGCCGAGCACGCCGCCGCGTTCGTATCGCGGCCTGGACGTGGCAAAACTGGGTGCGCTCGCGGACGCGTGGCCGCTCTCGGATTCGAGCTGGGCGATGTGCGCGCCGGGTGAGTTTCGCGTGTGGACGACCGAGCAGCTGCTCAAGGCGAGCGGGCGAGCTGAGTTCGCCCAGGGCTTTTCTGCGTTCGTGGAAGCCGTCGTTGCCTCACGGCGGGCGCAGTTCGCTCGCGACCGCTTGCAGCGTGACGACGCATCGCGCTCGGCCGAGCTCGACGCGACGAGCGCGGCGTTGTCGGAGCTCGCGGCAGTGGGGAGCAACGAACGGCTGCAGAAAGCTCGACGCGAAGACACGGCGCTGACGGGCCCGAGCCAGACCCCGTTTCAGCTCGCGTGCCAGCGCATCTTCGAGGCGCTCGAGCTCGACCCCTGGCCCGAGGTCCACCCGCCCGAGGGTAGCGAACTGCCCGACCTGCAACTCGCGTTGTCGCGCATTCACGGCGTCCGCACGCGTGCGGTGCTGCTCGAAGCTGGGTTTCCGGAGATCGATGGCGGCCCACTGCTCGCGTTCTACACCGCTGACGGCGGCGCGCTCGAGCCGGTTGCGCTGCTGCCGAACCCCAGCGGCGGCTACTTCTGTTACGACCCGAGCGCGGGCACGACGAGCGAGCTCATCGCGAGCGATCTCGGTTTTCTGCAGCCGAACGCCCACCAGTTCTACCGCAGCTTTCCGGATCGACCGCTCACGCCGCTCGGCGTGTTGCGATTCGCGGCACACGGCGTGCGCAACGACGTCGCGCGCATTCTCGCCATCGGCCTCGTCGCCGGGTTTCTCGCGACCGGCTTGCCGCTCCTCACCGGCCAAGTCTTCGATCGGATCATTCCCGGCGCGGAGCGCGACTTGCTGGGGCAGCTGATGGCGGTGCTGCTCGCCGTGTTCATGGCCTCGTGGCTGTTCGATCTGGCGCGCTCGTTCGCGATGGTCCGCGCTCAAACGCGCATGGACGCGAGCCTCGAAGCGGGCACCTGGGACCGCTTGCTTTCGCTTCCACTACCGTTCTTTCGCAAGTACGCCGCGGGCGATCTCGCCGATCGCGCGGCCGGGATCGGCGCGATGCGACAAGTGCTCGCGCAAGTCGGTCTCTCGAGCGTGCTGAGCGGCATCTTCTCGGTCTGGAACCTCGCGCTGTTGTTCTACTACGACGTCTCACTCGCGCTCGCTGCCACCGCGCTCGTGATCATCGCCGCGTTCGTAGCAACGACCGCAACTTACTTCGAGCTACCGCTGTCGCGCGTCAGTTCGGACCTCGATGGCAAGCTGAGCGGCCTGTCGCTGCAGCTCCTCGGCGGCATCGCGAAGCTGCGTAGCTCCGGTGGCGAGTCGCGCGCATTTGGCGTGTGGGCGCGAAGTTTTGCTCGCAGGCGGGACCTTTCGCTCGCGGGCGGGCGAATCGGCGTGCGAGTCGCGGTGTTTCAGTCGTTCTACCCGCTGCTCTGCAGCATGACGCTGTACTTCATGATCGCGGGACCTGCCGCGCGACCGCTCACGACCGGGGAGTTTCTCGCGTTCAGCGCGGCGTTCACGACCTTCTTACTCGCGGTGCTCGACCTGGTGTCGGCCGCGCTGCTGACCGTCAAGCTCGTGCCGCTGTACGAACGTGCGAGTCCGATTCTGACCGGCACCTCCGAAAGCCGCGGTTCGGGGAGAACTGCAGCCCTGAGCGGCGCCATCGAGCTGAGTCATGTGACGTTCCGCTACGAAACGCCCGGTCCGCTCGTGCTGGACGACCTGACACTTCGCGTCGAGCCGGGCGAGTTCGTCGCGATCGTGGGGCCGAGCGGGTCCGGAAAATCGACGCTGCTCCGCGTCCTGCTCGGGTTCGATGCACCGAGCGAAGGCGGCGTGTTTTACGATGGTCAGGCGCTCTCGGGGCTGGATATGCGGGGCCTGCGCCAGCAGATCGGCGTGGTTTTGCAACACAGCCGGATCATGGCCGGCGACATCTTCACCAACATCGTGGGTAGTAGCGGGCGCTCGCTCGAGGAGGCCAGGCGAGCGGCGCGTTTGGCTGCATTCGATGTGGACATCGACGCCATGCCGATGGGCATGCACACGGTCATCGCACAGGGCGGAGGCACGCTGTCGGGCGGCCAGCGCCAGCGTTTGCTGATCGCGCGAGCGCTCGCCGCGCAGCCCCGGCTGTTGTTCTTCGACGAGGCCACGAGCGCGCTCGACAACCGAACGCAGGCCGCCGTCAGCGCCAGCCTCGATCAGCTGCGCGTCACGCGCGTGGTGATCGCGCACCGCTTGAGTACGATTCAGCACGCGGATCGGATTGTCGTGCTCGACCGCGGCCGGATCGTGCAACAGGGGCGTTTCGAAAATCTACTGAGTCAGGGAGGCACGTTCGGCGCGCTCGCGCGTAGACAACTTGCGTGACTCCCACCTCTTCCTCGACCTCCCAGACAGTGATAGGGCTTTCGCGTGCACAACTCGACTTGGACTTCGTTCGGGCGCTTTTTTGCGCTGATCTTCGTGCTCTCGCCGTTTGGCACGCTGGCCGGCTGCGAGTCGATCATCGGGCTCGAAGATCGCGAGCTCGCGGATGCCGGTGAGCCGGTCGGGATGACCGTGACTCCGCTGTGCAAAAGCTACTGCGCGGACGTGGCGGACAGCTGCAACCCGCCGACGCTCGATGCGTACAAGAGCGACGAGGACTGTCAGGCGATGTGTTCGTTCTTACCACCGGGTAAGAGCAGCGACAGCGAGACGAAGGGCAACACGGTCAAGTGTCGAGCGCACTACGCGAAGGAAGCGGCGAGTGTCGAGCGCGATGCGATGTTTTGTCCGGCTGCAGCCCCGGGCGGCGGAAGCCCCGGGATCGCGACCAGCTGTGGTGACAACTGCGAGGCGTACTGTGGGTTGTACGACGCGATCTGCCCGGAGAAGCCGCAGAAGGACTGTTTGAACAAGTGTCGGTCGCTTCCAGACCGAGGTAGCTACAGCGCTGCAACCGACTACTTGGGTGGTGACACGATTCAGTGCCGCATCGTCCATCTGAACGCGGCAGCGCAATCGAAGCTCGAAGACATGGAGGCGGAGCGGGTGCTCCACTGCGGGCATGCGCTGTTGCGCGCGAGTCTCGGGGATCGAGACTTCTGTGATCTGCCGGCGCAGACCGAGCCCAACTGCAAAGATTATTGCCGGCTCGTGATGCAGTCGTGCAAGGAGCATCCGGTCTACGAGAGCCAAGCGCAGTGCGAGAAGTTCTGCGATACGGGTTTCGTGAAGGGCAAGAACACGGATGAGATGAAGGTCCAGGACATCAACCAGGACACGCTGGCGTGCCGGCGTTGGCACACGTACTTCGCGTTCGACGATCAGAGTGCGATTCACTGCCCGCACACGAGCCCGAGCGGCGACGGTCACTGCGGCAAGATTTGTCCCGCGTATTGTGGGGAGCTGAAGCGGGGTTGCCCGATGCAGTTCAACGCGCAGTACCCCGGCGCGGATGGCTCGGCGAAGTGCGAGTCCGATTGTAAGGGCCTGCGCGGGGTCAAAGAGATCGACATGGGTTACGACGTCACGTCCGAGGAGTATCGGACTGACACGTTGCAGTGCCGCTTCGGAATGTTGGTCGATGCGGTGAACGGCAAGGACACGTGTGCGAAGGCGATGCCCCAGGGGAGTTGTTCGAAATGACGGTTACGGCAGCGCAGTGGCGAAAGCTCGCGTGTGCGCTGCCGGAGGCGGAGGAGAAGTCGCATTTCGAACAGCCGGACTTTAGGGTCCGCAACAAGATCTTTGCGGGGATGTCGCCGGACGGGAAGCAGGGGACGTTGAAGTGCTCGCCGGAGTTTCAGGCGATGCTGCTCGGCGCGAAGCCGGAAGTGTTCACGCCGGCAGCCGGCGCGTGGGGCCGGCTGGGTTGGACGCACGTGGTGCTCGCAAAATTGGAGCTTGCGCGAGCACCGGAGCTGCTGCTCGAAGCTTGGCGCCTGGTCGCGCCTAAGAAGCTCGTTGCAGCTCAAAGCGGCGTGCAGCAGCCGCCAGCTGCGAAGAAGAAACTAAAGCGCAAGTAATCGAACTAACAGCGTCGCATGGTTCGCGAGACGTCACGCGAGGCGCCGCATGGTTCGCGAGACGTCACGCGAGGCGCCGCCGGGGCCGAGGAGCGCGCGGAGCGTACGCTTTGGTACGTGAGCACGCACCGCAGGTCCCGGTGGCGAATCGCGCGACGTATCGCGCTCCAGGCGCCACTGTTAGCGGCGCATTCCCTGCTTCGTCATCAAGTCGTAGACGGCCACGCCGAGGCGATCGAACGCGACCGCCGACGGGTGAATGCCGTCCGGGATGTCGCCCATCACGATATCGAGCGTCTCCAAGGTGTGGCAACGCATCGGCGCCTTCACTGCCGCGCAGCGCGTCTTCACGCTGTCCATGCCGTCCGCGAAGTCGACGTTTTGCCCCTCCGGATTCGAGTACTGCACGTACACGACGTCCTGCACTCCATCCGCTGCCATGAGATCCCAAAGCGTGGTGAGCCGGTCGCGAATCTGTTTCGTCACCATCGCGCACTGCATGCCCATGGCAGCGCAGTCGTCGCGCAAGCCCGCCACTTGGATGATGTCGTTGCCACCACCAGTCATGACGACCGTCTTGATGTCCGCGTCGGCGCCTTTCGCCGTGGCGTATTGATTCGGAATCACGTCATTGAGCAGACGCGTCCCGCCGCGGCCGTACACGCGATAGCGCTGGTCACTCGCCTTGAGCAGACTCTGTTGGATCCCGGTCGAACCGAGGTTCATCCACGAATCGCCGATCGTGATCACGTCGGAGCCGTCGCCTTCGCCGAGATCGGCGCGCGTGGGCTCGGGTGGTGGCGTCGTGACTCCCGTGTCGGGGCTGGTCGTGCCGGCATCCACCGGCTCGACACCTGCATCGTCGCCATCGGCGCCGCGGCCGGCCATCGCCGTCGGGGCCGGCGCTCCTGCGGCCGCGCGACCTGCAGCTGCGCTCGTGCCGGCGACACCGCGCCCAGCAGTGCCAGTGCTCATGCCTGGCGTACCCGCAGCGGGCGCGCCGGCGGTCGCACCGACGCCTGCTGCACCAGGATTCTCGGCGAGGCCAGGCGTCCCCGAACCTTCGGAGTCACTGCAGCCGACTGTCATCCCGACACAGGACACAATCAGTATGGCGGCACAGCACTCGAGCCAGTGGCGATCGCGATTGAATGAAAACATACGAACCCCTTCGAGCAGATGTCCGGCCCGACTACTCGGGGGTATCTGCCTGAGCGGGATCGCGATCGCAAGCGCATGTCAGTCGCGGTAAGCCGCAATGGCTTGGAGGGTTTAGCCGAGGCTTTAACCGCTGTACCGATGTCGGGATGCGCGCTGCGTTGCGACTAGCGCCGCATGTTCACGCGACCGGTCGTCGAGACGAACGCACCATGCGGCCATTGCCGGTAGTACTGCGCCTTGATCAGCGGACCACCGCGACTGTCGAACTCTCCGGTCGGCGTTCCGTAGACCTTCACCAAGGAACCTACGTTCAAACGCGCCGAACCGCTCTTGTCGTCACTTCGCAAGCGCAACGTCGTCGAGAACGGACCACCCTCGCGCTCCGAAATCGTCACCCGACACGAGCTCTCGAACTGATCGCTACACAAGTGCCGAGGCTGATGGAAACGCATGTCGAGCGCGACCACTACACTTCCGTCCGGCGCGGGCTTCACCCCACTCGCGACTCCGAACCACCCAACCAATCGCGTCTCGAACGCCTTGGGGTCGCGACGCACCTCTTCGTAGCTGACTTCGGCCGCCTTCTCGTAATAGAGCGACTCGTCATCGAGCGGCACGTACTCGCGCGCATAGCCGTAGTTGTTGCCGGCACACGCACAACACAAGAGCCACGCTGCAAGCCCAACCACCCGAGCCGTACCGATCGCCATGAGTCGCCTCCTACCAGCGACTGCGATTTGTACAGTGCGCGCGCGCCCCTGACGAGCCCAGAAACCGAACGAGTTCCGAACGAGCTCGGTTGGAGCGCGGCTGGAACTAGGCTTCCGGCCGATCGGAGCGTGGCAACTGCGCTCGCTGCGCTTCCGGAAGGATCGACAACGGATCCAAGACGAAGCCCTGCAGCTCGTCCGAAATCCGCCGCAGATAACCCTGCTTGATGTGGAACGGCATGAACGCGGCCTTGAAGCCATTCAGGATCACGCGTGCCACATCTTTGGCCGTGAGCCCCATCTCCTTGTGACAGAGCCACAACTCCTTCGAGACGGTCGTATCCGTGATCAACCGGTTGTCGGTGTTCACGGTCACCCGCACGCCGAGGTCGTGATAGAGCTTGAGCGGGTGCGTCGCGATCGAGGCGACCGCGCCGGTCTGCACGTTCGACGACGGGCAACACTCGAGTGCGATGCGGTGGTCGTTCACGTAGTGCAGCAAGTCCCCAGACTCGCGCAGACGGCAGCCATGACCGATGCGATGCGCACCACAGACGTGGATCGCCTGTGAGATCGACTCGGGCCCAAACGCCTCACCCGCGTGAATCGTGCAGTTGATGTTGTTGTTGCGGATCAACTGAAACGCTTCGCGGTGGTGTTTCGCCGGGTGATCATATTCGGCACCTGCGAGGTCGAACGCGACGATGCCGCGATTTTTGTAGGCGACCGCAAGCCGCGCCATCTCGAGCGACGACTCAGGCGAGATGTTGCGAATTCCGCAGATGATCACGCTCGATTCGATCCCGAGATCTTTCTCAGCCTGGCGCAGACCGGCGAGCACGGCCTCCACGACCGCCGTCATCCGCAATCCACCGCGCGCGTGGAGCATCGGCGCGTAGCGCACTTCCATGTAGCGTACGTTTTCTTTCGCCGCGTCCTGCGCGAGCTCGTACGCCACGCGATACAGCGCATCTTCGGTCTGCAAGACCGAGAGCGTGATGTCGAACGCCTTCAGATACTCCACGAGCGACCCCGTGTTCTCGCCGCAGTGCATCGAGCGGCGCAGGCCTTCGGGGTTATCGGACGGCAGCTTGATGCCTCGTTGGTCCGCTATTTCGAGCATCGTCTCGATGCGAAGCGATCCGTCGAGGTGAACGTGAAGGTCTGTCTTCGGGAGCTTCTCGAATACCGCCAGCGGCAGTGTCATCGAACCAGTGTAGCGCGCACCGGCCACTTCGGCAGGCCGGCGCGAGCGACAACTCTGCGGCGTTCAGTGGGTGATTGTGGGTGTCAGGGGCTCGAAAACGCCTGGTTTTCCAGCCTCGATCGGCCTTCAGTCGTCCGGCCACCCCAACTTGCGGAGTACTTCGTCCTTCTGGCTAGGGGACACGCTCACGACGGTCGGCATCCCACCCTGGAGCCCGAGCTGCGCGAGTAAGTCGATCCCGCTATCGAACCGCGCCGCGATCGTCAGCGCGTTTTCATCGAGCACGATCGAGATGCGAGCGCGCTCCTGCCCCTGCAACAAGAGCAGCGTCTTGTCGTAGGGCGCGTGCGGCGTCGGCACCTGCACGAATGCGATCTCGTTCTTGATCTCGTAGCCGCGCGAGATCCGCCGCGCTTCTTCCTCGCGTGCGAGCAACGCTTCCGACGCGCGCTCGATCGTCCGGTACAACGCGAGGTCGTTCGCACCATCGGCCAAGAACTTCACGATCAAGCCGCGAAGCGCGTCATCGCGCGGCCGCGCTCGCAACGCTCGATCGAGCACGTTCGCCCGCTCGGATGGCTTACCCAGCCGCGTATCGACCGCACGCGCGTCGTCATCGGCGCCCGGATACGGCTCGACTCCACCGCGAATCCACTTCGCCGCCGAACACAGCCCATCGAAATCCGTATGACAGCAAATCGTGTCGACGACGCCGGCAGCTGCAACGCGTTCCGGCGTGACCATCTCCGGGCAAGCACCGTGTTCGGCTTTCGTCCGCAACACGAATCGCGGATCGTTCACGTACGCCGCATGCATCACGTGATCGTGGTGATCGATCCACGCCGCCAAGCGATCGCCGAGCGCATCGATGAGCGGCTTCGTGACCGACTCGAAGCTCGCACCCGAATTCCCTGCCGCAAACGCGATATCCAGCACCGCGACGCGTCCTGGCAGCTCGGAAGCTTTGGGCAGCTTCCGAGGCGTGCCAAACACGATGCGAGGGAATGTCATGCGCCCACAAGATGCGGGCACATCTCCGCTGACGCAAGAACCTCAGCGCTTCTGCGGAGCAGACGGATTTCCTGCGGGCGGAGCAGCGTGCGGATTTCCAGCAGGTGGAACGACCGGATGACCCGATGGCAAACCACCCAAACCGCCGTGTGGGTTTCCACCGTGTGGCGGCGCGCCACCGGCACTCTTAGGCGGTGGCGCAGCCTTTTCAGGTGGCGTCTCCTCGAGCCCGACCACCATCGGTGCGTCTTGCTCGACTTCCTTCGCCGCGGAGTCGAACACGGTCACCCAACTACGCGTCGCTTCACTGCGCGCGTAGTAGTGCGGCGTGCCGTTTTCCTCGACCTTCACTAGCTCGAGTTTCCCGTTCGGCTTGCCCTCGACCTTGTAGTCGATCGTCAGCACCGGCGTCATTTCGCCGCCAGTCGTCTTCAAGTCGGAACCCGGCTCGGATGCTCGCGGCAAATACTCGCGCGCACGCAACCGCGTGACGCGCGTGAACCAGTTACCGTACAGCTCGTTGCGCTTCGCCGGCGCGCTCGCGTCGACCCAGGTCGCCTTGTCCGTCGACTTGCGATCGCGCTGCAGCAGCTTCTTCTTCGTGCCGCGCACTTCGACCGTCGCGTCTTCGACATCCGCCGGAACGAACGCGTGCAAGTCGGTCTGCATGAACTTGAACTGCGCCGACTGCAAATCCGAGACGACGTCGTCGTTGAACAGGTACGCCGTCTTCGACTTCGCATCGCGAACGTAACGCCCGCTGCTTCCGAACGTCCGCGCGCCCGCTTCGAAATCGAGCGACTTACCCGCGCACGACAGCTTGAACGTCGTCTCGACCTTGTCGAAGCCGAAGTCCGCGAGCTTGTCCTTCGGCAACGCGCCGAGGCCTTGTTGCGCTTTGAGCGGCGTCACGAGCTTCAAGTAGTCCTTGAACGCTGCGTTCGCGAGAAACACTTTGGGCTTGAGCGTCTCGGGGTCTTCCTTCGGAGGTTCCGGCGTTTTCGCAGCGCCCCCGTCGAGCTGCGCTTTCGGATCGGGCGGCGGCACGGGCTTCGGCTTGCGCTGAACCGTGACCCAATAAACCGTCTCGTCCTTCTGCTTCTGGGGTTCGACCGTCACGCGATTGGTCTCGGTCTCGACCGAGAGCTTTTGGAGGTCGCTCTCCTTGCACTCGACGACCGTGACCGCGCCCGGCGCCTCTTCGACGTCCGGCTCGCGCGTCCACGTCTGGTACGCGAAACCCAAGCCGAACACGGCGAGGATCCCGTGGATGAGCACTGATTTCATGAGCTCTTCTCCCCGGAGCGACGTCGGCGCCGCGCGACCCACAAACCCAAACCGAGTAGCGGCATCGGCACCGCGAACGTGGTCGCGTAGAAGTACAGCTTGTCCTTGTCGCGCGTGTGTTCGATCGGAATGTCTTCCTCGTTGCTCACTTCGGCGTTCAGCTCTTCGTTGCCAATCAGCCACGCGAGCGAGTCGATGAACACCATCAGGTTGCCGTTGTTGGCTGCGAGCTTGTCGGTCATGAAGTCGCCATCGCCGATCACGACCGCGCGGCCTTCGACGCCTTTGGTGTTAGTCGTCACCGCCGCGACGAGGTTCACCGTCTCCTCGGGCTCGGTCGCGTCGCGATCGAAGTTCGAGTTCGCGTCGCGAAAGAAGTCCGCGCTGCTGCGCAGCGGGAACGTGACCGAAGGCTTCAGCGTGTCTTGCGGCTTCAGCGGCGCCTTCGCGAGACCCACGCCGGAGATGAAGATCGTCGCGACCTCACCCGAATACTTGTTCGCGGTCGTCACGCTCGGGTGCACCGAATACTTGTTCGAAAACACGATCACGCGATCGCTGTTGTCGTACTTGCGACGCATGTGGCTCTTGTTGCTCGCGAGCGTGCCCGGCTGGCGCGCGACGCCGAGGCCCTCGAGCAGAGGGTCGAGGCCGTCGTCGTCGCCCGGATCCACCATCAACAAGAGCCGGCCGCCCTTGCGCACGTATTCGAGCAGCGACTGCACTTCTTCCGGCAAGAACTTCTGCTGCGGGCCCATCACGATCACGGCGCCCGAGCCATCCGGAACTGTGTTCGCCAGACCTTGACCGACGCCGAGTTTGGTCGTCTTCAAGTTCAGGCGCTTCCAAACTTCGTCGAGCACCTTCGTGCCCTCGCCGCGTTCAGCGCCTTCGTCTTGCTTCGCGTTACGCTCGCCGTGTCCGACCGTGAGCTGCACCGAACGCTCGGCCTGCACGAGCTTCGAGAAGTTCTGCTGGAACAACCCGTCGAGCTTGCGCAGTTGTGCCCGCGCGTCGGTGAGCTCGTTTCCGATCTTGATCGGCTGCGCCTTTTCCTTGTCGGCCTCGCCTTGCACGAGCAGCACCGAGCCGTTACCCGTCACGCGATGCTTGCGCGCGAGCTCGGGCACGAGCGCAGAGTCGACTACTTGATAACTGAACTTCGGGCTCGCCTTGGCGAGTGACGCGAAGTACGGCTCGAGCTGCGCGAGCACGTCGTCCGTCTTGCGGTAGAAGAGCAGCGCTTTCACCGGCGCCTGCAACTTCGTGAGCTGGCGCTTCGTCGATGCGCTCGGCTCTGTGGTCTTGAAGTAGCTCACGTCGCGGCGCACGTCACGTGCGGTCACGACGTAGTTGATCGACAGCAGGAAGACGAGCGAGAACGCCAGCGTGAGACCGGCGTAGGCAGCCGTGCGAACGCGGCGCAACTCGACCGACGCAGCGACCGGCATGCGCGCGTAGACGAGCTCCATGAACCACAGCGCGGCGAGCGAGACCACCATTACGGCGGGCCACACCACGGTCAGCACCGTGCTGACTTTGCCGCGCGCGTCGTCTTTCAGCCCGAACAGGTTCAAGCCCGTGTCGGTCGAGAGCGCGTACAAGCCGAGCGCGACGATGATGCCGATGTACGAGCCGAGCAAACGTTGCTCGACTCCGCGGACGTCGCCTTTCGCGCGGCTGAGGGCTGCACCCCGCATTCCAAACGCCGCGACCACGAGCAACGCACCGAGCACGGTGGCTGCCGTGCGGCCGTTGCCTTCACCGAACACGCGTTCACCGAGGTAGATCGCGAGCAAGCCCGCGCACATCAGCACGCTGCCCAGCACGTTCGAAGTCTGTTGCTGGTCGCTCATTGCCACCTCTGACTCTGGATTACGCGGGTAGACGCGAGCAGCGCGAGGTACGTGACCGACGCGTAGTACGCGACGTCCGACAGCTGGAGCAGACCGCGCATCGACGGGAAGAAGTGCTGCTCGTACAGCGAGAAGTGCGAGATGATCGTGCTGAGCGGCGGGTCGACCACGCGCGACAGCGCCCAACACAAAAACAGCACGAAGATGAACACGGCCGCGAGCACGCCGGCCATGATCTGCGTTCGGGCGAGCGCCGAGCCGAGCACGCCGAGCGACAAGGTCGCAGCGCCGACCATCAAGAGCCCGAGGTAACCCGACGCGATGTGTCCGAGCGACACTTTGCCGTTCACGAAGATCATCGCGGGCAAATACACGCTCGCGAGTACCAGCAGCGACAGCACGACGAACGCCGAGACGAACTTACCGAGCACGATCTCGTACTCGCGCACCGGCGACGTGAAGAGGAGCACGAGCGTGCCGGATTGCCGCTCTTCCGCGAAGAGCCGCATCGTGAGGAGCACGGCCGCGACGGTCGTGGTTCCACTCGAGTCGCGCAGGAAGTCGATCAACACTTGCGACGAGAGCTTCGCGCCGGTGCCGAGTGCGCGCGTGTTGAACATCAAACCTTGCACGAGCAAGGTTGCGGCTCCGATCAAATACCCGCTCGGCGTACGAAAGTACCCGCCGAGCTCGCGGCGAGCGATGATTCCAATATTGCTCATGGACGTGCCTCGGTCGGGCCGTCACTCGGCCGTGAAGCTGGTGGCTGCGTACCCGATTCGGACTTCGAAGCGGCCGCGCTCTGCAACTGCAAGAACAGCGCTTCGAGGCCGGTCGACTCCGTGTACATCGCGACGAGGCCGAGTCCGGCCTGCACGACTGCGCGGCTGACGGCTTCACGCTCGACGTCTTCGACGTGGAGCGACGCGCGAACCGCGTCCGAGCCGTCCGGCTCGATCGACAACACCTTCAAGCCGCGGACGCCGCTCAGAGCTGCCTTCAGCGCGTCGCCGGTGCCGCGGACCTCGAGCTGCAGTGTGCGCCGTGCGGAGAGCTTCGACGACAGCTCTTCCTCGGTGCCCTGCGCCTCGACCCGCCCCTCGTGCATCACGAGGATGCGGTCACAGGTGGCCTCGATCTCGGTCAGGATGTGTGTGCTCAGCAAAATCGTGTGCTCACCACGCAGCGCGCCGATCATTTTGCGCATTTCGACGATCTGAACCGGATCCAAACCTTGGATCGGCTCGTCCAAAATCAGCAGGGACGGCTTGTGGATGATCGCCTGCGCGATCCCGACGCGCTGCCGATAGCCGTGCGACAGCTGGCTGATCGGCGAACGCACGACCTCCCGCACCGAGCACAGCTGGACCGCCCGATCTAAGCGCTGGTCCAGCTCTTTGCCTTCCAACCCGCGGATGCGCCCGGCGAACTCGAGGTACTCGCGGACGGTCATCTCCGGGTAGAGCGGCGGGGTGTCCGGCAGGTAGCCGATGAAGCGCCTGATCTCGTGCGGGTGCGTGACGACGTCCAGGTCTCGGACCCGAATGCGTCCCGACGTCGGTAACAGAAGGCACGCGAGCAAGCGCAACGTCGTACTCTTGCCGGCGCCGTTCAGCCCGAGGAACCCGATGCATTCGCCTTCGCGGATCTCGAAGCTGAGGTCCGCGACTGCGCGATGTGCTCCGTAGTATTTGGATACTTTGTCGACGACGATCATTTTGGAAATTTCGCTCGCTGAGCTAGCAAAGACTCCGCGCCCTCGTCAAACGCCTGACCACGCCGTCCCGCCTCACCCGAAACGAGCGGCGACGGCTTAACTCCGACCCCCACATGGCTATTCCGGCCCCTTCTACCGATCCTTCCGCCTCTCGCCAACGAGTGATCCTGCGGGTGAGCGTTTTAATCGCGCTTTCGACCAGCATTCTCGCGGCACTACTGTGGACAGGTGTGCTGCCTCGAGCGCGTTCGAGCGAGCGCTCGTCGCCGCCGCAGGGAGCTGCAGCCTGTCCACAGTGCGAGACGTGCCCGCCTTCGAGCGCGACCACTGTGACCGCGCCCAGCGCTCCGGGCCCCAACCTCGCGCCGCAGCTGGCGGCGCAAAATGCAGCGACGACACCGGCCGCCCGTCCAACGAGCGAGCCGCTGCGTCGCTTTAGCGTGTGTGAGACACCCCGTGGTGAACCGCGCGTCGTAATGTTGCCGCTCACGCCCGGAGCGCCACCCGCGATCGGCGTGCACTGCGGGACGAACGTGCACGTGATCGCGTTCGATCACGGCGAGCCCCGGCGCATCGCGCGCTTCGACTTCGGCGCGAGTGGGACGCCCGCAGCCAAAAGCGGCGAAGAGAAATCTTGGATCGATCGACCGGGCGACATCCTCGCGACGGATCTGAACGGTGACGGGGCAGTCGATTTGGTCGTCGGCACATCGCGCGACGACGAGCGCGGCAGTCCACGAAGTGGTGTGTTGCTGTCGGCGTTGCGATCGCACAGCGGCACATTCGACTCGCCGCGGCTGCTCGCACCGCTTGCAGTCGGTGCACTCAGCGCGGCCGAGCTGGACGATGCAGCTGGGAGCGACATCGTGATCTTGCGGCTCGAGGACTCGCGCTTGCCGCGTCCGAACGAGCTCGTGCTCCTGCGCGGGGGGCTTTCGCCGTTCAAGTTGTTTGCGATGCCGGCAGGTGTGGGTGTCGACCAGCTCGGTACTGCCGATCTCGATCTGGATGGTCGGGCCGATTTGATTCTCTCCGCGAAAGGACGCGGCGCAGAGGTCGTGTTCATGGGCACCGGTGGTCATCCGAAACAACGAACGACGCTCGCCGGGCTGGATGTGAAGGCGATTACGATCGTGGATCTCAACGCGGATGGTCACGCCGACGCGCTACTTACCGGCGCCGCTGCAAACGCAATCGTAGCGAATGCCACCAATGCGGGCGCATTGCGATCATTGCCAGCGCTGTCTGGGCTCGACAGCGTGCAAGTCTTGGACTGGAACGGCGATGGAAAACCCGACGTGCTCGGCGTTCGCAACCACGAGCTAGTCGCACTCGTGCAGAAAGGTGATCTCGACTTCGATGCTCAGGTCATCACTGCGTGGCCCGACGCGGATTTTCAGTTGCGCACAGCACTGGCCGGACAGCCGTATGGGGGCCCGTTGGGACTGGTACTGATCGCTAGTCCCGTCCGAGCCCGCGGGCGCGCGGAGCTGTTACTCGTGAGTGAGATGCCCGCCGACGCAAACACTTCGCGCTTGGAACCGCTGCCCGATTCACCGCTGCGGCAGCAGTTGTCTCTACCGTGAGTGGCTGGATCCTCGCGACCACTCCCGATGCCCGAGATTAAACAACCGAGTGCGAACATCACGCGTTGCAACGGGAATCCAAGTGTGTATGAGTAGCGGGGCATGCGGTGGGGCGCGTGCAGAGGGGAATAGCGGGCAGGCCTCGTGGCTTCAGAGCGCACGATACAGTCGGCATACGACCACTGCGATAACGCGCTCGAACGCGCGACGCGTCGTGATCGGCCGAGTAGTGTCCGCCGCCGTTCCACTACCTACGAGGGCGAGTCGCTCAGTACGTCGGCTTGTCTCGCAGCGCTCGCTGCGTCGACCGATGGCGTGCTGCTGATCAGCCGCGCCGGGGTGATCGTTTACGCAAATCCCGCGGCTGAAGCGTTTTTCTCGGAAGCCAGTTTGTCGGGGCAGTTCTTTTCCGATGTCTCGGCGCTCGATCGCCGCACGCTGAACGGGATTTGGCGAGAGCTCCATCGCGCACGCTGTTGGCGGGGGCGCTTGGGTCTGCGCAGTCCGGGGCCGGATGTCGAAGTCACCGTGCAGCGCGTCTGCGACGACGAGCCTGCAGCGGAAAAGTTTTGCGTCGTGTTGCACGGAGCTGCGCGCGCCGAGTTCGCGCCGGGAGCTGCAACATCGAGTCTGGCTGAGCCATCAGGTACTGGGACTGCTGGTACTGGTAAGCGCACCGGTCGGTCCGAGCTACAAACTGCATTGCAGCGCGTGGCGTCGGAGATCGCACACGATTTCAACAATCAGATCGCGGTCATTTTAAACTACACGTTCGTGCTCTTGCGGCAGATGCCGGCGGATAGCCCGCTCAAGGCGCACGTCTCCGAGATGCAAGCTGCTGCCTGGCGCGCTTCGCACGTGGCGCAAGCGATCCATCGCGCGCTCGTCACGCATACACTTCTGCCGAGCGGCGAGAACACCTGAGCTCAGCCCGCTTTGTCTTCAGTCGAGGCATCCCGCGCTTTGCGCCAAAATGCTTTGCCGCCGAACGCTCGGCACGTGTAGCTGGCGTCCACGCGCTGCGCTTCCGGGTTGCTCGGGCATTCACCGAGCTCGTAGCGCTCGACGAGCGGAGTCGCGTGCTCCACTTCGCGCGGCCCGGTCGTGGCCTCACACGGAGCGGCGCAGGCTGCGAACGCTTCGTGTTGAACCTCGAGCACGAGCACCGGCGTCGAACCGTTGCGCTCTAGGCGAAACACGCCGGCTTTGCGGACTGCAGTTTGAGGCGCGTGCGGCGAGGTCTGCGCCGAATACGTCGAGTTCCACTCGAAGTGCCCGAGCTCGCTGAACGAATAGCGCTCGGTGTCGGCACCGCCGTCCACCGCCCAGTACTCGACCCAGGTGCCGCGCAAATCGTCAGGCCGGACCACTGCAGCTGACGGCTGCGAGACATCCGCACCAGTCGAGCGCGTCTCGGGCGCAGGCGGTGGGTTCGCGCTCTGCGACGAACACGCGGCGCAGGCGATCACGAGGCCGAGAGTGCGCATGAGGCGAGTCACATGTGCACCCGACGTGCGTTCGCCGGCGGCTTCCACGTGAATGTGGAATCCGGCGCGCCCGTGTTGAACTTGAACTCGCTGAAGTCGAAGCGGTTGCGATTGCCGGTGGAGTCGATGATCACGAGGCGGCGCACGAGGCCGCGCAAGCTCGGGGTCGACTCGACGTAAAACAGCAGCCGATCGAAGTGCGGATTCGGTTTGCGCGGCTTGAGCTCGAGCACTTTGCCGGCAGGATAACCCTCGCGCGCAGAGTCGAGCAGCTTGAAGTCGAAGTCGTCTTCGAGCTTCCCGGTGCCCATCAGAAAAGCCATCGCCTGGGGAAGGTCCGACTCTTGGAAGTTTTGTTCGATGACTTGGCCGACATCTCCGGGCTCGTCACCAGGCTCGAACAATGTGAACTTGCCTTGCGCAGCCACGATGATTTTTCCGTTGGGCTTCGCGTAATCCCAGCGCATCCGGCCAGGCTTCTTGAATGTCACCTTCCCGGAGCTGCGATCAGTCCGGTCGTACACCTTGTTTACATATGTCTGAAAGAAGCTAGCGCTCAGATCTTTCGTCTGGTCGTAAAACGACTGCACTGTGGCTGCAGCTTGCCGTGCAGCATCCGCACTGGCAGCCGGTGCCGAGGCAGTTGGCGCAGCTGGTTGCGGCTTAACCGCAGGCGATGTTGTCGCGGGGGGTTGCGACGTCTGCGCGCGTGCGAATGTCCCTGAAATGATAAGTAGCGCCGCCGCGACACCCGCCATTGCGTGACGCCGCCTATGCCGGGCGCCGCTGCGATTGCTTGTTTCCATGGTCAGTAGCCTCAGCTTCGATTGTTTCGTGTCCCGCACGAAAACCCGACGGCCAGGCCCTATAGACCATTCAGGGAAAGATCGCACGCAACCAGCTTACGTGAGGCATTGCAGGATCGTTGGCCACACGCTTATTCTCGGCCTCGATCTGCGCAGTGTGGCGCTTGCTTGAACTGGGAACGAAGTGCCGCGGCAAGGCGAACGAAGCTCCGCTGAGTGATCACGCATCACCGCCGAGCGGCAAGCAAAAACGCGAACCGGAGGATCGAATGGAGAAGATCTCGCGCAAGCTCGAATCAGGTTTTCAGATCGAACGCCTCGAGCGCCGTCATCACGCGCTCAAGGAGCAGATCGCCGAGCTGGACAGTCATCGCTATCTGACTATGTCGGAGCAGTTGCTCGTACACGAGCTGAAGAAAGAAAAGCTCGCAACGAAAGATCTGCTCGTTGGTTTGCGCCGGCGCGTCGTGAGCGATTGAAGTCGCGGTACACGCTTACGGTGAAGGGGCGGAAGTCATGTAGCTCGTGCTGAGCGCGACTTCGGCCAGTGTTTGATCGAGCATTCCGCGTTGTTCATCGCTGAGCGCGTCGCCGGTAGCGGCGACTGCGCTCGCGGCCAGCGCCAACTCGTGCGCGGCATCGGGATACTGGTAGAGCCGATACGCCGTCATGCCGCGGAGGTAGTGGAACTTCGCGCGCTCGCGCAGATCCATGCTGGCGATCTCGAGCGAGAGTTGTTGCAGCCACGCCGATGCGGCCTCGTAGCGCGCGTCGCGGTAGAGCAGCGAGACCGTGCCGAGGTCCTTCGACACGCTCGTGCACGCGCCGGCAAACATAAGCCAGGCGGCGCAGCCAGCGACCGCGCAGCCTCTGACCATGAAGCGATGCCAGCTGAAGAACCGCGGCGAGCGAGCGCCAGCGCCGGGTAGACTCGAGACGCTGATTCCTGGGGGTCGCAAAACCGCGCCAGTCTAAAGCGATAGAGCCAGTCCCAAAACCCCGGACCGAGGGATGGATTCTGGGACCGGCTCTGCTCCGACAGAAGGAATGCGAAGTAAAACTAAGAGGAGGAAAAAAGTTTAAGGAAGTCGGGAAGCGAAGTTCGGAACTAAGCGGAAGATATCAAGCGGTGGAAATAAGCTTCGACTAGCCCGTAGTGCAAACTGAGTGCCAAACCTGGATCCAATGATCTAACTGCGAGCAACCAAACAACATTTTGTTCGGGCATAGCAGCGCAGGTGGGTTCGGAGTCGACAGGTGTGAAGTTGGCCAATGACAATCGTGTCGTGGTATCCGGCTACCAGTTCACAGGGCTGCACAGTCGCCGCATTCCACGGTGTTCGGGAGTACCAGTGTTGTTCGACACCTAAGCTATGATGCGGCAATCCTTGAGAACGACGCAGCCATGACAGCTCGCACATGTATGGCATGCGGATCCGACGTCGCAGAAAGCGCCGATCGATGTCCGGCTTGCGGCGCGGAACAGGAAGAAAAACTGTTCCACGAAGGCAGCGATGTGCGGTTGGAGGTCGACCGCCTCGGCGAGTTGATGCCGAACGTAGACCTCAGCTTGCCGGCTGGGCGTTGGGGACGTGCGAGTGAACATCCGAAGGCGTCTTCGAGTGCGCCGAGTCCGGCTGCTGGCGACTCGGTTCCACCTTTTGCGCACGTCCCAAACCTGAGCGGCGAGGATGGCGCGCGGCAGAGCATCGTAGAGCCGGAGTCGCGCGAGTTGCTGGCTGCGGGTGCGGCTTCGCGGATCGAATCGCCCGTGCCCCCCGCGCCGGTGGAGCCGGTCGAGGAGCTGAAGTTCCCTTCGCCGCCCTCACACGAGGAAGTGACGCTCCGTGAGCTGATGATGCCGATGCCGGAGGTTCGGACGACGAGTCCGTACGCAACCGGAGCGCACGCGCCGATGGTGCGGCCGCCCGTGCTCGCTTCGGAGGCGTTGCAGCGCGATCTGACACCGGCCGAGCCCGCGCCCGGGTTACTGCGGTTTTGGAGCCCGACGTTGGGTTTGTTGGGTGTGGCCGCGACGTGGCTTTTGACGCGAGGGCACGGGATTGGAGCGCCGTTGTGCGGTGCGTTTGCTGCACTGGCGGTATTGGGGGTCCCGCGGATGCCTTACGCGGCGCGGGCTGCTGCGGTTGCGACCGTTGCTGCTACGGGGCTGGCGGTGGTGTTGTGGACCGAGATGAGCACTGACAACGGGCCGCGCGCGGTGGTGTTGAACCTGACGGTGACGCTGCTAGCTGCGGGGTTGTTCTTTCGGGCGTGGCATCGCGCTTCGGCGTTGTCTCGGTTCATGGTCGCGCTGGGGATTTTGCTGGGCGCGAGTTTCCTGTGGATGAGCGGCGTCTTCAATCAGCTGACGATGCTCGACACTGCTTGGCAGTCTTGGGCACCTCGGCTCGTCGGTTTGCCGTTCGGGATCTTGCTGATGCTGTCGTTGCTATCGTTCATGAACGCGCGCACGACTGCCGGTGCAGCGGCTTGGGGGACGTTCATTCTGCTCTGGTACGGGCTGTATACGACGTTGGAGCTGCTGCACGCGGTCTGGCCGAAGAGTGCTGAAGCGCCCGATTTCAGGTTGGTGGATTCGCAGACGCTCTTGGCACTCGGGAGCGCGCCGATCTTCTCGGCGTTGCTGGCTCTCGGGTTGGCGCAGCTGATAGCTGCAGGGATCGCCAAGTCGGGTCCTGGCGCTCCGCGGCGAGCTTACTTCGAGCAGCCCAGTCACTGAGTGACTCAGCTTTCGCTACGGCTCTGCTGCTCGAGCAGACGCGCGTGGGACTGGCCTTGGCCACGCCATCAGCAGGACCACCAAACAGGTTCGATGCTGATCGTCGGTTGCTAGGCCGATCCCGACATCGGTAAAGCGCCGCTCCAACAACGTCAGCGAATGTGATGGGCTTTGCCAGGTGGCCTCCATTGCCGCATTTGCATCTGCCGCTCTCGCCACCGTCTCACCCGTCAGCTGCGCCTTCAAACCCGCGCGCGCGATTCGCGTCTCCGGATCGACTCCCGGCTCCAACTCGTGCACGACCCTGCCTTGCGCGCAGACAGCCTTCGCATGAGCCTGCGCTACACCGTTCGCCAAACGGTTGCGCCTCAACGTCGGACGACCGTGCCTCGCACGCAGCTGAGCGAGCACGTCCGCGATCCCGTTCGCGTCTAGCGGCGTTTCCGACGACAACGACAAGTGTTCGACTGCGTCGGGCTCACCTTCGCGCGTCAGCGCACGTTCCGCGACTGGACGCGGACCGCTCGGCCCCCACGCCAAGAGTTGAACTTGCGTCGCCTGCCACTCCGGATCGATCGGAATTCCTCGTTCCAACGCCTCGCGCTCGACCGCTACTCGCGTCAGCGTTCCATCTCGCCGCCGCAAGATTAGCTCGGGTCGCTCGAACCCGGCTGCCAGCGTTCCTCGCAAGTGTGCTCGTTCGACGACTAGCGTCGCGGCACGTGCACTCGCGACGATCAGCCGCGCTCGCTCGCTTCGCGCATCGCCGCAGATCAAATCTACGTCGTTCTTCGCGCGCATGTCCGTCAGCCACTTCGCGACGTGCGCTGGATCGTCTGCCGGCAAATACAACGCGCGCGGCGCAACGGCTTCCGAGCCTGCGGCTCTCACTGCAGCCATGAGCTGCTGCGAGTCGGGCGCTTTGCCCGTCAGGAGCAACTCCGCTGCCGCATCCGACAGCGCGATATCCGGGGCGCAGCTCACCGTGGTAGGGGGCGCTGCCTTGGCGGCACGCGGTTCATCCGCCTGCACGGCACTCGAGAAGCAACTCGAGCCACACGCGAGAATGCCAGCGAACAGTCGCCATGAGCGGCATCGGCGCACCTAGGTATCGTACACGAAATCTTGCAACCAGACGGGAGCGCAGCTGAGCGCGGCGTAGACGCGCGCCGGCGCCATCCCCTGCCCTTTTCGTGATCGGACGAGTGGGTTCTGAGCATTCATTTCTGCTCTTGACCCGAATCGCTTTCAGCGTTTCCACAGACCATTCAGGCGCCGCGACCGGTTGGCGCTCACGATCAAAGGCCGTTCTCGTGACCCACCGTCCCAGCGCTACTGACCGCGTCCGCTCGACTCACACTTCGATCGCACACGCACACGTGCCCTTCACAGTCACCTTGATCGCACTTGCGGTCTCGGCGTGTTCGTCCAGCTCGTCACAGCCGTCACAAGACAGCATGGGCATGTCGACCGCCGGCGCTAACAGCGCTACCGCGGGACAAACCGCCGGCAGTGCTGGCTCCGCTTTCACCACGGCCGGGACCGGGACCGCAGGCAGGCTCGCGTCCGCTGGCGCCGGGGGCACGAGCTCAGCCGGTCGCGCTGGAACCAGTGGCAGCACCACTGCGGGAAGCTCCGGCGCTGCTGGACAACCAGCGAACGCCGGAGCGGGCACGGGCACTGCCGGAACTTCGAGTGCAGCTGGTAGCGGCGGCCGGGCAGTGGCGGCGGGCGCAGCTGGTGGCGGCACGGGGGGCGTGAACGCAACTGCGGGCGCGGGCGGCACCACCTCGACGCCAGCTAAAAAGTTCGTTGGCAACATCACGACCGGCGGCCAAGTTCGCAGCGACTTCGACATGTTTTGGGACCAGATCACGCCTGAAAACGAAGGCAAATGGGGCTCGGTCGAAGGCACTCGCAATCAAATGAATTGGGCCGGCCTCGACCGTGTCCACGACTATGCCAAGTCCCACAACCTCCTCTTCAAACAGCACACTCTCGTCTGGGGCAGCCAACAGCCCAACTGGCTCGCGAATCTCTCGGCCGCCGAACAGAAAGCCGAAGTCGAAGAGTGGATCCGGCTGTTCTGCGAACGTTATCCCGATGTCGCGCTGATCGACGTCGTCAACGAACCACCGCCGCATACGACCCCCGTGTACATGAACGCGCTCGGTGGCGCCGGGCAAAGCGGGTACGACTGGATCGTTCAAAGCTTCAAGTGGGCGCGGCAGTACTGCCCGAACGCGATCCTGATCCTGAACGACTACAACAACATCGAGTACGCCGGCGACAACACGCGCTTCGTCGACATCGTCACGAAGATCAAAGCTGCCGGCGCGCCGATCGACGCGGTTGGCGCGCAAGCCCACGACGCGTTCAAGCTCCCGAACGCCACCGTCGCCGGCTTCATCGACAAGCTCGCTGCAACCGGCCTGCCGCTTTACATCACGGAGTACGACCTCGACCTCGCGAGTGATGCCGATCAGCAAAACGTGATGCAGACGCAGTTCCCGCTCTTTTGGAACGACGACCGCATCAAAGGCATCACGCTCTGGGGTTACGTCGTGGGCGGGACGTGGCGGCCGAACACCGGGCTCACGACGAGCGGTGGAATGCAGAGGCCCGCGATGACGTGGCTGATGGATTTCCTGGGCCGCTAAGGGCGGTGTAACGAGTACGTGCTCGTACTCGTTGCCGTGCGCGTGCGCGTCCTCGTTGCCGACATGCTCAGCGACAAACCTCGCTGTGCATCGAATTAGTTGTTCGCGTGCGCGACGGTGTGTGCAACCAGGCAGATAGGTTACGTTTTAGTGCAGGCACATGGGTTACACGCTGGCCAGGATCGGGTCGGAGGTCGTTCGGGGAGTGAAGCTCTTCCTGCTCGGTCCCGCATGGCCCAGGTCCAACTCGCAGAATCGAACCAGCCAGCGTCCGTCGACTTCTTCGCGGATGCCGACGTACTCACCGGCCAAGGTGGGCGTCAGGACAACGCTGCCGATGCCCGCGATGTAGATCTCACCGCGGAGGCTCGCGCGCGCAGGGCGCGCACGGCTACGAGGACGCGCACGCGCACGGCAACGAGTACGAGAACGAGTACGAGGACGAGGACGAGGACGAGGACGAGGACGAGGACGAGGACG
>DASRXR010000168.1:0-2173 GCA_035687405.1 Polyangiales bacterium
TGACAAGGGATCGTTTTTCCACATGTTCGATCGCGAGACCGGCCAAGTGCTCTGGTCGCGCGCATCGCTCAGCACGTCGCGCAATCAAGCGAACGGCGGCATCCTCATGAATGGTGCGTTCGACGGCAAGTACTTCTACGCCGTATCGAATCAACCGCCCGGCATGGGCGTGCTGCACGTGATGGATCCCACGAAGATGGGCGCCGACGTGTGGCCGGCCAAGACGCTCAGCAAACTCACCTGGGGTGCGCCTTCGCTTGCGAATGGCGTGCTCATCGTCCCGAGTGATGACGTTCTGCTCATTCTGAACGCTGCGACCGGCGAGCAGCTGGCAATGTTCAACACGGGCGGAACCATCGCTGCAGGAGCAGCGGCGATCGTGGACGGCAACGTCGTGGTGAAAAGCGGTTTGGAATACGCTCTCGACCCGACTGTGAAGCCCAACAATCAGATCATCTGCTACGGTTTATGATGATGCGAAGTGAGTTGTTTCGTCGGTCGTTCGCGGGTCTGCTAGTGGGTCTTTCGGTTTCGGTCGCCGCTTGTAGCGACGACGCGTTGCCACCACAGCAGACCGCTGGCGCTGCAGCCGTCGGCGGCGCAGCTGGCTTGTCAGTTCCGGTCGCGGGCGCAGCACCCGGCACCGCTGGAATCGGAACGATTCCTTCCGGTGTCGGAGCTGCCGGTACTGGTGTCGCCGGTACTGGTGTCGCCGGTGCTGGTGTAGCTGGTGCAGGCGTAGCCGGTGTTGGCGTAGCCGGTGCTGGCGTGGCTGGCATGGGTACGGCGGGTATGCTTGCAGCTGGCAGCGGCGCTGCCGGCATGGCAGCTCCCACGTTCGTGCCGGGCAGCCCCACGTGGAGCGCGGTCTTCCAAGAGATCATCGTCGGTACGGGCTGCAACGGCGGCCCGACCTGCCACGCGAGCACGGCCGCCGGTCAGCTCAAGATGTCGATGAAGAACGACTCGTTCATGGCTCTCGTCGGCGTCAAAGCGATGGGCGTGAACCTCGTGATGACCACGGCCCCGGCTTGCAAAGACACGACGTTGATCCGAGTCGTCGCGGGCGATCCGAATGCGAGCCTCCTGTACAAGAAGGTCTCCTCCGCCACGCCCGAGTGCGGCGGTAAGATGCCGCCGAGCGGCGCGTTGGCTCCGGAGAAGGTCGAACAGATCCGCCTGTGGATCATGAACGGCGCGAAGAACGATTGACCAGTCGGCTCGAGCGATCTGCCGTAGCCCGCGTTAGTCCCGGGGTTCCACTCTTTGGCATGCACTCGTCGGGCCACGCCGGCCTGGAATGCGAGCGATTCGCCAGGCTGGCGCATGAATCCGCATGTTTCGTGTAGTCCCCAACGGAGAACGGCCAACGCTCCTTTAGGACCGTGGTATAAGCTTTTCGTTGGTCGCAAGATCGTAACGCCGTGGCTGAAAAACGAGCTCCAGTGACCCTCCGGACCCCGAACTCACCGAGCGGGCCTACGGCGTTTCATGCAGAGCGAGCACCGCGTTTGCGGATCGCCGATCGAGTGTTCGAGACGCTGCTGCGCGCGATCTTGCAAGGCGAGCTGAAGCCCGGTGAAGCGGTGCCGACGCAACGTCAGCTCTCGACGCAGTTCGGCGTGTCGCCGCTCGTCGTTCGGCAAGCGATCCACCGCCTCGAAGAGCTCGAGCTCGTACGCGTGCGACAAGGCAGCGCAACGATGGTGCTCGATCCAGCGAAGGCGACCGACGTTCGGCTGATTCAATTGCAGCTCGAAGTCGCGAGGCCCGGCGATGCGACCTCGCTCGCCGCGATAGAGAACCGAGCGCTCTCGACCCTGCCCCTGCTCGCGCTCGCGGAGCGGCGGATCACCGCAGCGGAGCTCCAGCGTTTGGATCGCCGCGTCGACGCGTACCGTGAAGACGGCACTCTAGAAGAGCGAAGCGCGTTCCAAGCCGAGTTCTGGGAACTGATCGCGCGCGCAACTCGCAATCCGTTGCTGCATCATCAAGTCCGGTGGTGGTTTCGCGTCAGTCGCGAGATCGGGGCGAGCCGCGGCCTGCAGATTGCTCGGATCCCGCAGCAGTTCTATCGTGAGTTGATCGAGTGCCTGCGAAAGCGCTCGGGCGCAGTTCAGCTCTGGCTCGATCGCGTTCTGCTGCTGTGCGCGTGGAGCGAAGAGCAGCCAGG
>DASRXR010000169.1:0-5142 GCA_035687405.1 Polyangiales bacterium
CGGGATCGATCCGCCGTCCGAGGTCGACTCCGCGCTGGCGGCGATCAACACGGCCTATAACCACGTCTCGAGCGAGATCAGTCTCGCCCAGGCCTCGGCCGATCAAAAGATCGTGATGTCGCGCCGCGCAGTCGAGATCGAAACGCTCAACGCGCAAGCCGAAGTGCAACCGTTGCTCGCGCTCGCAAACGAGCTCGCGACGCTCAAGCAGCACGGTGAAGGCGCGCTTCGCGCGTACATTCGCAATGCGCGGCTGTCGCTGTTCCAACGTGTCGACGGCCTCGTCCTCGAGCAAGAGCTGGAGGTCGAGTGATGAGCTTCTTCACCGCATTCGTCGCGACGTTCGTGATCTCGTTCATTCTCGTGCCCGCTGTGCTCGCGATCGCGCGCGCGTTTTGCTTGTACGTCGTGATTCGTGAGCGGCAGTGCGTCGTCTTCGAGCTGTTCGGCAAAGTGCGCTGGGTGGCGGACGACCCGGGCCTGCACTATCCGTGGATGCACATGGGGCCGTTCGCCGCATTCGTGCCGTTTTTCGGCCACCGGCGCTTCGTGGATCTGCGGCAGGACCAGGCGTATCTGCGCTCGCAACCGGTGAACTCCGAAGAGGGCGCGCCGATGGGCATCGGTGTTTGGTACGAGATGTACGTGAGCGACCCGATCTCGTACCTGTACAAGAACGCGGATCCCGCCGGATCGCTCCGGGCGAACGTGTCGAATGCGACCGTGCGTTGCCTCAGCAACATGAAGCTCGAACGCATGCTCGAAGACCGCCACTCCATGAGCACAATCGTGCGCGAGGAGGTCTCACTCAAGTCGCAAGAGTGGGGCTACAAGTCCGGCTCGGTGTACGTCCGGAAGGTCCACTTTCGCGACAGCGGGATGATCTCGCAGATCGAGCAGAAGGTCGTAAACCGGTTGCGGCAGGTGACGGCGGCGATTCAGCAGGACGGCGCGAATCGCGTGAGCGTGATCCGGTCCGCGGCAGAGCGCGAAGCCTCGACCGAGTTCGCAAAGGCAGCCGCGATGCGGCCGAACATCGTCGGTGCTGCACTCGGAGCGGTGTCGCGCGATCGAGGCTTGTGTGATGCGCTATTCGACGTGCTCGAAGCGCAGAACCTGCTGAAAAATCCACAGTTGCGCGTGACGGTGATCCCAGCGGGTGGCGCGTTGCTGGCGCAGCTAGAAGCCGAAAAAAAGCTACGCCCACGTTGACTGTTCTGGTCTAAAGGCGCGGCTAAATCGCGTCCGTGCACTGCCAGCCGCGCGCGAAGCACTCGCACGTCGTCTCGTCGTAGCCGCACGACATTCCGACTGGATCACACGCAGCGTCGTCCTTCGGTTCGTTCTTGGGACAGTCGTGTGGATCCCAGCACGCCCAACCTTGCGTCTCGCCGGAGCAGTGACACGCGACATTCTGCGAGTAGACGCAGTCCGCCGCATCGAGAAGTGAGGTGCAAGGCGTGTCCGTTGCAGGCCGCGACTCCGGACACATCGTTGCCGGCGCGTCGAAAGGACAGTTCCACGCGAGTGACCCGAACGTGCCCATCGGATCCTGCTGGCAGACGCACGTGCCTTTCGGATACTCACACGACAAGTCGCGCGTCGTGCACATCGACCGCGGTTCCGGTGGGGTTTGAGGCGGACAGGGATAGGGACGACCTCGAGGTGCGGGTTTGCTCGGATCGATGCCCTCACCGAAGTCGATCGACATGGGGTCCGAACCGCAGGCGCTGAACGCGCAGGACAACAGCAAGCTGACGCAAACCCCGATGACGCGATGCCCTATCACAGATTCCGGAGGGTGTTGCGAAACGCGCAAAATGCAAGCGGTTTGAGCGCGCGCGGGCACTCCGGCCGCCTGGGCCCCTGTAGCAATGCCACGCGATCGAATTTAGTGGGCGCCGGCCGCTCTTGGCGACGATCGCGCGATCGCGCATCAATAGCCGGCGTGCGGATCGACCACGTTCTCGAGCGGCTCGCCGGCCTCGTATTTCGCGAGGTTACGCAAAAAAATGCCGGTGACCTGGTCCGCGTAGCCCGGCCTTCCGCCCGAGAAGTGTGGTGTGATGATCACGTTCTCGACTTTCCACAATGGATGATCGCTCGGTAGCGGCTCAGGATCCGTGACGTCCAAACCCGCTCCGCCGATGCGCTTCTCTCGCAATGCTGCGACCAGCGCGCCGGTCTGCACCGTTCCGCCGCGCCCGATGTTGATCAACACGGCGTCGCCGCGCATGGCTGCAAACGCCGCGGCGCCGAGCACGCCGCGTGTGTCTTTCGTCATCGGCAGCGCATTGACGACGTAGTGCGACTGCGCGAGCAGCTCGTGCAGCTGATCGGGGCGATACATCTGCTCGACGTTCGCGACCGAATCGCCGCCGCGCCGCATTCCGATCACGCGCATGCCGAAGGCAGCTCCAATGGCCGCGATGTGGCGGCCGATCGCACCGACACCGAGAATGCCGAGCGTCGAACCGGAGAGTGTCGGCACGCCGGTGAGGAACTTCGCAGTCTCCCAACGCTGCTCGCGCTGGAACGCCAACACTTCGGGCAAGCGCCGCGCGAGCGCGAGCATCAATGCGAACACGTGCTCGGCGATCGGTTCGGCGTGCACTCCGCTCGCGTTCGTGATCGTGAGGTCTTTGCGTTCGACCAAGTCCGGTGCGAGCAGCCACTCGACGCCGGCGCCCATCGTCTGAATCCAGCGCAGCTTCGTCGCTTCGCGCAGGCGCTCGGGCTTGATCAAGTGCGTGAACAACACGTCGCCTTCGCGCCAAGCTTCCGGCCGCTCTTTCAGCTGCGCGGGGCTCAGCACCGTTGCGTACGGCGCTGCAGCGCGAATGCTTTCGATCAGCGCATCGGAGACCGGTGCGTGGACTAGGATCGTCTGGGGTCGAGGCATGACCCCGCGCAGGTTAGTCCGCGAGCGACGAGTAGACCAGGCTCTTCAATTGCCCGCGAAAATCGAACGTCGCGGACGGGATGAGCTGCGTCATGAAGATGACGATCAGGTCGGCAACGGGGTCGACCCAGAAGATTGTCGATGCGGCGCCGCCCCAGTAGAACTCGCCGAGGCTCGGGCTGCCCGCCTTCGCCGCATCGAACGTCGACGCAAAGCCGAGTCCGAAGCCGACGCCTTCGTTGCTCGTCTCCGAGAACGAACCGATCGCGAGCTGGGTGAGGTCTTGATTGCCCGGCAGGTGGTTCGCGTGCATCAAGCGAATCGTGCGCGGCGCGAGGATGCGCGCGCCATTCAGCTCGCCACTGCGCCGCAGCATCTCGGCGAAGCGGTGGTAGTCGGCAATCGTGCTGACGAGCCCACCGCCACCCGATACGAACTTCGGTGGCGTTCGATACGCGCTCGTCTGCGGATCGTCCGCGAGCTCGAGCGACTTGTCCGGGCGCCGCCGATAGCAGGCCGCAAATCGATCGAGCTTCGCGTCGGGAACGTGAAAGCCAGTGTCGTGCATGCCGAGCGGCTCGAAGATGTTCTCCTGCAGAAACTTCTCGAACGGCATGCGCGCGATCCGCTCGACGAGCGCGCCGCACACGTCAGTCGACAGCGAATACATCCAGCGTTCACCCGGCTGGTAGCGCAGCGGCACCTTCGCCAGTTTTTCGACGAGCTCCTGCAGCGTCTCGTCCTTCGTGCGGCGGACTTTCAGGTTCCGATACACCTGATCGACCGGATGCACTTCCTCCGGCGCAGCACCCAGGCTCGAGAGCACGTTGCCGTAGGTGAGCCCGCCGGTGTGACTGAGCAGGTGCCGGAACGTGATCGGGCGCTTCGGCGCCTCCGTCTTCATCTGATCGCCGTCGCCCGAGACCCAGACGCGGTGATCGCGCCACTCGGGAAACACGCGGGTGACGGCGTCGTTCAACTGAAAGTGACCGCGCTCGTACAACATCATGAGCGCGACCGACGTGATCGGTTTCGTCATCGAGTAGATGCGGAACAGCGTGTCGCTCTGGAGCGGCTTGTTGCGCTCGCGATCGGCGCGGCCGAGCTCCTGGCAATACGCGATCTCACCGCCGCGTGCGACGAGGGCCTGACAACCAGCGATCTTGCCTGGCTCGATGTAGTGCCGGCTCAAGTGCTCGGTGATGCGATCCAGTCGACCCGGAATGAAACGGTGCATCGAAGACCCTCGCGTTGTGTCACGCCCTCAGTGTGGTGCGCCCGCGAGGGAATATGCCAGCGCACCCGTTTCGGTCCAAGACACTCGATTAGCCTAGGTTGCCGAAAGCATGTTTTGGCCTGCCGGCATCATTTCTTTGGCGCAGCCTGTGTACCGGCGCAGCGCATTGCTGCTCTCAGCTGCGGACTGGCAAGCGCCGACGCGCTGCAAGTGAGCAGTCGCTTACGGTTCGATTGCTAGCTTGCGCTGCACGCTCTCGAGCTTGTCCGCCATCGTTTGATCACGGTCTGTCCGTGTTCCGAGCCGAATCGAGGTGCTGATGCGCGGCACGCCGAGCGCATGTACGCGTTCGTGACATTCGCGAAGCGCGGAGAACACCGCTTCCCATTCGCCTTCGACGACCGTCCCGTAAGGATGCATCTGGTGCGTTAGCCCGCGGTCGATGAGCACGCGCTGACATTCAGCGACGTATTCCGAAACCGAGACTCCGACACCGACCGGCACCACGCAGAAATCGAGCATGACTTTCATAGCCAATCTTCCTCACCCCCGAATATGCCTCTTTTGTTCGATGTATGCCGGTGCAAGTGCGTGTCCATTCGGTGTGCCGCGTGCAGCTCCTAGCTGCGACTGCAGGCAACATGCGGCTCCCATTTTTGCTCAACCGACGTCATGCCTGATCCATCCGTCGAGTGGACGGTGTTAGAGTCGACAACCGCCCCTCCGACGCGGAGATCCATGGGACTGTTTTCGAAACTCTTCTCGCGAGAAGGCGAGGAGCCAAACGAATCAGAGGGTCAAGATGCGCAGGCGGCACAGCCTGGTGGCGAAGATGGCGTGAAAAAGTCGGATGAATCTGCGGGCACGCAGAAAGATGCGCGCGCGCGAACCGGTGCCGAGAAAGCAGACCCGGTGCCGCCACCAGCGGCAACGGACAAACGAGTAGGCGCGCGGACGGAGGCAGGCATGGGTGGACAGCAACCTGCTCCTGGGCAAAAGCGAG
>DASRXR010000170.1:0-5384 GCA_035687405.1 Polyangiales bacterium
CCAGCCAGGGCGGCGGCACAGGCCATGGCCAGGCGCGAGAAACGGGAAGCTGGCGCACGAGTCCGCATATAGAATCGATAGACCCCGAGAGCAGTACGCGCAAGCCGAGCAACGTGAGACAACGTCGCACCTGGCTGCCGCCGTGAGCGGCCGATACCCTACCCCCATGACGTTGCGAGTGTGCCCGCGCTGCGACGCCCGCTTTCGCGGAGATATCGCGACGTGTCCGATCGACGGCACGGCCCTACGGGAGCCGGAGGACGCGTTCATTGGGCGCACGATCGCGGGCCGCTACCTGATCGAAGAGGAGCTAGGCTCGGGCGGCATGGGCGCGGTGTACCGGGCGCGGCACCAGATCATCGGCCGCGACGTCGCGCTGAAATTCTTGGAGCCCGCACTCGTACGCAACGAGCGGCAGCGAAAGCGTTTTCTGGGCGAAGCCCGCGCGGCAAATCAGATCAACCACGAGCACATAATCGACATCACGGACTTCGGCGAGACCGAAGACGGCCTGGTGTACATGGTGATGGAGTATCTGGAGGGCACACCCCTCAGCGAAGAGATCGAAAAAGGTCCCATGCCGCCGCGGCGGGCGCTCCGGATCGCGACGCAGATCGCACTCGGCTTGGCGCGCGCGCACGAGCTCGGCGTCGTGCACCGCGACATCAAGCCGGCGAACATCTACTTGATTCGGCGCAAGGCCGACTCCGACTACGTGAAGATCCTCGACTTCGGTGTCGCGCGCATCGAGCACGACATGCGCATCACCGGCCAAGGGACGATCGTCGGAACGCCGGAGTACATCGCCCCGGAACAGATCCACACGGCGGCGGCGATGCCTTCGGCGGATCTGTATTCGCTCGGCTGCGTGCTCTTCGAGATGCTGACGGGACGGCTGCCGTTCGAAGGCAAGACGACGACCCTGCTCGTCAAACACTTGAACGATCCGCCGCCGAAGGCTTCGAGCGTGCAAGCGAACATACCGTCCGAAGTCGATGCGCTCGTGCTGCGATTGCTGCAGAAGGAGCCGAAGCTGCGCTATCGCGACGCCTATCACTTGGTCGAAGCGCTGCAGCAGTTGCTCGACGAGTTGCCCACCGTCGCGCGTGGCCGCTCGGGGCTGCACGAGATCGTGTTGGACCACGACGACGAAGACGTGCTGGTGCCGGGGCCGAACGAAGAAGAGAGCCTGCACCAGACGATCGAGCTCTACCGTTCGCTCATGAACGACGCGCATCCGAAGGGCGCGATGCCCAGCTGGTTGCCGCAAGCGATCGAGTATCTCGAGACGACCGTGAGCGAAGTGCGCGTGCTGCGGATCAAGTTGCGTGAAGCGGCCGAGAAGGCGACCGAACAGGAAGAGCAGACGCGCGGGCCTCGCGATCGGATCGGACGCGCGCTCGACGAGCTCGCGAAGGACGACTCCCGGCTGACGCGTGCGATCGAGTCGTTGACGCAGACGTTGCGCGGTGCGGACGAGCGGCTCGACCGTGCGATGTGCCGCGTGATCGAAGTCTCGGCGGAACCTCTGCAGCTGAAGTCGGGCCGAGCGCTCAACGCCGCCGAGCAGGTGGTGGTGGGCAAGCTGGTCGAGGGAGCACGCCGGCTTGCGAGTGAGCGCGAGCGCGCGCTGAACGCTCGCACGGAGCTCGACGCGCGCAAGACCGAGCAGAGCGACCTGCGTTTCCAAATCGCGGAGCTCAAGGAGCAGTTGCAGGCGATCCACGGCTCCGCGACGGTGGACCAGCAGCTCGCGCACGACGACGTCACGCGGATCAGCGCGCAGATCCAGGCGAAGCTAGACGCCCTGGCGCCCTACTCCACCCGCGTCGCGGCGCATTTCAGCCAGTTCCCGGAGCTGCGGAAGCGCCTCTCCTCCCCGCCGGAGCCCTAGAGCGCGCTAAACCCGGCCAAACCGGGTTGACGTGCCCGCGCCTGGGCCCCAACGTTCGCGCCGTGACTGACCTGGAGAAGCGGAAGATCCACTTCGTGTCGCTCGGCTGCCCGAAAAATCGGGTGGATACCGAGGTGATGCTCGGCGTGAGCGACGGGGCGGGCTACGAGCTCGTGGCGGACGCGGCGCAAGCGAACGTGATCGTGGTGAACACGTGTGGGTTCGTGGAAGCGGCGAAGCAGGAGTCGATCGACACGATCTTCGAGCTCGCCGACTGGAAGCAGAAGGGTCGCTGCGAGACGCTGGTCGTCGCAGGCTGTCTGTCGCAGCGCTACTCGACCGAGCTCGCGAACGAGATGCCGGAGGTCGATCACTTCCTCGGCTCGAGCGACATGCTGAAGCTCGGCGAGGTGCTGCGTTCGGACGACGCGCACAAGGCGTCGCGCATGCTCGTCGGCAATCCGGCCGAATACGTGTACAAACAAACCGATCCGCGGCGGCTCTCCGGCGCGCACCACAGCGCGTACGTGAAGATTGCGGAAGGTTGTTCGCGGAAGTGTAGCTTCTGTGCGATTCCGAGCTTTCGCGGGACGCAGCGGTCGCGCCCGATCGAAGACGTGGTCGCCGAGGTCGAGCGCTTGTGCGCAAACGGCACCGTGGAGATCAACCTGGTCAGTCAGGACACGATCGCGTACGGGCGGGATCTGGCGGGCGACGTGAACTTGCCGGGGCTGCTCCGGGCGTTGCTCGACGTGCGGCAGCTGCGCTGGTTGCGCCTCTTCTACTTGTATCCACAGCAGATGGACGAAGCGTTGCTCGACGTGCTCGCGGGCGGTGGCAAGCTCGTGCCGTACGTCGATGTGCCGTTTCAGCACGTGACCGATCGCATGCTGAAGATCATGCGGCGCGGCTACAACGCTGCGCGGCAGCGTGAGTTCATCGACAAGCTGCGCTCGCGTGTGCCGGGGTTGTTCATGCGCAGCGCGTTCATCGTCGGTCATCCCGGCGAGACGGACGAAGATTTTGCGGCGTTGGTCGACTTCGTGAAGGCGAGCGAGCTCGATCACGTGGGTGTGTTTCGCTACTCGCACGAAGAAGGTACGCACAGCGGCACGCTCGAAGAGTTGGTCGCGCCGAAGTTGATCGAGCGGCGCGCGCGCGAGTTGATGAAGGCGCAGAAGGCCGTGAGTAAGCGGCGTTTGAAGTCGCTGATCGGTCGCGAGCTCGACGTGCTCGTCGAAGGTGAGAGCGACGAGAGCGAGTTGTTGTTGATCGGGCGGCACGCCGGTCAAGCGCCGGAAGTGGACGGCCGAGTCCACTTGATCAACGGAAGCGCGCAGCCGGGCGAGATTCACCGGGTGAAGATCACGCATGCGGCCGACTACGACTTGGTGGGCGACTTGTCGCTGGGCCAAGACGATCCCTTGCAGCCGTCAGCAGCGGAGCTGGCAAACGCAAAAACGCCGGCTGCGAAGAGCCGGCGTTTGCGAATCGTTTCGTAGCTGGGCACTTAGCCCCAGGTTTCCATGGGCCCGAGGTCTTCGTTCGTCTGGACGTAGAAGACCTTGCCGTACTGATCGAGCAGGTCCAACGCCTTATCCATGTCCTCACGCGTGTGCGCGCGCGTGATGTTCAGGCGCAACCGCTCTTCGCCCTCTTTGCACCCGGGATACGTGATCGGCACCATGTAGACGCCCGACTCGAGCAGCGCGGCGTGCATGAACAACGCCTTGCGCTGGTCGCGGCACATGACCGGCATGATGTGCGTATCACTCTTGCCGAGATCGAACCCGAGCTGCACCAGGTTCTTGCGCATGTACGCGGCGTTCTCGTGCAACTCGGCGACGAGCGCCGGGCCATCTTTTTCGAGGATGTCCAAAATCGCCGATGCTGCCGCGACGACAGGCACCGGCAACGACGCGCTGAACAAGAACGAGCGCGCGTTGTGCTGCACGTATTCGACGACGTCCGTATCGCCGAGCAACACGCCGCCGATGCCACCGAACGTCTTCGAGAACGTCGTGACGACGAGCGGAACGCGCCCTTCCAACCCGAACGCTTCGACCGCACCCTTGCCGTGTTTCCCGAGCGTACCGCTGCCGTGCGCGTCGTCGCACAAGAGCACCGCATCGTAGCGGTCGCAGACTTCGACGAACTCTTTCAGCGGCGCAGTGTCGCCGTCGAGCGAGTACACGCTCTCCATCAACACGAGCGCGTTCTTGCGCTGCTTCGTCTTCAAACAGCGCTCGAGCGACTTCGCCGAGTTGTGGTTGAAGTAGCGAACCTCGGGCGCCTGCGTCGGCACACCTGCCGCGAGGAACGTGCCGTCCAAGATGCACGCGTGCGAAAGGTTGTCGAGGATCAGCGTCGTGTCGCGATCTGCGAGCGCTTGAATCGTGCCGACCATCGCCTGATAGCCGGTCGTGAACAGCAAACACTTTTGCCAGCCGAACCAGGCTGCGAGCCGCTCTTCGAGCTCGACGTGCATCGCCGAAGTCGCTTGCACGCGCGACGACGAAAGCCCACACGCGAACTTCTCGACTGCAGCCGCTGCAGCAGCTTTGGCGTTGGGATGCTGGGTGAGCCCGAGATAGTCGTTCGAGCTGAAGTTGATCACCGGCTTGCCGTAGAGCGTCGCGTGAACACCGGTGGCCTCGAACGGGCGAAAGTGCGGATAGACTTGTTGCTCGCGTACTTCACGCACTAGCGAAAGCCCGGCGTAAGCTTTGTCGTCGATCCAGCTCATGCGATTCTCCTAAGCGGCGCGCTTCAAACCACGTGCGCGCGCATCCGATCGCCAGCGATATATCCAATGGATCGTCGTGCCGCAAGCAAACGACGACAGGCCATCTGGCCGATTTCCCGAGGAATTCTGGCTGGGTGGCTGGACTGCGGACGATCGGACGCCTCCTGAACGCCGATTGCGCTCAGAAGTCTTCGAAGCGCAGCGATACGTTCGTGCGCGGGCTCGAACGCCCAAATCGGCCGAGTACTGCGTACAGTGCGTCAGTCGTGCGCGCGAGCTCGACCGAGCCCACGACACCCGCACTCCGGCGGCCAGTCTCGAGCAAGTCGGGGCGATGCCGTTCGAGCAGCGCGGATGCGAGCGCAAGCACGACCGCGTCCATTTGATCGGCACGTGCGGGCGCAGGCGACGACAGCAGATCGCGCGTGCCGGACAGATCCCAATACGCGACGCTCACGACCTGCGATGCCACTGCAGACACGGTCAAGATCGCTGCCGGCGAAACGGGTTGCCGCGCGAGCTCGGCTTGCGACACGACACGAAGCTCGTCGCTCGCATTCAGCGCGTTGCGAAGTGTGCCTGCCGCGCGAATACCGCCCGCCGATTCCATCACGAGCAAGACTGCACTCGGCTTCGCCGCCTTCGGCTGCGAGAGCGTCTTCGAAGTCTTCGTCTCGCCCCGCCGGAGTGGAACGCCTCGCTCCGTGTCTTGCGCCGCTAACGGCTGCAACGAGAGCACCAGAC
>DASRXR010000171.1:0-2833 GCA_035687405.1 Polyangiales bacterium
TTCAGGCTTGTTGTTCTGCTTGAGCAGCTTGCGCAGTGCATCCGGCGCGAGCGAGAGCCCTTCGGCCGGCACGTGAAGGACGATCCTCTGCGGTGCGACCGTGAGCCGCTCGACGATCAGCGTCACGTCGCCGCGCGGCACGCGCAGCGCGAGCTCGCCGCTGACGGGAAAGCGACTGCCATCGAGCGTCAGGCCGGTGAGCCCGAGGCTCTCGAGTGCTTCGACGTCGAGCAGGGTGACGAGCGGCCAGTCTTCGAGTGCGACACCGAGCCCGCGCGGCTGCTCGAGCGGTATCGCTGGCCCGGACGGATCGCGCGTCGCCAGGCGCATGCCAAACTTGGCATCGACTGCGAAGTGATCGCGCGCGTGCAGGTTCGCGATCACGTGGCCGGTCTCGTCCTCGACCGAGACGCGACCCTCCGCGACCATCACGCTGAGCGAGTCGTTCGCGGCGGCGACCTCGAAGTGCGTGCCGTGGACCGTCACGCGGTAACCGGCAGCACGCACGACGAAGTGCTCCGCCGCTGCCAGCTGCTGAACGCGATTCGTGAGCCGGCCCGACCGAAGCTCCACCTCCGTCTCGCCGTTGCGTAGCCGAAGCAGGGAGAGCTCGCTGCCAGGGTGAACCACGCAACCGCTCGCGTGGTCGAGCCGCAGGTGTGCGAGTGAGGCGTCGCCCAAACGCACCAGATCGCCTTCGCGGAGCGGCTCGTCCATCCGCAGCGGCTCGTCGCCGTGTGTTCGCTCGAGTCGGCCGGGACCGGCGAGCGCCGTGATGCTCGCCGCAAACACGGGTGGACTCGCTGGTTGGGTGCTGGGCTGCGCGAGTTGTGTCGCGGGTTCGGCCGGCGTGTGAGCGTGCTCAGCGGACCGCGTCGCGAGCCAGATCACACCGGCCGCTGCTGCCGCTGCCAGCGGCACACTCAGCGCGACGCGCACGGCGCGCCGGCGGTTTTCACGAATTTGGGTGCGCGCAATCCCAGCTTCGATCTGCGAGAACTCGAAGCTCGGCTCCAACTCGCGCACTTCGCCGATCAACTGATGCGCGAGCCGGATTCCGGCGAGTGCGCGCTGGCACGTCTCGCAATCCGTGAGGTGTTTCCGCAAGCGAGCTTCACTCGCCGCCGACAGCTGCTGGTGTGCGAGCGCTTGCAGTGCTCGAAGCTTCGGCAGATGTTCGCCGGCTTGGCGCTCGGACTCGTGATCGCGGGTCACGGTGTGCGCCCCTTGTTCGCCAGCGATTCGAGCTCGGACGCGATCGACGCGAGATCCGGGTCACTTGCGAGCGCAGCGTAGAGCTCGCGGCGTGCGTAGAAGAGCCGCGTGCGCACGGTGAGCACCGGCGCTTCGACGATGTCCGCGATTTCGATCGGCGCGATGCCCTCGAAGTCATGCAGCACGAGCACGGTGCGTTTTTTGTCACTCAGGCGATCGAGGTGTTCGTACAAGCGCCGAATTCGCCAACTGCGCTCGACCGCTTGTTCGGGCGAAGCGCTACCATCCGCTCGCACGGCGCTTTCAGGAGTGATGCCGTCGGCGATGAGCGGCCGCACGCGCCGCTTACGAAGGTGCATCCGTGTGACATTCGTAACCAGGCGATACAGCCAAGTGCTGAACTTCGAGTCACCGCGAAAGCCGTCGATCGATCGAAAGATCTGGATGAACGCGTCCTGGACGACGTCCTCCACATCGGCATCGGGCCCCATCGCGCGCGCGACGATGCGCGCGACTTCTTGGCGATGTCGCGTGAACAGCTGGTTCTTTGCAGACTCGTCGCCGCGCTGAGCCAGTCGTACGAGCGGGTCGATCGTCTCCACCATGCGGACGTTAGGGCGCCGGTAGGCTAGCAGGGCGCCCCCGTCTGCGACGAGCGCACGGGCACGGAGGGAGGGCAACGCGGACACCGGGTGCACATTCCATGGGTTGCGAGCGGCGCCTGGGACATTCATGCCGGCTGGCCCGAGGCTGCACGGTGGGCTCTTCCTTCCGCGTCTGGAAGCATCCGAGGGGTTCGCGTGTTGAGCTTGCACTGCGCCGAGCCATCGGCTACGTGGCGGGGCCGCCGCCGGCCGCAACTAGATGAGACCGTTGGAGGTCTGGCACGTGATCGAAGTCGAGAACCTGACCAAGAAGTACGGGGACCGAACCGCGGTGAACGACATCAACTTCGCCGTGAAGAAAGGCGAAGTGATCGGGTTCCTCGGACCAAACGGCGCAGGCAAGAGCACGACGCTCCGCATGCTGACTGGCTATCTGACTCCGAGCGCGGGGCGAATTCGCGTCGGCGGCGTGGACGCGGTGAAAGATCCGATCGCCGCTCGCCGCTTCATTGGATACATGCCCGAGTCGGTGCCGCTCTACCGCGAGATGCGCGTCGAGGAATACCTGCGCTACCGAGCGCGGCTCAAGGGCGTGCCACGTGGGCAAGTGAAGCAACGTGTGAACGCTTCTCTCGAACTCGCGACGATCACTGACGTTCGGTACCGGATCATCGGGCAGCTCTCGAAAGGCTACCGCTCGCGCGTCGGGCTCGCCGATGCGCTCGTCGCGGATCCGCCGGTACTCGTGCTCGACGAGCCGACTGCGGGTCTCGATCCGAATCAAATCCGCCAAGTGCGCGATCTCATCCGCGGGATGGCGGGCGAGAAAACCGTACTTCTATCCACCCACATTTTGCCGGAGGTCGAGTCGACCTGCGGGCGCGTGCTGATCATCAATAAGGGTCACCTCGTGGGTGAAGGTACGCCAGGGTCGCTGCGAGGCTCGCGCTCGGGCGGTCACATGCTCGTCGTGGAAGCCCGCGGCTCGCGCGAGCAGCTGTCGAACACGCTGA
>DASRXR010000172.1:0-8293 GCA_035687405.1 Polyangiales bacterium
GATGGCAGCGTGCGCGTGATCGATCTCCACGACATGGATCTCGCGGAGTGCCGCAGCTGCGAGAAGTACGACCCGGGCTGCAGGTGCGGGGGCGAAGAAACCAATCGCTGCGATGCGTGCATCGTCCAGAACTGGGACCCGTACCCGCTCGTGCGTCATCGCACGAGAATCGCGACGACGGCCGATCCCACCGCCGATACGCTGCCGATCGCGCCGATCGCGCAGCCGGGGTTCGTCTCCGGCAACACCGGAGTCAGCGTGCGCGTGACCGGCACTACGAGCGATCCGTTGATCAAAGGCCTCGCGTGCGTTCGTTGCGGCGAAGGCCAAACGGTCGCGTTCCCGACCGACGCCGCTGTCGGCGTGCAGGTCGACGAGGGCGTGCCGGCTAGCGGCGACTCGGATATGGCCTCCAGCGACACCGATCCGTGCGCTGCAGGAGAAGCTCGCGTCTGCGCCCAAAACGATCCGTGGGCCGAGCTCGACGACTGGGCCGCCGTGTACCAAGGCGTGATCCCGGGAAGCCGTGGCGGTGAGGGTTTGCTTGTAGAGACCGACGGCCGCGTCGAACTCCAGCAAGCGGAAGGCCGCTTCTGCGAGTTGGGCGTGCTCGGCGGAGACGATCTGCCGGAGAAATCGGGCGATCGAGTGAACGTAGTCGGGCCGCTCGCTACCGACTCCGCGATCGAGAACACCGAACCTCACGCGCGCAACTCGAAGTCTTCGTTCGAGTCCGACGTGATCGCCGCGTGCAAGAAGCTCGTGGCTGACCGCGACAAGACCGACGCTGCAGTTCCAATCGCGCTCACAATTCAGCAAGCGTTCGACGATCGCCTCGTGCTCTCGCCGAACTTGGTGAACGCGCCGGTCGGGCTCGGCCCGGAGTTCGAAAGCGACTGGCAGTTCGTGAACAAGTGCTTCGGCGGAATGCCGCTGACCTATCAAGTGCGCGCCGGCGCCGGCTGGGTCGTGCTGGGTCGCGACACCGCGGGATTCATGCACCGTGTGCACGCGGAAGAAGGTACCGGCCACTGCGTCCAAGACCCGGCGCAAGATCTTCGGCGGAACGGCCGCGCTTACGAAAACGAGCCATTCGACAACGGGTTCGTGACGTTCCAGCTCAGCGCGGCCGGCAACACACCTCCGAAGATCGACACAGCGCTCGTGCTCGGCTTGATCCCGACTACGGTGAAAACCACGCTGAACGCGTCGATCACTGTGAACTCTCAAGTCGTGGCATCAATTCCGGTCGACCTCAAGTGGAGTCAAGGCGACGACATGTTGTACATGGTCGACATCGCGTCGCGCGGCTTGTTGCAGATCGCGGTGGATCCCTGGCCGATCAACGGAGTATCAGGTTCGTTCCAGTGACGCTGGCGCGCATTTAGCTTCACTCGGAACGCAACTCGCGGTGCGATCCCGCGATAAACCGTGTAAGCGACCATGACTACCGTGGCTGTCGATCGTGCCAAGCGCTCTCGTAGGTCTCCCGCGATGGAGCAATTCTTTCGCGCGAAGCAGGAGTACGCGGACGCGATCCTGTTCTTTCGCATGGGCGACTTCTACGAGATGTTTTTCGAAGACGCGGTCGCAGCGTCGGCGATGCTCGAGCTCACGCTGACCTCGCGCGGCACCGACACGGATGGCGTCGCGATCCCGATGTGCGGCGTGCCGTACCATGCGGCGGCCGGCTACATCGCGCGGCTCTTGGATCAAGGCCAGCGCGTCGCGATGTGCGAGCAGATGGAGGACCCTTCAAAAGTGAAGGGTGTCGTGCCGCGCGAAGTCGTACGCGTGGTCACGCCGGCGCTCGCGCTCGATCCGGACTCGGTCGATGCGCGGCGGCAAAACTATCTCGCAGCGGTCGTGTTTGCAGAGAGCACGTGTGCGCTCGCGGTGTTCGAGCTCGGCGCGGCGGAGGTACGCGCTGCGGAATTCGGTTCGGATGCGGAGTTGTTCGCGGAGCTGGTGCGCACGGAGCCGCGAGAAATTCTCGCGCATCGACCGAGCGAAGCGTTTTTGCGCACGCTCGGGCTGCTCTTGCCCCGCGCGGTCCTGCGCACGCTGGAAGATGCGGCGGTTGCAGCGGCCGAACACGAGCCACGCGTCACGGCCGTGCTCGAGGCGTGCGCGGCGGACGCGCCGGGACTCAAGGCAGGTAAAGCGGTCAAGCTCAAATCGCCGCTCGCCGCGGCCGCCACGGCTTCCCCGCCGCTCGGAGCTGCAGCGGCACTGGCAGTTCGGCTCACGCTCAAGTACACGCTGGACGCGCAGCCGGGCATCCCCCTCGACGTGCAGCGCATCGTCCCGTACGACGCAACGCATCAGCTCGCGCTCGATGAGGCGGCAGTTCGCAACTTGGAGCTGACGACGACCTTGGCAGGTGAGCGCAAAGGTTCGCTCCTGCACCTCTTGGACGTGACGCAAACATCGATGGGCGCGCGCTCGCTGCGGCGGCGTGTGCTCGCGCCGCTCACGCAGATCGAGGCGATTCGCCGGCGTCATGATGCGGTGCAAGCCTTCGTCGACGATTCGGAGCTACGGCGCCGGGTGCGGGCCGAGCTGAGTCGCATCGCGGATCTCGAGCGGCTCGCGACGCGCGCGTCGCTCGGCATCGCTACGCCGCGCGACCTCGGCGCGATCCGCACGAGCTTGAAACAAGCTGAAGCGTTGTTGGGTTTGTTCTCGGAAACGGGAAGCGCGCTCGATGAGTCGCTCGCCCGCCTGGTGCAAGGTGCGAGCGACGACCTGTCGCGCGAGCTGTACGCCGAGCTGAATGCCGCGCTGCTCGACGAGCTGCCGCTCACTGTGACCACGGGCGGCATGTTCCGCGATTCTCACGATCCCCGCATCGCCGAGCTGCGCGACTTGAGCACGGGAGGCAAAGACGTGATCTTGCGGCTCGAGCAGCGTGAGCGCGAGCGAACTTCGATCAGCACGCTCAAGATCCGCTACACGCGAGTCTTCGGCTACTACATCGAGATCACGCGGTCGAAAGCCGATCGCGTCCCGGCAGACTACCGGCGCAAGCAAACCGTGGCGGGCGGTGAGCGCTTCACGACCGAAGAGCTCGATGACGTGGCGGCAAAGATCCTCAACGCGGACGAGCGCCTGCGCGGGCTCGAAGCGGAGCTCTTCACGGAGTTGCGGGCGCGGGTCGGAAGCCAAGCCACTCGCCTGCGCCGGCTCGCCGAGCGCATCGCGGAGATCGACGTGCATGCAGCACTCGCCGACATCGCCTCGCGGTACGACTACGTCCGCCCGGTCGTCGACGACTCGCTCACATTGAACCTCGCCGAAGCGCGCCACCCGATCGTCGAGCGCGTCGTCGCGAGTGGCGCATTCGTCCCGAACGACGTGGTGCTGGATGCCGACGGTGCGCGGCTGATGGTGATCACCGGCCCAAATATGGCCGGCAAGTCCACGACCATGCGCCAAACCGCGCTCGCCGTGATCATGGCACAAGCCGGCAGCTTCGTGCCGGCACACAGCGCGCACATCGGCATCTGCGATCGGATCTACACGCGCGTCGGCGCAAGCGACAACCTCGCTGGCGGCCAAAGCACGTTCATGGTCGAGATGCGGGAAACCGCAAACATCCTGCGCGGAGCCACGCGCCGTTCGCTCGTGATTCTGGACGAGGTCGGCCGCGGCACGAGCACGTACGACGGCCTGTCGATCGCCTGGGCCGTCGCCGAGTATTTGCACGACGTAATCCAGTGTCGGGGCATGTTCGCCACGCACTATCACGAGCTGTGCGACCTGGCGGAGGTCCGCAGCGGTGTCGTCAACTTCAACGTGGCTGCGCGAGAGCATGGCGAGCAAGTCATCTTCCTCCACCGGCTCGTGCCGGGCGGCGCAAACCGAAGCTATGGCGTCGCGGTCGCACGCCTGTCCGGCGTTCCCGAAGTGGTGCTCGCTCGTTCCCGTGCGATCTTGCGGGAGCTCGAGGGTGCCGGGGGCACCGGGCCGCACGCGCGCGTCAAGGTCGACTCGGGCACGAAACAGCTCGACATGTTTGGGTTGCAGCCCACGGCGGTGTCGTCCGCGTGCGAGGCGACGCTGCGCGAGCTCGATGTCGATCGCATGACACCGGTCGATGCGCTCGTCGCGCTCGCCCGCCTCAAGTCGCTGCTGTCGCCGAAGTAGCACCGCTGCCCACAACGCAGCTCGCATTTGCGGAGCTCCGCGCGCGCGTAGGTGAGCGCGTGACAGTCGGCCGCGCGGGTGTACGATGTGCCTCATGAGCAACTCGAAGCAGGAGTTCGAGCGGATTCGAGAGGCCGTGGATTCGGCCGACCAAGCGCTGGCGAACGCGCTCACTGCGCGCGCCAAAGCGGTGACAGAGCTCTCAGAACTGCGCGCCCGCGAGCCGGACGCGTACTACACGTTGCCGCGCGACAACGACGTAATTTCGCGCGCGATCGAGCGCACGCCCAGCCTTTCGAAAGATGCGTTGCGGGCGGTGATGCGCGAGGTGTTGTCTGCATGCACCAAGCTGATCGCACCGGTCGAAGTCGTGTACGCGGGGCAGCCCGGTGGCTTCGGGCACCTCGCAGCGCGTGCACACTTTGGAGCGTCGGCGACTTTGCGTGCCGTCGACAGCGCGGAGACGCTCGTCGCCGATCTCGAGCGCAAGCAAGCCGCGTTCGGGCTCTTGCCGTTTGAAACTTCGAACGACGGCGCGGTCACGCAGACGTTGAACCTGCTCGCGCGCAGCGACGTGAAGATCTGCGCAGAGGTACCGATCCGCCGCGCGTTTCACTTGCTGTCCAAGTCGGGGCAGCTCTCGGACGTTCGCAAGATCTACGCGGCGTCGAGTGCGCTGACGGCCTGCGAGAAGTACCTGAGCCGGAACTTCCCGGACGTGACCGTGATCGACACGCGGAGCCACATGGTCGCGGCCGAGCGGGCTACGCTCGAAGCCGATGCGGCTGCACTCGGCACGGAAGTGGGCGCTGAGCTCGCGGGCTTGGTGGTGATCGAAAAGTTCGTCGAAGACACGGCGGATCTCGACACGCGTTACGTGGCAGTCGGCCACGACTACCCGCCGCGGACCGGTCGCGATCGCACGGCCATCGCGGTCGCCCTGCACGATGCGCCGGGCGTGTTGATCGATTGCCTGCGTCCATTCTCGGATCGGCGCATCAACTTGTACCGGCTCGAGACGCGGCCTGCGCGCGGCTGGGAGTTCCGCTACTTGGTACTGCTCGAAGTCGATGGTCACATCACCGACCGCACGGTGCTCGCCGGCGTCGAGGAGCTTCGGACTGCCGGGCGATACGTGAAGGTCCTCGGGTCGTACCCGCGCGTGAAGGAGGCGTAGTGGCGCAAGTGGTGGCGAAAGCAGTGTCGAGACCACTGGTTGCTCCTCACGTCGATTCCGTTCAGCAGTACGTGCCCGGCAAACCTCCGGAGGAGTTGGAGCGCGAGCTCGGGATCGCCAACGCCGTGAAGCTCGCGAGCAACGAGAATCCGCTCGGGCCGTCGCCCGCGGTCGTGCGCGCGATGCACGCGGCAGCGGAGCACACGAATCGCTATTCGGACGACCGCAGCCACGAGCTGCGGATGGAGCTGGCGGCGCGAATCGGTGTGCGGCCGGAAGAGCTCGCGTTCGGGCACGGCTCGAACGAGCTCATCGACTTGAGCGTGCGCGCGTTTGCGACGCCGGCCGAACACGCGGTGATCGGAGCCCCGAGCTTTTCTTGTTACGGCATTTCGCTGAAAGCGGCCGGCATCCCGACGACGGTAGTGCCGTTGCGCGGCAACCTGTTTTGGGATCTCGACGCGATGGCGGCAGCCGTGAAGGCGCAGACGAAGCTCGTCTACATCGACAACCCGAACAACCCGACGAGCACACACGTGCCCGGGCCGGCGCTCGAGAAGTTCTTGCGCGAGCTCGATCCGAGCGTAGTGGTCGTGATCGACGAAGCGTACCTGCACTACGCCGATGCAGCGGACTACGCGAGTGCGATCACGTTCCGCGACGCGCGGGAGCGGTTGATCGTCTTGCGTACGTTCTCGAAAGCGTACGCGCTCGCCTCACTCCGGTTGGGGTACGCGGTGAGCACGCCCGAGATCGTCGGTTACCTCGACCGCGTACGGGTGCCCTTCAACGCGAATGGGCTGGCGCAGGCCGCGGCGATTGCGGCATTGCGCGATGAAGAGCACCTGAAGCGTGGCGTGGCCCTGAACACGACCGAACGAGCTCGTGTGGCTGCCGCGCTCGGGAAACTCGGCCTCGAGGTCGCGCCGAGTCAGACGAACTTCGTGTGCGTGCGGATCGACCGGCCGGCACAGCCCGTGTTCGACGCACTCTTGCGCGAGGGCGTGATCGTGAGGCCGTTTGGGCCTCCGCTCGACCGTCATTTGCGGATCAGCATCGGCCTGCCGGACGAAAACGACCGCTTGCTGGCCGTGCTGCCCGGCGTGCTTGCACGCGCCTGATAGCTGCCGATCCTCGGCGAGCCGGTGTAGCATGCGCGCCATGCGACGCTTTACTACGACTCTCTTTCTGCTCGCACTCGGCGCCTGTGCGTCGTCCAAGTCCGCCACTCCGGCCGCGCAGACTGCCGAAGTCGCCGCACAAGCTGCGCCCGCACCGCCGCCGCCCCCGATTCCGCAAGATCCGCTCGACCTCGTGGCCGGCGACTTGTCGATGGTCGCGCACGCGCGCGTCGACGTGATGAAGGACAAGGATGCGTTCGCCGCCGTCCGCCGCACGCTGACGCGCTACGGCTGCGTCAGCGCACAGGATTTCGATTGGCTCGCGGGCCAAACCCAGCGCGCGCTGTTCTTGAGCCGAGGGAGCTCGGAGCATCCGGAGTTCGCCGTGATTCTCGCGGGGCAGTTCAGCGATCCGGATGCACCGCGTGCGCTCGAGATGCTCGGCCGGCGCGTCGGAACCGGCGATGCGCCGACGACGCGCACGCAAGGTCGCTTCACGGTCCAGCAGAAGGGGCCATGGTCTGCGATCGTGCTCGAGAATCGTTTCATGATCGCGGGCCACGACGGTTTCGTGGGCAGCACGCTCGACGTGATCGATCACCCGCCCGAGGCGCGCTACGCGCAGAGCGCGATCTTCAAAGAGCTCGGCGACCACCTCGGCTGCTTGGACCGCTCGCTGTGCGCGTTGGTTTCACCGGATGGAAACGTCGCGCAACGCATGAAGGGCGAGCTCTCTAGCGTGGGCATGAAAAAAGTCGGCCGCCAGATCGCGAGTAGTCAGAGCGGCTTTACGGTCGCGGTCGGTGATGGCGTCGTGCTCGCGGTCGGCGCGCACGCGCAAAGCGAAGACGACGCGAAGGAGCTCGCGAAAGACACGAAGGATTGGTTGTGGCAGGCCGGTCTCGTCGCGCGGCTGGCCGGCTTCCCCAACGTGCTCGGCGACGCTGAAGTCGACACCGCGGGCACGTTCACCGATTTGAAGATCAAAGTCGGGCAGGGCGACTTGGCTCGCCTCGAGCAACGCTTTGATCAAATGATCGGCGACGACGCAGCGGCTCGCTGTGCGTCACCGTCGGCAGCAGCCATGAGCGGCAGCCCCACTCAGTCGCTCGCAACCGCACCACACGAGGCGCCGCTGCCGGTCGCAGAAGCGCGAACTGCCGGCTCGACGCAGGGCTCGTGAGTTCGGGCGCGCTACGCATCCGCGGCGGCTCGCCGCTGCGCGGCCGCGTGCGCGTTCCGATCGATCTCGAAGTTGCTCAGATCGCGCTGCTCATGGCTGCGCTCGCGGATGGCTGCTCGGAGCTCGCAGCGGTCCCGGTCGGCTCCGACGCCGAGAAACTCCTCGAGGTCGTTCGCGCGCTCGGCGTTCGCTATCGCAACCGCGAGATTCTCGAGATCGACGGCGTCGGCCTGGATGGGCTCAGTATGCCGCCGAGCTCGCTCGACTGTGGGTCGTCCTGGATCGGCATGGCGCTCACCGCAGGCCTCTTGAGCGGCCAACACTTCGGCACTCGCATCACAGTTCATCCCAGCTTGAGCGCGCGGCCAGTCGATCAGATCGTCGGGCCACTTCGCGCGCGCGGCGCACAGATCGCGGGTCGCAGCGACGCGAAGGGACAGCTCATCCCGCCGCTCGCCGTCGCTCCACTCGTCGCGGGCGAACACCTCAGCGCGATCGATTGCACGCTCGCCCGCGCTGAGCCCGCCGCGAAGGCCGCACTGCTCGTGAGCGCACTCTTCGCGAACGGGCCGACGACGCTCGCCGAGCCCACGGTCTCGGCCGACCACATCGAGCGCGAGTTCGTCGGCCTTGGCTTGCCTTTGCGTCGGATCGGTAGCGTCG
>DASRXR010000173.1:0-31605 GCA_035687405.1 Polyangiales bacterium
GCGCGAGAATCCGCCGGCTGATCGGCCCCATCGCGGGCGGCAGGCTCGCGCCCAATCGTCCCGCGCGCAGGAACTTCGGAATGTCCTCGAACGACGGATAGCCCGCGAAGAGCTCATCGCCACCCACGCCGCTGATCGCAACCTTCAGCCCGCCTTCCGACGCAGCCTTGCTCACGAACCAGGTGTTCACGCCGTCGATCGTCGGCTGGTCCATCGCTTCGAAGATCGCCGGCAGGTCCGCGATGAACTCCGCCCGACCCACCCGTCGCACGTGATGCACCACGCCGTATTGCCGCGCCGAGATATTCGCGAGCGGCACTTCATCCTCGGGCCGGCCCGCGAACTCCTCGAAGCCGATCGTGATCGCGTGCGTGCCGTGAACGCCTTGCTCGGTCATCAAGCCGACGAGCGCGCCCGAGTCCACGCCGCCCGACAGAAATGCGCCCACCGGCACGTCCGAAACCATGTGGTGTTCGACCGAGTCTTCGAGCGCGGCGCGCACCAAGACTTGGATCTGCCCATCGCCGCTATCAGCGGCAACTCGGCAAGCGTCGGCCCAGACCTGCGCGATCGACCAGTACGCGATCGGCTGCGTCACTCCCGCCGCCGAGCACACGACGTAACTTCCCGCCGGCACGGCGCGCACGGCCTCGTAGGCGGTGAACGGCTCCGGGACCGATCCCCACAGCAGAAATCCCACGTCGCCGGCAGCGTCTCGTGCGCGTGACAGGCGGCCACCTTCGAGCAGCGCCTTCACTTGCGATGCGGCGCGCAGCATCCCGCCGCTATCCGAGTAGTAGAGCGGCTTGATCCCATACGGGTCGCGCGCCAGCAGCAGTTGCCCCTCGGCGGCGTCCCAGAGCGCAAACGCGAACATCCCGCGCAGCTGCCGTAACATCGCGACGCCCTCCGCCGCGTACAGCTGCAGGATCACCTCGGTGTCCGAGGTCGTACGAAACACGTAGCCCTCGCGCTCGAGCCGCGCGCGCAGCGCCTTGTAGTTGTAGATCTCGCCGTTGAACGTGATCGAGAACCGCCCGTCGGCCGAGTGCATCGGCTGCGAAGCGCGCTCCGACAGGTCGATGATCGCGAGTCGCCGATGCCCGAGCATCACGCGCCGATCCGCCGAGACCCATTCGCCCGATCCGTCCGGTCCACGCCGGCTCATGTGATCGCGAATCAGCCGCAGCTCGTCGAGACTCGGACTCGCAGACGTTCTATAGGCAAAGAGACTGGCGATCCCGCACATGCGAAACAGCTCACTCTCCCGAGCTGTACCACTCCCAGAGCTTGCGCAGTCCGTCTTTCAAACTCGTCGCCGGCGCATAGTCGAGAAGCCTGCGTGCTTTCCCGATGTCTGCACACGTGTGGCGCGCGTCCGCGCTCGGCTTCGGCGCGTTGCGCAGGTGCGCCCGCGCGCCGCTCAGCTGTTCCAGCGTTTGAATGAACTCGCCGAGCGCGACCGGCTCCCCCCGCCCGAGGTTCACGAGCTCGTAGCCGAGCGGACGATCGATCGCGCTCAAAACACCCGCGACGATGTCGTCGATGAACGTGAAGTCGCGCCGCAGATCGCCGCCGAACAGCTCGATCGTGCGGCCGTGCGCGATGCTCGTCAGCAGCTGATGTTGCATCAGGTCCGGCCGGCAGCGCGGCCCGTAGACCGAAAAGAACCGAAGGCCGGTGAAGCTCAGCCCGTGCAAGTGATGGTAGGAGTGCCCGAGCAGCTCGACTGCGCGCTTGCTCGCCGGATACGGCGCAAGCGGCCGGTCGCACGGATCGGTCTCGACGAACGCGCTCGCCTCGGACGCGCCGTACACCGACGACGACGAAGCAAACACGAAGTTGCCCACGTTCGAATCGCGCGCGGCATCGAGGAGCCCGATACTGCCTTGCACGTTCACCGAGAAGTACTCTTGCGCCTCGCCGATCGACGCGCGCACGCCTGCGAGCGCAGCCAAGTGCAGGACTGCGTCGAACGCGTTTTCGGAGCACACCTGCTTCACGAGCGCAGTGTCGCGGACGTCGCCTTCGACGAGCGCAAACCGGTCCGCGGCGCGCAGCGCGCTTTCGAGGTTGCGGCGCTTCAGCGCAGGGTCGTAGTAGCGGTCGAAGCTATCCAGCCCGACCACTTCGTCCCCTCGGGCGAGAAGTGCATCCACTGCGGAGCTTCCGATGAAGCCAGCCGCTCCCGTGACTAATACTCGTTTCGGCACGGAGCCTCGCGTGAGTGGTTCAGTTCAGCGCGCCGCAAGATGACACGCGCGGGCCGCGATCGAAACCGCAACCCGCGTCACGTGTCAACTACCGTCCACTGTAGAAGTGGTCAGCTGCCTTGCACGCCGATGCCGCTGTACGCAAATCCCTGTTTTCGCAGCCCGTAACTGCTCCAGATGTTGCGGCCGTCGAGCAAGAACGCCGTGCGCATCTCCGTCTTGATGCGCTCGAAATCCGGGTTCTGGTACTCGCGCCACTCGGTCACGAGCACGAGTGCATCCGCGTCCTTGAGCGCTTCGTACTGCTGCTCGACGATGGTGATCGTGTCGCCGAACCGAGCCTTCGCGTTTTCGCGCGCCTCGGGATCATGGGCGGACACCTTCGCGCCTTCTGCGAGCAAGCCGTCGATCAAGGTGAGCGCGGAGCTCTCGCGGATGTCATCGGTGCGCGGCTTGAACGCGATGCCCCAGATCGCGATCTTCTTGCCGCGGAGGTCGCCGTCGAAGTGCTGCTTCAGCTTGCGAAGCAGGACGCCCTTCTGGCGCTGATTTACCGTGTCGGTCGCCTGCGCGAGCTCGAGCGGCATGCTGTGCTCGCGCGCGACGTGCACGAGCGCGGAGACGTCCTTCGGGAAACACGAGCCGCCGTAGCCCGGGCCCGCGTACAAGAACTTCGGCCCGATGCGTGAATCGCTACCTACGCCGATGCGCACGTCGTTCACGTCCGCGCCGACCTTCTCACAGAGCATGGCGATCTCGTTCATGAACGAGATGCGCATCGCCAACATCGTGTTCGCGACGTACTTCGTGAGCTCGGCGCTCGGCGGCTCCATGAACACCAGCCGGTCTTGGTTCAACGACAGCGGGTGATACAGGCGGCGCATCACATCGCGCGCGAAGTCATCGGACTCTTCGCAACCGACCACGATGCGATCCGGCCGCATGAAGTCTGCGATCGCGTCGCCTTCCTTCAAGAACTCTGGATTGGAGACCACGTGGACCGGCTTGTCGCCTTCCTTGCGCTGGCTCTTCACGATCTTGCGAACACGCTCGTTCGTGCCGACCGGCACCGTGCTCTTCAAGACCAGCACGCACTCGCGCTTTGCAATCTTCGCGACCTGCTCCGCGACCGAGTCGACGGCCATGAGATTTGCAGCGCCGTCCGAGCGCGGTGGCGTACCGACCGCGATGAACACGACTTCGGCCGGCATGATCGCTTCCTCTACGCTCGTCGTGAACGTGAGCCGGCCGCCGGCGATGTTGCGCTTGATCAGCTCCTCGAGGCCTGGTTCGAAGATCGGCGTCTCACCGCGATTGAGCGACGCGATCTTTCCGGGATCCAAGTCGGCACACACCACGTTGTTGCCGGTCTCGGCAAAGCCGACGCCCGTCACCAAACCCACGTATCCAGCGCCGATCACACAAACCTTCATGTCAGTTGCTCCATCGGTTCTAAGTTCGCGAGGCCTTGATATACCAGAAGGCGGACGGTGAGCCATGCCACGGACCGGTCACACCCGGGGTCCGGCCGAGCCGGTCCAAAACGCGCGCCGCCGAGGCCTCTCGTGCGCGGCCGGCCGCGGCTTTGTATGCGAAGATGAACGGTAAATCGGGCTCAACCCGAGGTCCCACGCCTCCTCATGACTCCCAAACACCAGCTTCTCGACAAGATTCAGCGCCAGGCCGCGACCATCGGCGTCATCGGCCTCGGATACGTCGGACTGCCGCTCGGGCTCGCCTTTGCCGAGCGCGGGTTTCGGGTGATCGGCTTCGACGTCGATCCTTCCAAGATCGACGCCTTAGGCCGCGGCCATTGCTACATCCATCACATCGCCGCCAACCGCGTGCAGACGGCCGTGAGCTCACGGCATTTCATCGCGACCGCGGATTTCGGCCGACTCGCCGAGTGCGACGCGATCACGATCTGTGTGCCGACGCCGCTCACGGAGACCCGCGATCCAGACCTGTCGTACGTGGAATCGACGACCCAACAGATTTTGCGCACGCTCCGGCCCGGCCAGCTCGTCGTGCTCGAATCGACGACCTACCCGGGCACGACCGACGACCTCGTGAAACCGATCCTCGAGAGCAACGGCTTGGTGTCGGGGCGCGATTTCTTCTTGGCGTTTTCTCCCGAACGTGAGGATCCGGGAAATACGCGCTTCACGACCGTGACGATCCCAAAAGTCGTGGGCGGCTGTGACCCCGATGCCGGCGACTTGGCCGAGGCGCTCTACGCGCAAGTCATCGGCAAGGTGGTTCGCGTCTCGAGCGCAGCTGCGGCCGAGGCCACGAAGATCACCGAAAACGTCTTTCGCGCCGTGAACATCGCGCTCGTGAACGAGCTCAAGGTCGTCTACGAGCGCATGGGCATCGACGTCTGGGAAGTGCTCGATGCCGCCGCGACCAAGCCGTTCGGCTTCATGCGCTTCAATCCCGGGCCGGGTTGGGGTGGCCATTGCATCCCACTCGACCCGTTCTATTTGTCGTGGAAGGCGCGCGAACACGGCATCGATACGAAGTTCATCGAGCTCGCCGGCGAGATCAACCGCGGCATGCCGTTTTACGTCGTCGACCGCCTGCAGGCTGCGTTGAACGACCGCAGTAAGCCGGTGAAGGGCAGCTCGATTTTACTGCTCGGCATGGCCTACAAGAAAGACGTCGGCGACACCCGCGAGAGCCCGGCCTTTCCGATCGGGAAGCGCTTGCTCGAGCTCGGGGCGCTGCTCAGCTACCACGATCCGTTTCTCGCGGAGATTCCGGAGACGCGCTCCTGGCCCGGCCGTCCTTCGCTGCATTCGGTCGCGCTCACCGAGGACAACCTCGCGCGGCACGATGCCGTCTTGATCGTCACCGATCACAGCCAAGTCGATTACCAATTCGTGCTCCGGCACGCGCGATTGATCGTCGACGCGCGTGGTGTCTACCGCGAGCCGCAGCCAAACGTCGTCAAAGCATGACCTCGCGCAACGAGTTCGAAGGCGTTCGAGCCATGCTCGTCACGGCGGGCTACGGCACGCGCTTGGCACCGCTCACGGATTTTTTGCCGAAGCCTGCCGTGCCGGTGGCGAATCGTCCGCTCGCGTGGTTTGCGCTCGATCACCTGTATCGGCTCGGCTTTCGCGAGCTCTCCCTGAACACGCACCATCTCGCGACGAAGCTGGAGCACGAGATCGAGCGCTGGGCGCCGAACGACCTCCATTTGCGCTTCGTGTTCGAGCCGGAGATTCTCGGAACCGGCGGCGGTATTCGCAACACGTGGGGGCGGCCCGAGTCGGGCGAGATCTTCTTGGCCATGAACGGCAAGTACGTGTTCGCGCCGGATTTGCGCGCCGCGCTGCGTGAACACCGCGCGCGTAACGCGATCGCGACGATGGTGCTGACGCACGCGCCGGGGGTGCGCGGTTTTGGTGACGTCGAGATCGATGCGGAGGGTTGGGTGCGCCGCTTTCGGCGAGCGCAGCCGGAAGCGGCCGAACGCGCTGACTTACGCCCGATGTTTTACACGGGCCTCGCGCTGTACTCGGAGCGAGCGTTTCGCGATCTGCCGCAGAACGGCGATCTGATCACCGACGCGTGCGCGGGTTGGGTCGCGCGAGGCGAACCCGTGTTCGGCTACGTCGATGAAGGCGTGTGTCGCGACGCCGGCATGTCGCTCTGGCACTACTGGGAAGCGAACGAAGCGTTATTGAACGGCAACGTGCACTGGCCCGGCATCGTGCCGAGCACCAAACACGGCATCTGCGATCCAGAAGCGGAGCTCGGCGCGGGCGCGCAGATCGTGCGAAGCGCGATCGGTCGCGACGCCGTAGTCGCCCCCGGCGTTCGCGTCACCGACTCCGTGATCTGGCCGGGCGCGCACGTGACCGACGACGTCACGCGAAGTGTCGTCCTTCCGGGCGGACTCAGGCTCGCGGTTCCGGCAGGGCCGTAGCCTTACTAGTCCTGACTAGTCCTGCTGCGACCTCAGCCCGACCCGATCCACCGACACAGGAGCACCGTGATGTTGTCGGGGCCGCCGTTTTCGTTCGCGCGATCGACCAGCGCCTGACTCGCGGCTTTCAGGTCTTTGTTGCGCAGCACGATGTCGCGCATCTCTTCCGGGCTGATCTGCCCGGACAACCCATCCGAGCACAGCAAGTAGGTGTCGCCCGGTTGCGGCGAATCGAGAATCGCGTCGACCTTCACGGTCTCTTTCATCCCGAGCGCCCGCACGATCACGTTCTTGTGCGGGAAGTTTTCGACCTCTTCCTGCGTCATCGACTTCATCTTCATGTAGTCGTTCAGCAGCGAGTGATCCTCGGTGAGCTGCTCGAGCGCATTGGCCCGCACGCGATAGACGCGCGAGTCGCCGACGTGCCCGATCAAGCACTGGTCGTGCACGCACAGCAGCGCCACGATCGTCGTGCCCATGCCGTGCAGACGCTGCTCGCGCTGCGCCGCTTCGTAGATGCGACGGTTCGCGAGCTTGATCCCGGTGACGAGGCGGTTTTCCTCGTAGCCCCGGGTCTTGTCCATCTTGTACGGCCACGTGGCCTCGGGATCGGCCGACGTCGCCTGGAAGAACTCGCTCATGGTGTTGATCGCGAGTTGGCTCGCGACTTCACCGGAGGAATGGCCACCCATTCCGTCCGCCACCAGATAGAGGTGCTCCGACTCTACGAGGGCGAAAAAATCTTCGTTGTGGGTGCGCTTCCGTCCGACGTCGGATGTTCCGGCGGCGAGGATGCGCGCTTGACCTGGCACGGAGCACGTCCCTCCAAAGAGTCGAAAAACGCTAGCAGCGTGGCGTGTTGCAAGTCAACCGAAGTGCGCGTGTCGCCCACTTGCCACACTGGGACCCGTCGCCGGGCGAGCACGCTTGCGGATCGAGCGCCGAGCTTCTATGACGCGCACAGATGTCGCTCACGCCCGATCTGCGCGAAGAGCTGCGAGTGCTCTTACAGGCGACGCGCTCTCAGCTCGAGTTCGAGCGCGCGTGTGGTAGCTCCGGTGTTCAGTTGTTGCCTTACTCCCGTGCGCCGCACGAGCTCGCCACGCCGGCTCCGCCGCTCACAGCACCCCGCGTAGCGCGCGCCGCACAAGATCTAGAATCGCCTCGCCGGCCCGAGCCGCCCGCTTCGAATGCGATCGCATCCAGTATCAACGCGCAGCCGGCAGCGGCGATCCCGCCCGAAGAGCGAGTTCATCGCCTCGAAGTGCTGGCGCACGAAGCGGCTACATGCACTGCCTGCGTCCTCCACGAAAAACGTCAAAAGAACGTTTTCGCACGAGGGTCCGCTCTGGCGGAGATCGCTTTTGTCGGTGAAGGCCCTGGTCGCGATGAGGACATTCAGGGATTGCCGTTCGTCGGTGCCGCCGGCCAGCTGCTCGACAAGATGGTCGCAGCCATGGGCTACGGCCGCGACGACGTCTACATTTGCAACGTCGTGAAGTGCCGGCCCCCGGAGAATCGCACCCCGCGGCCGGAGGAGATGCTGGCCTGCTCGCGCTACCTGGTGCCACAACTCGACTGCGTGGCTCCCAAGTACATCGTCGCGCTCGGCCGCTGTGCCGCGCAGGCGCTGGGAGTCGCCGACGTGACCGGGCCGTGGCGCGGTCGCTTTGGCGCCTGGCGTGGTATCCCGGTGACGCCCACATATCACCCCGCGTTTTTGCTCCGCAGTCCCGAATTCAAGCGCGTGGTTTGGGAGGATCTCCAACAAGTCATGGGGAGACTCGGCCGCTCGGCCAAACGCGCCGAAAGCTGAAGTGAGACACCGGCGTCGTTCTTTTTTGCCACTTGGCCCCGGACGTCTCAGAGGGCTAAAATTACGAAGCATGCTCACGCCCGCCCCCTCTCGAATCGACACGGCAGGTCCGCTTCGGTTCGGTGAAGCGCCATCCGGTCCCATCAGTCGCGAACCGCCTACGGATCTGGATGATCTCGGCTGGGACGTTCCGGACGAGGATGAGAAGAGCGCGCGCGACGACGAGAACTTTGATCCGGACGACGACTCCGATCTCGGGCTCGACGGCGCTGACGATGAAGACGACGTCGGTTCCGACACCGACTTTGGGTTCGAAGACAGCGGCGACGATCTCGAGCTCGATGACGCGGGCGAGGGAGAGCGTTGGACCCTCGACTCCGAGCCTTCCGATGAGGAGTTGCCGGGCGCCGAAGCCGAAGTGATCTCCGGCGAAGAGTACGGCTACCTCGGCGACGACGAGACGTCGGAGGGGGACGACGATCTCGACGCCGACCTCGATGAAGACGCGCTGCCGAATCTGGACGACGGCGGTGCGGAAGGCGTCGAAGACGAGACAGACCTCGACGATCTCGAGCTCGGAAGTTTGCCCGATCTCGATACCGCCGCCGAAGAGGAGGCAGAAGGGTTCGTCACCGAAAACATCGAGGAGCTCTCCGGCGTGAGCTTGGCTGACGAGGCCACACTCGAGCTCGTTCCCGGCCAGCCGTGGAAGCAGCTCGCAGCACAGGCCGCGTTGGTCACGCGCGGAGCGAGCCTGCCGGGTCCGGCGCTCGCGTTCGCCGTGCGCGGCAACACAATCCTGGTGAGTGCTGGAGACGGCTGGTTTCGCAGCTCTCCGCGCGGCGGGCTCTCGCGCTTGCCCGTCGATGCACCGCCGGGCCGCAGCCTCGCGCTGGCGGACTACGAAGGCCGCTTGGTATTCGTACTCGCATCCCCGGCTGGGTTGTTCGTCTCCCTCGATGGCGGGCGCAGCTTCGAGCAGCATCGCGATACCGATCCGCCGGTGCAGGTTGCGCTGACCGACTCGGGCGGTGTGCTCAAGATCTGGGCGCGCAATCAGAAGGGTCAGCTGTCGGTCAGCGACGACGCCGGCAAGAACTTCACTGCGGCGCGTCTGGACGGCAGCGTGATCGCGTTCGCCAGCGACGGTGACCGGCGCTTGAGCGCGCTCGTGAAGCGCGCGAACCGGATCGTGCTCGGCAGCTCGAGCGACACGGGCCGGCGCTGGAGTTGGGTCGACGCAGCTGACAGCGGCGTCGATCCGTCGGTTCAGTTGTTGCCTGGGCGCGGCGTTTCGGTGATGGCGGTGCGCGATCGCGTGAGCCATCTGCAGACCGGCTCACAGCCGCGCGTGCTCGCACCATTGCTCTCGGCGCCGGCTGCGCTCTTGGACGAGGACGATGAGACGTTCGTCTACGCCTGCGTCCCACACGAAGATCAGACTCTGATCGTTCGCACGGCGCTCCGCAGCGGCGCGCAGTCGATGGTGATTACGTCGCTTCCGCGCGAGAAGGTCGGCGAACCGCGCTTCTTGTCCGCAGCTTACTCCGAGGGCGGTTTCGTGACTTTGAACGTCGCAACCGACCAGGCGTTGCTGCGCGTCGAGGTCAGCCTCGATGGCGATGATCTTCCATGAGCGCGGCGCGGCGTAGCGCACAACCCACGGAACTATCCTCGATTCTCGAGCACGGCACGGGCGGTGCGGACAGCGTTCCCGCGCGCCGCATGCTCGGTCTCGAGCCCGAAGCTGAAGACAAAGTGTTCGCGCAAGCGTTGGTTCGCGCGGTCGCCCAGGCGTATCTGCCGGAGCTGCCCCAGGCGCGTTCACAGCGTGCGGCTGCAGCTGCGGGCGGCGAGGCACAACCCGCCGCGATTCTGCCGACCGAGCCACTCGGCTCCGCCGAGACCGTGATTGCCGCCGACGGCGAAGGTAACATCGGTCGTCCATCGGTCCCGGCGAACGCATCGCGTTCGTTCAAGCTGCGCGCCCCTGCCGTGGGGCCCACCCCTGCGCTCAGCGTCGATCGACTCGACGACGTCCGAACGCTCCTGCTCGTCGTCCGCGCCGGGTCGCTGTTTCAGCGGCGCGCGAGCGTGCGGCGCATCGGTCAGATTCTGCAGAGCGGGGCGCCACTGACTTCCGATCTGCGACGCCAGGTGCTCGATACGCTCGGACGGTTGCAGCACACCGAGCTCGCCCACGAGATCGGCGAGCTGTTCTCGCAGTTGCCGGGGGGCGAAGGCCGCGCTGCGCGCGCAGAGCAACGCACGCGGGCAGAGCGGGCGGAGCAAGTCGAAGCGCGCATCACTGCGTTTTGGGACGGCGAAGACAGCGCCGAGCCGATCGCGAGCTTGAATGCCGAAGAGCGCGCCCAGTTGCTCGCACGCATCCGTAGCTTGCCGGATCTGCTCGTGCGACACATCGCGGCGCTGCTCGAGGACGCGCAGTCGCTCGGCTCTGATCCGCGGTTGCGGACCCTGCTCGGCTCGCTCGAGCGCTGCGGCGATCCACGGCTGCTGCCGGCCTTGCGGTCACTGCTTCTGCTGCGCGACGCGCAGACGTTCGACCCGTGCGTGCGCGCCTTTGCGAGCATCGAGGATCCGCGCGTGCTCCCGCTGCTTCGCGATGCCTACGAGCGCACGGCGCCGACCCGCGATCGCCTCGTGCTCGCGGCGGCGCTCGGACGTCACGGCGATGGCCGAGGACTCGGCTATGCGCGCGAAGTGCTCGCGGGGGGCGATCCCGCGCTGCTGTCAGCTGCACTCGAAGGGCTGGGTGATCTCGGCGGCGGTGAAGACGCGCAACACCTCACCGAGTTGCTCGAGCACGGCGATGACGCTGTCGTCCATGCGGCGGTGAGCGCGCTCGGGCGGATCGGCGATGGTCGCGCGCTCGTGCCGCTCGGCGCGCTGCGGACGCGCGTACAGCGTTCGGCCGAACGAGCCCACATCGAAGATGCCGAGCTCTCGATCCGCGCGCGGATGGAGCTGCTCGGCGAAGAAGCGCCGTCGCAACAAGCCGCGAGCCTCGCTTGGGACACGAACAAGATGGTGGCTCGGGCGCGTTCGCGCGATCCGGCGACGGTGCGTGTGCGAGCGCGCCTGTACCACGTGTTCGCCTATCTGTGGCTGGTGTGTGGTGCGACCCTGCGGGCGATCGCGCGCTTCGAAGCGGCAGCGGCGCTGCGACCGGAGTGGAACGCGCCGGTGCTGGCGCTCGCGCTGCTTTACGCGCGGCTGGGCCAGATCCCGCAGGCATTGGCAGCATTTCGCAGGGCGGTCGACATCGATCGCTACGAGCTCGAGGGCGACGGCCACGCCATCACCGCGCTCGCGCAAACGTACCTGCGCCGTGCCGAAGCGATGGAACGGGAAGGGCGTCTCGACATCGCGCGCAGCCTAGTCGAGGAGGTCTTGGGCTATGATCTCCGAAAGGCGGTGCCCGAGGTGCGGTTTGCGTTGCAAGAGCGTCTCGAGCTGCAGATCGCACGAGAACGTGGATGGAAGCCTTGAAGCGAGCCGCCGAGCGAATGTTGCAAGCGCTCGGCGAGCAAACCGAAGACTCATTGCCCGAAGCTGCGGTCGAACGCATGAGCGTCGACGTGCGGATCGGCGATCAGACGGAAGTGGTCGTGTTGCGGCTGCGCAGCGGTCAGCTGCAGACGAGCTGCACCTGCGGCGTTCAGCGCTGTGCGCACGCACAGCACGCGATGCGTTGGTTGGTCGAGCCACAGACCTTGCAGCTGCCGGTGTCCGGAGCGACCAAACGGTCTTCGCCGCGCCTTGAGCGAGTGTTGGTCGAGCGCGAGCGGGGCGGGTCGATCGAGCCGCGTAGTGCCGGCACTGAGCGCTCGACGTTGATCGAAGCACGCGCGGCTAGTCCGACGGTTCTCGCGCTCGATTCGCTGCCGGCGCGCGCATCGATACCTCTCGATGTGCGGCCGATCGAAGCGCGGCCTGCGCCGCCGCGTGCAAACCCGCCCGCGCTCGCGGAAGCGCTCGAAGATGCGGTGACTGCGCTCGTCCGTTCGGGTTTGCTCGCCGAGCACAGTGCATCGGTGAGTGAGATGCTGTCGCGCGTGGCACGCGAAGCCGGTACGCCGCTGCCACTCGGAGTCGCGCGCTGGATCGGCCGCGTCCGAGATGCGATCGATCAGCGCGACGTCGCACTCATCGCCCACGCGCTCGCGGCGGCGGGCGCGGTCGCAGCGGACTTGCGTGAAGCGCATCCCGGTGAAGACGCGCAAGAGCGGCTCGTGACTTGGCTCGGCGATACACACGGGTTCGGGATGACGCGCGTGAGCGATCGGCTCCTGCTCGAAGTTGCGCGCGAGTGGTTGAATGGCGGCGAGCGCCAGCAGATCGAACGGCGGTATCTGGTCGACCTCAACTCGGGTGAGAGCTATCGCGAGGAACGGCCGCGGCGCGCACATCTCGCATCGGTCGGCGGTTGTCCGCGCTTGATCGGGGTGGGCTTTGCGGAAGTGGAGCAAGGCGCAGCGCCGCATCGGATGCATTTGCTGCAGTACACGACGACGCCGAGCATCGACCGCGCGAGCTGGGACTTGCTCGCGGCGTGGGCGCAACGCGACTCGCAAGCACTGGCTGCGGCGTACCGCGAGTCGCTCTCGCGTCAGGGGGCGCTGTCCGAGCCGTTTGCGCTCGTGATGCCGGACTCGCTCGAGCTGACGCCTATTCCGGCGCTGATTCTCGATCGCGGGCCGCCGCTGCCGATCGGCGTCGACGACGACTCGGGCGCGCTCGATCGGTTCATTGCACTCAGCGAAGGCACGGCGACTGCGAGCGACCACCCGCAGCGTCCACTGCGAATCGCGTGGGTGGCGGGGCGGCTGTTCGATCGCGATGGGTTGTTGCTGCTGAAGCCGCTTGCAGTCGGCATCCTGACGAGCACCGGCTTGCGCCACGAACGTTTGTAAAACGCGTGCTATATCCCCGCGCTTTTCTCACGCGGGAGTCGGATCGTGCGGGTACTCGTCACTGGAGCAGCAGGCTGGTTGGGACAAGCACTCGTTCCGAAGCTTCGGCGCGACGGGCACTTCGTGATCGGACTCGATCCGGTCGCATCACCAATGACGAGTGTCATCGGCAGTATCGAAGACCGCTCGCTCGTGCGCGAGCTGCTGCAGCAGCACGTGATCGATGCGATCGTACGGTGCCAAAGCGGCGACTTGGATCACGGAAGAGCTCGCGCCGCTTTTGCCGCGCAACATCTACGGCGTCTCCAAGTTATCCGCCGAACACTTGTGCCGGCTGTTTCACGAGCTGCACGGATTGTCGCTGTTGATCCTGCGCACGAGTCGCTTCTTTCCCGAAGCTGACGACATGGCACACACGATCGCGCAGTCGGATCCGAACACGAAGTGCAACGAGCTGCTGTTCCGCCGTTTGATGGTGGAAGACGCGGCCGACGCGCACGTACGCGCCCTCGATCGCGCACCCGCCCTCGGCTTCGACACGTTCATCATCTCGGCAAAGACCCCGTTCGCGCGCGCGGATTGCGAACAGCTGATCGCGGATGCTCCCGCCGTCGTCGAACGCTACTTTCCAGCGTATCGCGCGGTCTACGAGCGCCTGGGCTGGACGATGTTCGAGTCGATTGATCGCGTATACGACGCGACGCGCGCGGAGCAGCGGCTCGGCTTCGTGGCCAAGACAGGCTTTGCCGAAGCGCTCGAAGCGCTCGCCGCCCGCACGCGCTGAGGGGATGCGGCCGATGGCGGCTTTCGACGCTACCGCGGGACGCACGCCTTTATTGAAATCATGCGGCACATGCCTCTAACGTATTTGGTGGGAACGCCCGCAGCTGCAGTGGTCTGCGAGTCTCATGGATGTCCTATACATTTCGAACGGAGCGAAAGATGCGACGAACGATGATCGCGTGCGCTTTGTTTTGCGCGGCTTGCCAAGGCGAGCGCGGACCTGCCGGTGAAGACGGCGACGACGGGAAGGACGGCATCGACGGCGAGCTCGGTCTCCAAGGTCCGATGGGCGAACAAGGCCTGATGGGTTTGCAAGGTGCGATGGGCACAACCGGTCCCGAAGGACCCAACGGCACGAGCGGGCCTAAAGGTGCGGACGGTGCGCGCGGTCCAGCCGGTGCGCCGGGTTCAACTGCAAATAGCGTCGGCGGCGGTTCGAGTTATCGCCCGGCTGGCTACGTCAGTTGCGGAGCTCAGTTGGACCTTCTCGATGGAGCGACGCTCGGCGAAGACGGCAGCGTGGATACGGTCGTCGCTTACACCATCATGCGCTACTCGAACGACGACATCGAAGTGGGGTGTTACGCGTTGCTCGGTGCAAACGAGTCGCCGCAGTTCTCGGCGTATTATCCCGCGATCACGCAAGGCGCACTGACGGCGCCTTGTGAAGTCACATCGGACTATCCGCCATACCCAGGGGGCGGTGGATCCCCGGGATATTGGACGTTCGAGCTGATGAACGGAATGGCGACGGCTTCGTACACGGATGCAGATCTCAATCACCCGCTCGATGGCGATGGCTTCGTGTTCGCGGAGAACAACTGCGTCGCGTTCGTGATGGATCTAGGCGGGATGTGGTACTCGAGCACGCTCGCCGAAGCGCTGTAGCCGCCAACAGCTGCGATCACGTCGCGCGAAACGGCGACAACTCCTCGGCGTGCAAGCTGCCGTAGCGGTGCGTGAGGACCGACAAGCTCTGCTCGCGCACGTAGTGGAGAATCTCGATGCGACCGGCATGCAGCACCGGCTCGCTCGCGATATGTACGCCAGCTTCTTCCGCGGCCGACCGGAGCGCAGGTTCGACGCCGCCGATGTTCCGAATCCGCTCGTACTTCCCGACCCGCGCCGCGACCGCGGCAGCATCCTCGACGACGCTTGCGATGTGGGGCATCGCGCTCAGCCAGTCGCCCTCGGCGGCGAGCTGGGGATGCAGGCTCAGCGTGATCTTCGCACCCGCGGTCAACCCCGCGACGCATGCGAGTAACACGTCACCGATCACGGCATCTGGAGCCACACGAATCAGCAGCGCATCGCAAGGCAGATAGCGAAACAAGTTCCGCTCGCCGGGGAGGGCGCTCGGATCGTGCGACCGCGCGAAGTGGGAGTGAGCCTGCGCGTAGCTGCAGGCGCGCCGTGCAAGGAAGTTTTGCTCCGCCGCCGCGAGCTGCTTGCGAACGTGCCCGACGAGCTGCGCCGCCGCTGGGGCGGGCACTGCCACTGGCGTTTCGTCGTCTCCGTCGCAGACTTCGCACAGCTGCAAGACGTAGTTCGGACCGCCGGCTTTCGCACCGGGGCCAAAGCTCGACGCCTTCCAACCGCCAAACGGCTGCCGCCTCACGATCGCACCCGTGACGGGTCGGTTCACGTACAGGTTGCCGGCTTGCATGCGGTCCGACCAGCGCAGCTGTTCGCGCTCATCGAGCGAGAACAGCCCGGCGGTCAGTCCGTAGCTCGTCGCGTTTGCAAGCGAGAGTGCGTGCTCGAGATCGTCCGCGCGCATCACCGCCAGCACGGGCCCGAACAACTCGGTCGTGTGCGTGAAGCTGCCGGCGGCGACGTCGAACTTTACTCCGGGGCTCACGAGGCGCGGATTCGCCGGATCGATGCGCGGCTCGACCAGCCACTTCTCACCCGGCGCCAGGCCGTTCAGCGCGCGCGCGAGTGCAGGCCCGGGCGGCTGAATCAGCGGCGTCACGATCGAACGCAAGTCCCAAGCCGATCCAACCGGCAAGCTCGCGACTGCATCGCCCAGCACCTCGCGAAAGCTCGGGTCGTCGTAGACCTCGGCCTCGCAGATCAAGAGACTCGCGGCACTGCACTTTTGACCGGAGTGCCCAAACGCCGAATGCAGCACGTCTTTGATCGCAGCGTCGCGGTCGGCTGCTGCAGTCACGATCACGGCGTTTTTGCCGCCCGTCTCGGCGAACAACCGAAGACCCGGTCGCAGCGTTTGAAACAAGCGTGCGGTCGAGCTCGCGCCGGTGAGCACGACTGCGCCGACGCGCGAATCCGAGACGAGCTTCGAGCCCACCTCGTCCGCGCACGCCACGAACTGCAGCGCCTCGTGCGGCACGCCGGCGCGCCAACACGCTTCAGCCAATCGTTGTGCGACGAGCACGGTCTCGAGGGCAGGCTTCAGGATCACCGCGTTGCCAGCGACCAGGCCCGCGAGCACGCCGCCGGCTGGGATCGCGAGAGGAAAGTTCCACGGCGGCGTGACCAGGACCACTCCGCGCGGCTTCAGTCGATAGCGCGGCGATGACGCATGCTCGAGAAACGAACGCGCGTAGTACTCCGCGAAATCGATCGCCTCCGAGACCTCGGCGTCTGCTTGCTCGACCCGTTTACCCGCATCGAGGACCATCGCCGCGATGAGCTCGCCGCGGGCGGCCCGGAGCTCGCGCGCGATTGCGCCAAGCCAACCGGCGCGTTCTTCCGCGCCACTCGTCGCGAGCTTTGCAGCGGCCGTACTCGCCACGCTGAGCACGCGCTCGATGTCCGCCGGAGTCGCGAGCGCGTAGCTGTACGGCCGAACCTCCGGTCGCGAAGGATCGAAGCCAAACTCGCGCTCGCGGCTCTGAGTCGCTCCCGTCGCGGGAAGCTCGATGCAATCTGCGCTGCGCCACTTCTCCAAGATCGACCAAATCCACCGTCGATTTGGCGCGAGCGCAAAATCCGTGTCCGGCTCGTTCGAGAACGGTGCTGTCGCGGGAAGTGGCTCGGCGGGTCGACTGCGGTCTTGCGTTCGAGGCGATGCGTCCGGGAGCGCGTTGCGCATCTCGAACGCCGTCGTGAAGCGCTCGCGTTCACGCTGCCAGTCGACGTCGCCCGCGCGCATCGAAAAGCTCTTCCGCAAGAAGTTTTCGGGCGCGAGGTTTTCGTCGAGCCGCCGCATCAAGTACGCGATCGCGGTCTGCATCGAGCCCGCATCGACGATCGGGCAGTACACGAGCACGTCGTCGCTCAACGTCGACAGCACACGCCGCAGCGGATCCGCCATGCCTTCGAGCAACTCGAACCCGACGTGCGCTTCGACCCCGTGATAGGCGCGCAGAACTAGCCCGAGCGCGATGTCGAACAAGTTGTGGCTCGCGATGCCCAGCTCGAGTGCGCGCGCGTGCTCCGGTCGACACGCGTACTCGAGCATGCGTTTGTAGTTCGCGTCGACTTCGAGCTTCGAGCCGAACATCGGCAGCGCCCAGCCGCGCGCAGCGGATTCGACCTGCTCGGCCGCGAGATTTGCGCCCTTCACGAGCCGTAATCGCACCGGGGCACCGCCCCGCGCGACGCGATCTTGCGCCCAGCGAGTCAGCTCGCGCTGCAGTGCGAACGCATCCGGTAGGTATGCCTGCAGCACCAAACACGCCGGCAGCGGCATCAGCTCGGGCTCGTCGAGTAGCCCCCGAAACAACCCGAACGTCAGCTCGAGGTCCCGATACGCCTCCATGTCGAGGCTCACGAGCTTCGGTGTCGGTCCGCGCTCGCCTGGATAGCGGTGCTGGAGCGCCGCGCGATATACACTTCGCAAGCGGGGGCGGAGCTCCTCGAGCGTCTCCTCCCAAGCGAGAAGCTCGAACGGCCGCACGATCGACGACAGCTTGACCGAGATCGCGCGCACCTCGGGCCGCGCGAGCAACGCCAGGTATTCGTCGCAGCGAACGGCGGCAGCGCGCTCACCGAGCACGGCTTCGCCCAAGTAGTTGAGGTTCACGCGCACGCCTTGCGCGTAGCGTTCGGTCAAGTGTGCGCGCACCGCTTCCGGCGAAGCGTCGAGCACGACGTCGCGCGTCTCGCTGCGCAATCGGTGCAGCATCCCGCGCGAAGCGAGCTCCGGCACGAACGGGCCTGCGTGAAGGAGCAGCTTCAGCTGCGCGCGCGCAGCGGTCGGCAAATACCCTGGAATACCCAGCCGCCGCAGCAACTGCCGCGCGACGTCGACGATGCGTCCGCTGTCGTGGCTGCGATACGCGCGATCGGTGAGGCTCGTCGTGAACGCTTGCCCGGCGCGATCTCCTGCGAGTCGCGCCAGCAGCGCATGGCGGCTGCGCTCGCTTCGCTTCGTTTCGCGTTCGACGTCGCGCGCGAGCTCTTCTGCGAGCGCGACGCTCGCGCGTTCGATCAGCCCGGACTCATCGCGCGGTTGCGCTGCGACTTTCGGGCTCGCTTCTGCGTCACGCAACGTTTCGAGCAGCGCGCGAACCCGTTCGGCAGGCTCGGTCGTCGTCGGCAGGTGCACGCTCCAACCTACCACGCCGTGAGGAGCGTTCGAAAACACACACCACACGCCATTGGGGTCGCTCGGAGCCTTCCTTGACCGTCCGTAACCCACCGGTCATCTTGAAAGAGGGTCCCAAACCCCACCATGGATTTCGACCTCCCCGATACACACCTCACGATTCAATCGATGGCGCGCGAGTTCGCCGCGGAAGAGATCGCTCCGCACGCCGCCAGCTGGGACGAGCACGAAGAGTTTCCGCGTGCGCTGATGCCGAAGCTCGGGAAAGTGGGCTTTCTCGGCATTCAAATCGATCCGCAATACGGCGGCGCCGGGCTCGACACACTCGCGTACGCGGTGATCGTCGAAGAGATCTCGCGCGCTGACGGTGCGATGGGTTTGACCGTCGCTTCGCACAACGGTTTGGGCAGCGGGCACATCGCGTCGTTCGGTAACGAAGAACAGCGCCGGCGTTACCTACCGAAGCTTGCGACCGGAGAATGGCTCGGTGCGTGGGCGTTGACGGAGCCAAGTTCAGGTTCGGATGCAGCGTCGCTCGCGACGCGCGCGGATTTCAAGCACGGCGAGTGGATCCTGAACGGGTCCAAGATGTTCATCACGCAAGGCTCGGTTGCCGGCGTCACGGTCGTGCTCGCATCGACGAATCGCGACGCGAAGCATCGCGGCATCACGGCATTTGCGATCGAGCCGGGTACCAAAGGTTTCACTGCACACAAGCTCCGCGGCAAATACGGCGTGCGCGCGAGCGATACTGCGGAGCTGCTGCTCGAAGACGTGCGCGTTCCGGATTCAGCGCGTGTCGGTGGCGAAGGCTCGGGCTTCACGGATGCGATGTCGATTCTCGACAAAGGTCGCATCAGCATCGGCGCGATGGCGCTAGGCATCGGTGAAGCCGCGCTCGAAGCTGCGCTCACCTACGCAAAAGAGCGCAAACAGTTCGGCCAGGCGATCGCGGACTTTCAGGGCATTCAGTGGATGCTCGCCGATTCGCGCACCGAGCTCGACGCCGCACGGTTGCTCTTGTGGCGCGCGGCGTCGCTCGCCGATCGCGGCGAGCCATTTTCGCTCGAGGCGAGCATGGCGAAGCTGTTCGCGTCGGAAGCCGCCTCGAACGTGTGTGATCGCGCGCTGCAGATTCACGGCGGTTACGGTTACATGCGGTCGTTCCCGGTCGAGCGCTACGTCCGCGACGTTCGCTTGTGCCGCATCGGCGAAGGCACGAGCGAAGTGCAGCGCCGCGTGATCGCACGCGCGATGATCGAGTAGCCGCTCGCAGCGGCGAGCGCGAGACCGCGAGACCACATCCGGCCTACTTTTGGCCGACCTCGAGGACTTCGGCGCGGATCTGCGCAACTCCGTCGTGCAACATGCCGAGCCGCCGCGCGGCCTGCTTCGACAGATCCAAGAGGCGCTTGCGCTTGCCGTACGGTCCGCGGTCGTTGACGCGCACGAGCACCCAGTCGCCAGTCGTCTTGCGCGTGACACGAATGATGGTGCCGAACGGCAACGTGCGATGCGCGGCGGTATAGGCGTCCGGATCGTAGCGTTCACCGTTTGCAGTCGATCGCCCGTTGAACTGGTCCCCGTAGTAGCTCGCGATCCCGGTCAGCACGAACAACGCGCGCTTGTCGTAGTACCCGGTCGGATTGAAGTGCGTGTTCGCCGGCCCAGCCTCGGACGCCGCACGCGAAATCTTTTCGGGTGCGCGCGGCGGTGGAGTTTCAGCGCCAGCACAGCCGCACAATAAGGCGCAGCTGACGATTCCCAATCGAACCGAACGCCGCGAGGAGCCGCGCATCATGCATTGTTGTACTGAGCGAAGCGGCACCGAGGCCAGAAAAACTTTACGGCGACTTCGCTGGAAGGCCGTGGCCCGGCGCTCGCAAGCGCGCGACGTAGGTATCGAACTCGAACTTATCGCTGTGCTCGGGTGTGTGGCACTCCTTGCAAACTGCGACCGCCGGCGACTTCGTCAGCCCGCGCGCCGGCTCGGTGTCCGGTTCCGCGACGTGCAAGCTGGCTGCGCCGTGACAGCTCTCGCATCCGACGTGAGTCAGGCCTTGATTTTGAACGACCGCAGCACCACCCGGCTTCGCGTAGCCGGTGACGTGGCAGCCGACGCAGCTCAAGTTGAACTGCTTGTGCCGCGTCTCCAGCGTCGTATACGCGCGCCCGTGCTGCGTCTCTTTCCACCACGCGTAGGCCGGCGCGTGACAACTCTTACACGCGTCCGATCCTTCGTAGTGCGCAGTCCCGGCGGGTGCTTCGGGTGCGCGCACCGCAGCAAACGCCGTGCGGTTGTGATCGTTCAAGCGCGCGTCGAAGGCGTCCATCCACGAAGCGATCTCGGGATCCGGCTTCACTTCCGGCGCGAGCTCGACGAAGCGCGCATCGAATGCGGCCGAAGCTGGGGACGGTGGACTCTCGAGTCGCTTCGCTTCCGCGCGTAACTCGACCAGCTTCGCCCGCTGCTGGTCGACGAGCCCGCGATCGATCGTCGCATCGTTTTCCCAGCCGCGAATCTTCGCGTCGAGCTCTTGAATCCGGCCGGTCAGTGACGTGTTTTGGTCGCGCCGCGTCCACGCGCTCACGTCTTCGTACTTCGCGCCGTTGCGCGGGTAGAGGTCGACGACCAGCAACCCTTCGCCGTTGCGCGCGGCGCGCAGGATCACAGCTTCGCCGGCGCGGCTCGGCGCGGGCACTTCCGAGCTGTCGAGCCCACCTTGCACGACGAAGTCGAGCTCCGGGATCGCACCGGCGATCCGGCGCCCGGTGCGTTGATCCATGCTGAGCAAAGCGACGACGACTTGAGCACCTTGCTCGCGCGCACTCTTCGCGTCGCGCTGCAGCGCCGCTATCAGCTGCCGCTGCTGCGCGCTGTCGAGCTCGCCACTCGCGAGCGCAGTGGTCGCGCCCACGAGGCCGACCCGAACGCCGCCGACGCTCGTCACCCAACTCGCGCTGAGCGGGGCCTCGCCGCCCGGAGGAGCAACGGCCGGCAACAAGCGAAACTTCGCGCGCGACGCGAGCTGATCGAACACGGGCTTGCCCAAGCGAAGGTCTCGCCGCCCGGGCACCGCAGCCGCGAGGCCCCAGCGGTTGAGAATGTCGATGACGGTCTCGGCTTTCCAACGCTCTTGCGTCGAGGCGTCCATTCCCGGCAGTGCGCCTTCGGGGACATCGCCGAACCACAGGTCCCCCGCTGCTACGAGCAACATCGGCGTCTTGTCCGCGCGGAGCTGCGCCAGCTTGGCCGATGCCTTGTCCATCCCTCCGAGAGGCCGGCTCTGACACCCACATGGCTCGAGCGCACCGGCCAGATCCGTCAGGGCGACGATGCGGAGCGCCGGTGTCGGCCGCGGGGCCTGCGCCGTCGAAGCCGACCGCTCCCGATCACCACAGCCGAACGCCCCCAGCGACGCGAGCAACGACACCACGGCCAGAGCCAGCTGGCGGCCTCGAGTGGCCATGCCCCTGCGGGCAGGCTGTTTTGGGGCCGGATCGCCCGGCGATGCCGCGCGCGCGCACTTGACGCCCCCCAGACCCGCGAGTAGCTTGCGTGGCCCCGCTCCGGCGTGGGTTTCAGGGCAGTGCGTCACACGCACGCCGCTTCCTGATTCAGCCATCTTCGGCTCACTCGGCATCCGCTCGAAGCGGCTCTGCTGGTTCTCGGTTCGCTGTCAGAGGAACAACGTACGCCATGGTCAAGATTCGTTTCGCCCGCTTCGGCGCCAAGAAGCGCCCGTTTTACCACATCGTAGTGACCGACGCGGAGAACCCGCGCGACGGTCGTTTCCTCGAACAGATCGGGACGTACGATCCTTCCAAGCCGATGCTGCAAGCCAAGATCGATCGCGACCGCCTCTCGCACTGGGTCGGCCGCGGTGCGAAGCTCTCTGAGTCGCTGGCCAAAGTGATGCGCGAGCAACTCAAAGTGCCGGCTGCCAGCTGAATGGCCGAATGGAAGATTTGAAAGAGATCGTTGCCTTCATCGCCAAAGCGCTCGTCGACGATCCGGAAGAAGTTCAGGTGGAAGTCGTCGAGGGTGAAAAAACCGTGGTCGTCGAGCTGACGGTCGCGCCCTCGGACTTGGGCAAAGTGATCGGTAAAGACGGCCGCACCGCGCGCGCATTGCGTACGCTGTTGGCTGCGACCTCGGCGAAGCACGCCAAGCGCGCAGTGCTCGAGATCCTCGAGTAGTCGGGGCGCGCGGGCGCAGATGGAGCTTCCGCGTCGCACGGGGCCACGAAGACCTGGGCGCAAGTCCGGTCGGGCGCACGCTCCCGTCGCGAGCCCCACGAACGAGCGCTGGGTTGCGCTCGGCATCGTGATGGGCACGCACGGGGTGCGCGGCGAGCTACGGGTCAAGCTGCACAACCCCGAGTCGGAGCTACTGTTCGATCTCGGAGCGGTGCAGCTGCGAGCGGCCAAGGAGCAGCACCGGACCTACCGCGTCGACGACGTACGGCCGGGCGGGAAGGGCGTGCTCGTGCGGCTCGAGGGCGTCGACACGGTGGAACGTGCGCAGGCTCTACGCGGCGCCGAGCTGTGCGTCGCGCGTTCGCAGCTGCCTGCGCTCCCGGATGGTGAGTTCTATCACTGCGATCTCGAAGGCATGAAGCTGGTCGACGTTTCCGGTGCGACCCAGGGCACGATCGAGCGTGTGCAAGAATATCCGGCCGCGAGCGTGCTGCGCGTGAAGACCGAACGAGGGATGCTCGAAGTGCCGATGCGCGATCCCTACCTGGTGCGGATCGATCTGGAGGCGGGTTACATCGTCGCGGATCGGCTGAGCGATCTGGAGCCCGAGCGAGTCTGAGCCGTGCGCTACGAAGTCATCACGATTTTTCCGGAGTTGATCGAAGCTGCAGTCCAGGTCGGATTGCTCGGCAAAGCCCTCGCGACCGGCCTGGTCGAGCTCGAGTGCGTCTCGCCGCGGCGCTTCACGAACGACAAACACCAGAGCGTCGACGACGCGCCGTACGGCGGTGGAAGCGGCATGGTGATGAGCCCTCCGCCGCTCGCAGCTGCGCTCGAGTACCTCGACGCCGAAGCTGAGAAAAACGCGCGGCCGCGTGGGCGCCGAGTGCTCTTGAGTCCGACCGGCAAGCCGTTCGATCAAGCGGCGGCGCGGCGGCTCGCTCAGTTGCCGTCGCTCACGTTGATCTCGGGCCGCTATGAAGGCATCGACGAGCGCGTGCGCAGCTTGGTCGACGAGACGATCTCGCTCGGTGATTTCGTGCTGAACGGCGGCGAGATCGCCGCGCTCGCGATCATCGAAGCCACGGCACGGTTGGTGCCCGGTATGCTCGGCAATCAGAGCTCGCTCGACGAAGAGTCGCACGCGGCGGGCGTGCTCGAGTATCCGCACTACACGCGGCCGAAAGTGTTTCGCGGGATCGAAGCTCCGGCTGTGCTGCTGTCCGGCGATCACGCGCGGATCGCGCGCTGGCGACGGCAACAAGCGCTCGTGCGGACCCGCGCGCTGCGACCCGACTTGTTCGACAAGCTGCAGCTGTCGGCGGAGGATCGCGCGTTGCTCGCGAAGTACGACGCGGAGCAAGACTTGTGACCGCGCCGGTGTACTGCGCGCTCGTGCATTATCCCGTGCGCGATCGCGAAGGCAACACCGTGTCGTCGGCGGTCACGAACATCGACGTCCACGACATCGCGCGCAGCTCGCACACGTTCGGGTTGCGCGGGATGGCGATCGTGTCGCCGATCGACGCCCAGCGCGCGCTCGTCGTGCGCATCCTCGAGCACTGGCGACTCGGCGCGGGCAAGCGGCGCATGCCGCACCGCAGCGAAGCGCTCGCGATCGCGTGTGCGGCGGAGAGCATCGACGAGGCCATGCGCTGGGTGGAACAGCGCGAGGGTGCGGTCCCACAGCTGATGGCGACTGCGGCGCGGGCGTTGCCCGGCGGTACGCTGACGCGGTTCGTCGATGCGGCCGAGCGCCTCGCGCGCGACGAGCGGCCGTGGCTGATCTTGTTCGGCACCGGCCACGGCCTGACTGACGACGTGCTGGCGCGGGCGGAGGTGCTGCTCGAGCCGATCCTGGGCGTGGGCGACTACAACCACTTGTCGGTGCGCGCGGCCGCCGCGATTGTCTTCGACCGGCTTTTTGGGCGAACTGGCCCGAACGATTGACCGCTACGCCAGGTAGTGGTAATGAAGCGCCCCGGTTTTAGCAGTTCTTTTGAGCCTTTTTCGGGCGCTAACGCGCACGCACGTTGGAGAGTGTCATGGGCAGGTACCTACCGCAGATCGAAGCTTTGGAGGCGAAGCAGCGCCGCACGCTGCCCCCGTTTCGCGTCGGCGATACCGTGCGCGTGCACTACCGCATCACCGAAGGCGAAAAAGAGCGCATTCAGGTGTTCCAGGGCGTCGTGATCCGGCGTTCGGGCGGTGGCCTGGGTCGCACGTTTGCCGTGCGTAAGGTCTCGGCCGGCATCGGCGTCGAGCGCATTTTCCCGACTTCGTCGCCGAACATCGACAAGCTCGAGGTCGTGAGCAGCGGCCGTGTCCGCCGCGCGCGCCTGTACTATCTCCGCGATCTGCAGGGCAAGAAGGCCCGTCTGCGCGAGATCCGGACCGAAGACGCGCCGGGGAACAAGGCGAAGTCGGTCACTCCGCCTACACCTGCCGAACCGGCCTGACCCTGTTCTCGGGTTTGGCTGCGGGCCGCTCGGGGTGCTAAATCCCTTGCCGATGCAGGCCAAACTCGAGCGGTTGCGCGGAAACTTTCGCGAACTTGGGTCCGTGGTCGTCGCGTACAGCGGCGGGCTCGACAGTGCGTTCGTACTCGCGGTCGCGAACCAGGTCTTGGGTGGGAACGCGCTCGGCGTGACCGCGCATAGCCCGTCGGTTCCCGAGCGCGAGCGCGTCGATGCCGAGCGCATCGCCCGCGAGCTCGGGGCGAACCACCGCGTGATCGAGAGTCGCGAGATGCACGACCCGCGCTACGCGAGCAACCCGGAGAACCGCTGCTTCTACTGCAAGAGCGAGCTCTACACGCTCACGGAGCAGATCCGGCAGGAGCTCGGGTTCTCACACGTGGTGAACGGCACCAACGTCGATGACCTGGGCGACTACCGGCCAGGTCTCGAAGCGGCCAAGAACGCCGGAGTTCGGAGCCCGCTGGTCGAGGTGGGTCTCACCAAGGAAGAGACACGAGCGCTCGCGAAGGAGCTGGGCCTGGGCTTCTGGGACAAGCCGGCGGCGGCCTGCTTGAGCTCGCGCATCCCCTATGGGACGAGCGTGACGCCGGAGCGACTGAAGCAGGTCGAGGTCCTCGAGGACGCCCTGCATGGATTAGGTTTGAGACAGGTTCGAGTCCGATACCATCAGGACCTCGCCCGTATCGAAGTCGCTAAGGACGAGCTCGAGGCAGCCTTCGCGCAGCGCGAAGTGATCGTGAAGGCCGGCAAGGCCGCAGGTTTCACTTTCGTGAGCCTGGACCTAGCCGGCTACCGAACGGGTTCGCTGAACGCAGCCCTGCGCATCCTGCAGTAGCGATCAGGCTGGGTCGTGGCAGACGGCTTCCAAGTTGTGACCGTTGATGTCGATCACGAACGCGCCGTAGTAGTTCGGGTGGTAGTGCGCGCGCACACCCGGTTCGCCGTTCGACTTCGCACCCGCCGCGAGCGCAGCCTTGAAAAACGCATCGACGCTCGAGCGACTCGGCGCACGAAACGCGAGGTGCTGCGGCGACGTCGGCGCCTTCGCACCGGCCAACCAGAAATCAGGCCTCTCCTCGCCGAGCCCGCAGACGGCCGAAGACGGGAGCTCCGGAACCTGGTCGCGGGTGATCTCCATGACGACGGAGTAACCGAGCGGTCCGAGCGCTTGCGTGTAAAACGCTTTTGACTTCTCGTAGTCGAGAACCTGAATGCTCATGTGGTCGATCATGCGCCCGCAGTAACGCGACGCAGATTGAGTTTCAAGCCGTGCAGGACCAAAGGCTGTCCGTTACAGAGACGGCGTGAACGGCGGCCGCCCGGTGCTCGGAGTTTCGTAGTTCCGCACCTCACCGTTGCGTAACCGAATCGACCAGGTCGTCTTGTGCTTCAGCGCGCGCCCCTTCAGCGTGACGCCGCGCACGACGAGACTCGTGGGCAACTGCATGTGAATCGCCTGCGTCGGGCACACCTTCACGCACGCGGCGCAGTCCCAGCACTCGCGATTGTCGGTGATCGAAGCCTTGTTGTTCTCTTTGATGAACATCAAGTCGCCGGGACAATCGCGCACGCACATCGGCTCATCGGCCGTGCCGCAGCGATTGCAGACGTTTTCGTCGACGAAGATGCCCATCTCAAGTCTCTAGACCCCACGCGCGTCCGCGGCAACCCGGCATCATTCCTCACCACTCGGCCGCGGCGGTCGTTCGCTGTACGCACCGCGGATCAACGCGCCGTCCGAAAGCTCCGGCAACACGACGTCGATCGCCGCGCGCTCGACCGGGCGTTCGATGATCTTGTCTTCGCCGTTCTCGCGCACGCTGTTCACGAACACCATGAACCGCGCGTCGTCGCGCTCCGGGTAGTCGAGCCGCTCTTGATAACAATGCCAGCGTGTCTCGCGCCGGTGCGTCATGTGCGCGACCAACGTTTGCGCGACGTCCACGCGATCGATCACCTCGTGGCAATGCATCAGCTCGTACGGCGTAGTCGCGCTCAAGGCCGCGAGCTCGTCGCGCAAGCGACCCAAGTGGAGCTTCGCGAGCCGCAAGGTGCCTTCCGCATACCCGTATTGCACGCTGATGCCACCCGCGTATTCGTCCATGACCTTCTGCAGGCGCTCTTCGACGTCGCGCGCCGGAACGCCGCCTGGACGATCGGTCGGCGCGTACACGCGTTCGCGTTCGCGCGCGAGATCGGCTGCGTCGATCACCGGCTCTGCGGCATCCCGAACCTCCTCGATCATTTCACGCACTGCGATCACGGCTTCTGCCCACGCACCGGACGCATACTTCTTTGGCGTTCCACCCGCGACGTCGCCCGCTGCGTACAAGCCGGGCAGGGTGGTGCGGCGTTGCGGATCGATCCAGTAGCCCGACAAACCGTGCCCGCCGACCACGTGCGGTTCGCCACCCGCGATCTCGATCGGTGCCATCTGCCCGCCCTGCTTCGCGTAGTACGCCTCGTCGGCCATGATCATTGCGGACGACGGCGCCATCGACAGATACGCGGTGATCGTCCCATCGAGCTTGCGCGCGTTTACGCCGCGCAGATCCAAGTAGCAAGGCCCGCGACCGGCGCGGTACTCCATCAACGTCGCGTACAAGCGATCCTGCGTCAGCATTCGCTTGCCGCCGAGGTGCTGGTAGTACTTCTCCAAGTAGGGCTCGCCGAGCGCATTGATCTGCTGCGCGCCGAGCCACTGCGCGATCTCCCCGGTCGGCGCGATCGCGTCTTTGACGCGCAGCGGAATGAATCGAAACTCGAACGACGTCATTTCAGCGCCGCGCCGCAAGCCCATCGCGAAGCCGGCGCCGGTGTTGAACGGCGAATACCACATGCGATGCGCGGCCATCCCCGGGTTGTTCGGGCGGTAGAGCCCTGCCGCACCGCCGGTCGACACCAGCACCGTCTTCGCGCGCACGGCGTAGAAGCGGCCATCGCGCGTGCTGAATCCGAACGCGCCGACCACGCGCCCACCGGTGACTGCGAGCCCAGTCGCATTCACACGGTTCAAGATCACCGCGCCGGAGGCTTCGGCGCGCTTCCCGATGATCGGTTTGATCCGCTCGCCGAAGATCTTGATCGAAGCGCGACCCCGCTTGAGTGGATGCCCGATCTCGTCGCGCGGGATCGGCAACCCCCACTCTTCGACGCGCTTCACTTGCGCGTTCAGCTCTTGCGCCATCGTGAGCGTCAGGTCGTCGCGAACGACGCCGACCGTCTCGCGAATCGTGTAGCGCAGAAACGACTCGGGGGTCTCACCCTCGGTGAGGTACGCGTTCAGCGCGGAGATCCCCGCAGCGAGGCACCCGCTCCGGTACACGTGCGCCTTCTCCATCACGATCACGCGCAAGCTCGGGTCGCGCTCGCGAGCTTCGACCGCAGCGATGCAGCCAGCGGCTCCACCACCGAGGATCAATAGGTCGCACGCGAGCTCGACGACCTCGTGGTTCATCGTACGTCGAGTGTGGACTCTCGAAATTCGTTCGTGCCAGGCGCGTGCACCCAGAGCTTGGTCTCCGCGACGCGACCAGCCTGCACGCTGACCACGACGAACGCGCAGGGCCACATCAGCTGCTTGTCCGAGGCGAACGTCGCCGCGTCTTCCTCGGAAAAGTACGCGCCGGCATCGCAGTGCGAGTGGTAGATGACCTTGATCGGAGCCCCGGACTTTTCGCCCTGTTCGAACGCGCGCGCAGCCCGCATCTCGTTGATCTTGAAGTACGTCCGACCCGTGCGCGGGAACGTCACCGGATCCAGCGCGTGGAACTTGTCCGCGAGGTTCTCTTCGCGCGCAGCCGCCGTCAGCTGCAAGGGCTCGGACGCCGGCCCGCTGATGAACCCGCAACACTCGTTCGGGTAGCACTCGAGCGCGTGGGCGTGAATCGACTCGAGCAGGTCCTTGGGAATGCTCAAGTCACCCGTGATCCAAGCTGCTTCACCACTCATAGTGCTTCTCCCAACGCATCGGCGCGAAGTAGCGGTCGCCACGGTCGCACGCGATCGTGACCACCACGCCGTCGACGCTGCGCTTTGCGAGCTCGAGCGCCGCAAACACGTTCGCGCCGGTCGAATGCCCGACGTGCAAACCTTCTTCGCTCGCCAGGCGATCGGCCATGTCCCAACCGTCTTCGGTCTTGATCGCGATGTGCTCGTCCGGCAAGTGTTCGTCGTAGATCTCCGGCACGATCGACGAACCCATGTGCTTCAAGCCTTCGAGGCCGTGCAGTGCTTCCGCCGGTTCGGCCGCGACGCAGATGATCTTCCGCTCGAACTCGTGCAGCCGGCGCGTCACACCCATACACGTGCCCGACGTGCCGAGCCCAGTCACGAAGTGCGTGATCTCAGAGCCGACCTGCTCGAGGATCTCGGCGCCCGTGCCGAGGTAATGCGCGCGCGGATTGCTCGGGTTTCGGTACTGGTCCGAGTAAAAGTACTTGTCCGGATTCTCGTCGACGAGCTTGCGGCACAGCCGGATCGCACCGTCCGAGCCTTCCATTGGATCGCTGAAGATCAGCTCGGTGCCGTACGCCTTCGTGATGTTCTTGCGCGCTTGCGACACGTTCGCTGGCATGACGAGCGCGATGCGATACCCGAGCGCCGCACCGAAGATCGAATACGCAACGCCGGTGTTGCCGCTCGTAGCATCGATCAGGATCTTGTCTTTCGTCAGCCGGCCGTCTGCGATCGCGTCTTTCATCATCTGCAGCGCCGGTCGATCTTTCACCGAGCCGCCGGGGTTCGTGTACTCGAGCTTCAAGTACACCTTCGCCTTGGGCGCATCGCGCCCGACGTGATGCAAGCGCAACAACGGGGTTTGCCCCACCGCGTCCACGATCGAACGCATCCGCGCCGGACGAGCCATCAACCCACCTCCCGAGCGAGCACGAAGCCAGGATCGAACACCGCAGGCGTGCCCACACCCGCTGCGGCCTTGATCACTTCGACTGCCGCAAACGACCCGAGTAGCCAGGCCGCGCAATCCTCGAGCGCGCCGTCGCCGGCGGTGCGCTCCACGTCCAACTGCGTAACGGCGGGCAGGTCCAGCGCCGCCGTCCGCTGCACACCGCCAGCGACGCCCGCGCGAGTCAGGTAGTCGCGCGCAACCATCGTCACGCGCGAATCCGTACCCGCGGCGATCCGAACCTCGGCTTCCGCGAGCCGCTCTTGACCGGCGAGGCCGAGCTCGGGCAGCAGAATCTGGCGCGCATAGAGCGCCTTATCGGCGTCGGATAACACGCGTGCCTTTCAAACCGCCGCGCCGCCGGCGATCGCAGGCACGATGCTGATCGAGTCGCCATCCTTCACTTTGGTGTCGAGGCTCTCGAGAAACCGGATGTCTTCCTCGTTCTGATAGATGTTCACGAAGCGGCGGACGCCTTTTTCGTCGAGCAAGCGCTCCTTGAAGCCCGGGAAGTTCTTCTCGAGGTCGTCGATGATGTCGCGGACGTTCTTGCCCTTGGCTTCGACTTCGTCTTTGCCTTGGGTGAGCGTGCGGAGCGGGGTGGGGATGCGAACGGTGATGGCCATGTCAGTTCTCCTTGATGAAAATACTTGCGTGGAAATCCTGCGCCCTTTTCTCAAGCGGCGAAGGAGCGCGGCAAGTAGCGGGCCGCGTCGATGTCGGCAATCCGGCCGAGACACAAAGGACAATCGCTGGACCGAGCGACCCGCGAGCTGCGCAGCGAACCGGTGAGCGCGCGGTAGTGGTGAAGGACGCCGGCGGCGTGCGTCTCGCCACGCAAGATCTGGAGCGCGATCGAAGCCTGCAAAGCCCCTACGACGCCGACGACCGGCCCGACCACGCCTGCAACCGAGCAGCCCTGGTCCGGCCCCGCCGGAATGTCTTCGAAGACGCAGCGCAAGCAGGCGGAGCCCGGCATGCTGCCAAAGGCCCAGCCGACCCAGCGCACCGCGCCGGCCTGCACGCACGGAATCCCTCGGACGCCGCACGCGTCGGCGACCAGGAACTTCGTCGGGTAGTTGTCGGAGCCTTCGACCACCAGGTCGAAGCCGTGCACGAGTTCGAGCACGCGGTCCGGATACACGCGCATCTCATGCGCTACCGACCGCGTCGGCGAGCCTGTCCGACGCGCCTCAGTTGCGATACGCGCGGCCGCGACCGCGCTCTTCGACAGCCCGACGTCAGACGGTTGATACAGCGTCTGCCGGTGCAAGTTGCTGAGCTCGATGCGGTCTAGATCGGCGACCTCGACAGCTCCGACACCCGCGCGCGCGAACAAGGTTGCAACGGGCGAGCCCAAGCCGCCGGCGCCGACGAGCAGCACTCGTTTGGCAGCCAACGCTGTCATGTGAAGTACTCGTCCAAACTGAAGTAGCGCTCGCCGGTATCGCACAAGAACGTCACGACGTTCGCGCCCGGCCCGAGCTCTTTCGCGAGCTGACTCGCGATCACGACGTTCGCGCCGGCGCTGATTCCGACGAGCAAGCCTTCTTCTTTCGCGAGGCGGACCTTCATCGCGTACGCGTCGCGGTCACTCACGGTGCGAATCTCGTCCACGACCGAGCGATCGAAGTTTTTCGGCACGAAGCCCGCGCCGATGCCTTGAATCTTCGTCGGCCCCGCCTCGCCGCCCGACAGTACCGGGGAGTTCTCCGGCTCGACCGCGATGACTCTGACCGCGGGATTTTCTTTCTTCAGCTGCGCGCCGACACCGCTGATCGTGCCGCCGGTGCCCACTGCGGAGACGAGCGCATCGACCC
>DASRXR010000174.1:0-2150 GCA_035687405.1 Polyangiales bacterium
GTCGCGGATGCGATTCGGCGCTTGCCGCAACCACGCTCAATGCCGACAGGACAGGAGCCGCAACTCGCGGTGTTCTCGCAGCTCACTCCAGCGGAGGCGCGGCAGGCAGCAGCTCAACTCGCGAGCCGCGAGCGAGACCACTCGGTTCAAACATCGGGCGTGCCACCGCTTGCAGACCCTCAACATCGCGCGGTCCAAACATCCGGGGTGCCACTGCTCGCATCCATTCCTTCGCGCCCCGCTGAAAGCAAGCCAGCTGTCACGGCCCCGCTCAGTGAAGGACGGTACAGCGTTCAGTTCACTGCGAGTCAGAGTTTGCATGACATGTTCAAGGAAGCGCGAGACCTATGCTGCGATGACGTCCCGAACGGTGAGCTCGCAACGATTGTCGAGCGAGCTCTCGTCCTTCTGATCGCGCAAAAGAAGAAGCAGCGTTTCGCGCTAACGTCGCGGCCGCGGAACCAATGGTTATCGAGTTCGGGCGCACACTCCGCGTCAACGAAGCATGACGAGGGGAATGCATCGAAGGGTTCGCCCGACGAGTTGCGGCATCGCCCGCGCGAAGCAGAGCGATCGCTGGTGAAGCGTGAAGAGAGTAGCCCTGACGATCGCTTCGTCCCGTGCGAGGAGCGGTCGTTGGCGACGCGCGAGGGCAAGTCAGACAGTCGCTACATTCCGAGTGCGTTGCGACGCGAGGTCTATGCACGTGATGGTGGGCAGTGCAGCTTCGTGAGTGCGAGCGGCACGAGGTGCGGCACGCGGCGCAATTTGGAATTCCATCACATCGTGCCATTTGCGAGGGGTGGTGCAATGACGCGCGACAACCTGTGTTTGATGTGTCGATCGCACAACGCGTTGTTGGCGGAACGCGACTACGGTCGTGAATACGTGAAGAGCCGAATCGCGAGGCAAGTCGATCAAGCAGTAAGCCACAGAACAATCGAATCCGGTCCAGACAGTCCAGACCGAATGCAAACCTAAACCAACCGGTCTCGCGTGGCGAGTTCGACCAATCTCGCGGGCGGGCTACCTCGTGTTCGAGTCGGCGCTGGACGTCCACACGGACGACGGCGAGATCGACGGTGCAGGGCGAAATTCCAGAGAGACCGCCTCGGTCGCGGCTCTGCGACGCTTCTTTTCGGACGACACGAATGGCGACCACCGGCCTTCCAGCCGTCTCGAACGCGTCCGACCGCCGCCGCCGCATTCACTCACCGGCCTTCCAGCCGCACCGAACGCGTCCGACCGCCGCCGGCATTCACTACGCACGACCCCGGCAATCGAGTGGCCCCCGCCACCGATCCCGCTCCCTTACGAAGCCCACAAACGACAGAACACGATGCCGTTCGATGTTCAATTCAAAACGCATCAGCTCTCAATGCCGATCGCGCTCTTCGTGAACGGTTCACAGATGCAGCCGCGTCACGGTCAACCGATCATGCGTGCGACCAGCCGATCAGTACTCCACAGAACAATCGGACCCGGTCTGGGCCGTCGCTGTCAACGTCATCTGCGGGAACGATGCTCGCGCTGCTGCCCGTGGCGGCGGACCGAGCCTAGAAGAATCTGCGATCGGCTTCGCAACCGTGGGGCGCGTGGGCCGATGAATCGATCAGAGGTTCAACAAATGTCCAAACTTGATGTCTCTGTAGAATCGCAGCCACCGTTTTCGAATGTTGCTCGTGCGCCGAATGTGTCGGAGGCGCACTACCAGATCCAGTTCATCGCGAGCGAGCGCGTGATCGAGAAGCTGGCGTACATCACCGATGTCCTGAGCGAGGAGGGTGATGAACCTTCGGTCGCGGAGGTCCTGGAGGTGTCGCTGGATTCACTGATCGGGATGCTGAGCGGTGCCTAACGCGCTGCAAATGCCGGCGCCACCTGCAGCGAGGCGATCAGTGCGGCCCATACTGTTCATCGCAACCGCCTGCAACAACGGACTGTCTGCACGGGATCCGGTGTCAGAACGGGCGCAACACACGGTAACCGTCACGCGTTCGTACAGCAGCGTGGCGACCTGACAGCCGGGCGAGGCCGACGTGTTCGATCGCCAAGGCGAATGCGCGGTCGAGCGCTGGAGCCAAACCGGAGTGCCGCACGCGACAGCTCCAGACGCGTCGGACTTTTTCAGGCTCGCGGTGGGGCTGACC
>DASRXR010000175.1:0-6190 GCA_035687405.1 Polyangiales bacterium
GGGGGATCATCTGCTGCGAACCATCGGCGAGCGGTACTGGCCGGTGGCGGGCTTGGACCTCGTGCTTTTGGCCGTCGCAACCATTTCGGGCCGCGCCGCATGCATTCTCAGTCGGCGCGAACGAGGTATCGATTCGCAGCCATCAGCTGCGGAATCCCGGGAGCCCGTCCATGGCTGAAGCCATCCTGCTCAGCAGCGCTTTCTTCGCCAGTTTCTGCAGCATGGCGTGGTTCGCGCTCGCCAAGCCGGCGCATTGGCAGCAGACGCGCGGCACGCAGCCACCAGCGGCGCGCACTCGCCGCACGCTTCACGGATTGGGCGCCGCGGGGCTCGTCGCCTCGATGCTGCTCTGCCTCTGGGCTGACCACGTTTCCATGGCATCCTTGGTCTGGATCATGACGCTGCCCGCGGCAGCGTTACTCGTCACCTTCACGTTGGCCTGGCGACCACGCTGGCTAGGGTGGCTCATCGGTTGGGCGAGCTGACTTGAGCGCGGCGGGAGTCAACGCGCGGATGCGAGGAAAGCCGCACAATCACTCGACGTAAGCTCGACGAGTTTGCGACGGCCTTCGTTATCCGCGTTCCCTCCGGACGCGCGAGCAGCAGGTTGAGGTCGAACACAGCGCGCGCTTGCGGCTCGGCACGTGCGGCCAGCGCTTCGATCTTTTGTGCGATCGCGGCCGACGATTCGTAGTGCGTCGCCAGAGATGGCGTCAGCGCGTGCTGCCGATTATGCGGGCGTTGCGACGGCCGCTTCGCACGTCGCCGCACACCGACTCGCCCCCGCGCTTGACAGGCCGAGGGGGTCAGGCCCAGAATATCCGCCAATCTGGATATCAAGATACGTGAACCTTTCCCACTACGTCGAGACGCTGAATCTGCTGGGCGACGAGAGCCGCTTGCGGCTCTGCACCTTGCTGCGCGGGCGTGAGCTGTGCGTGTCCGACTTGGTGCACGTAACCGGTATTTCGCAATCTCGCGTGTCGACACATCTAGGGCGGCTGCGCGAAGCCGGCTTCGTAATGGATCGGCGGCAGGGCGCCCAATCATTTTACGCGCTGGCGGAAGATGGTCTGCCCGAGACGGCCCGGGCGGTGCTCGATGCTGCGGTGAAAGCTGGAGATGCCACGCTCGAAGGGGATCGGGACCGGCTGCTCAAGCTGGAGCTCGAGCGGCGTGGTGGCCTGCCACCCTCCGTCGCCGACGAGATGGAGCGCTACTACTCGCCCGGACGCACCTGGCAGTCGCTCGTGACCGGCTTGGCGGCGCTGCTGCGCCTGGGCGATGTGCTCGATGTGGGTTCAGGAGATGGTGCGGCCGCCAGTGCGCTCGCGCCCTACTGCCGTTCGCTCACTTGCATCGATACGAGCAGTCGGATGATCGAAGCCGCCAAGGAGCGGCTCGGCCAGTTCGCTCACGTGCGCGCGCAGGTCGCAGACGTGCACGAGCTCCCGTTCGCGGCAGATTCGTTCGATGCAGTGCTGGTGTTTCATACGCTGACCTACGCGGAACGTCCGGCGCATGCGCTCGCAGAGTGTGCGCGCGTGCTGCGTCCAGGCGGGCGATTGGTGCTGTTGTGCCTGGATCAACACAAGCAGCGAGAGGTGACCGCGCGCTACGGTGAACGCCACTCCGGCTTTTCGCCGCGGACCTTGCGTGGGCTGTTGTCGGGCGCGGAGTTGGATGTGGTGGCGTGTGACGTGGCGTGTCGCGAGGCGAAGAAGCCTCATTTGCAAGTTCTGCTGGCGATCGCGGATAAACCCGCGGTGGTCGCGCCAAAGACCAAGAGAGTAAAGACAGGCTGAACATGGTTGCCGAGCTTCACCCGATCCAGAAGTTGCTCCAGAGCCGCATCGCCATCATCGATGGTGCGATGGGTACGACGATCCGCACCTACGGCATGAAGGAAGCGGACATCCGCGGCGAACGTTTTGCCAACTCCGGCAAAGATCTGCTGAACAACGGCGACTTGTTCTCGCTCACTCAGCCCAAGATGATCTGCGACATCCACCGCCGGTTTCTCGAGGCCGGCGCGGACATCATCGAGACCAACACGTTCGGCGCGACCAGCATCACCCAGAGCGACTTCTTCGTGGACGACCCGCGTGAGCACGGCGGGCGCAAGGATCCAGAGTTCTTCCAGACGGTCCTCGAGAACCGCTTGCTGCGCGACCTTGCGTGGGACATCAACGAACAATCGGCGCGCCAGTGCCGCGAGTGGGCTGATCGCGTGGCCAACGCGGACGGCAAACGCCGCTTCGTCGCCGGAGCGATCGGGCCGATGACGGTGTCCCTGTCGAACTCGCCGGACGCGGATGACGCGGGCTTTCGCGTGGTGACGTTCGATCAGTGCAAAGCGGCTTACATCGATCAGGTACGCGCTTTGATCGCAGGTGGGTCCGATCTGCTGCTCGTGGAGACCATCTTCGATTCGCTCAACGCCAAGGCGGCGTTGGTTGCGATCCGTGAGGTGTTCGATCGCGACGGCAAGGAGCTGCCGGTGATGATCTCGGCTGCGGTCGGTCGCGGTGGTGAAACGATGATTTCGGCGCAGACGGTCGAGGCGTTCTGGAATGCGGTCGCGCACGTGAAGCCCGTGTCGGTGGGCTTGAACTGCTCGCTCGGCCCCGACCTGATGTATCCATTTTTGTCCGAGCTGTCGGAGAAGGCCCGCGCGGCCGTGTCGTGTTATCCGAACGCCGGTCTGCCCAACCCGCTGTCGATCACCGGCTTCGATCTCGAGCCGCCCGACATGGCGCGCTATCTCGGCGAGTTTGCTGACGGTGGCCTGCTCAACATCGCGGGCGGCTGCTGCGGCAACACTCCCGAACACATCGCGGCGATCGCCAAAGCGTTGGAGCACAAGGCGCCTCGGCCGCTGCCCGGTGCGGAGCCGGTCGTTGCCGCTGATGGCGGCGCGATTCGCGTGCAGTCGGAGGAGACCGACTCCGAACCCGAAGGGCCGCGGCCATTGCGTTTGTCCGGCTCGCAGCCGTTCACGCAACAGCAAGGCGTCTACATGATGTTGGGTGAGCGTACCAACGTCGCCGGCTCGCCGAAATTCGCGAAGCTGATCAAGGAAGGCAACTACGAGGAAGCCGTGAGCGTGGCGCGCCAGCAGGTCGAGAACGGCGCGAACGTGATCGACATCTGCATGGACGAGGGCATGATCGACGGCGTCGCCGCGATGACGCGCTTCCTGCAGCTGCTCGCGAGCGAGCCGGAGGTCGCCAAGGTGCCGTTCATGGTCGACTCTTCCAAGTGGGAAGTGATCGAGGCCGGCATCAAGTGTTTGCAGGGCAAGGGCATCGTCAACTCGATCTCGCTCAAAGAAGGCGAGGACAAGTTCCGCGAGAACGCTCGCACCGTGCTGAAGTACGGCGCGGCGGTCGTCGTCATGGCGTTCGACGAGCAGGGGCAGGCGGCGACCTACGAGGACAAGATCCGCATCTGCGAGCGCGCCTATCGCATCTTGGTCGATCAGGTCGGTCTGCCGCCCGAAGACATCATCTTCGACCCGAACATCCTGACGGTCGCGACCGGGATGGAGGAGCACAACAACTACGCGGTGGACTTCATCCGCGCCACGCGCTGGATCAAGCAGAACTTGCCGCATGCAAAGGTGAGCGGCGGCGTCTCGAACATTTCGTTCAGCTTCCGCGGCAACAACAAGGTGCGCGAGGCCATGCACTCGGCGTTCCTGTACCACGCCATCCAGGCGGGGATGGACATGGGCATCGTCAACGCAGGCATGCTCGAGGTCTACGAGGAGATCGAGCCCGGGCTGCGCGAGCTGGTCGAGGATGTGCTGCTCAATCGCCGGCCGGACGCCACCGAGCGGCTGGTGGATTACGGTGAGCGCCTGAAGGCCGAGAGTGCAGGCGCGAGCGCTGCCAGCATCAAGAAGGAAGAAGAGTGGCGCAAGGGCACGGTGGAGGAGCGACTGTCGCACGCGCTGGTGAAGGGCATCGATACGTACATCGACGCCGACACCGAAGAAGCGCGCGCCAAGCTCACGCGGCCACTCTCGGTGATCGAGGGCCCGCTCATGGACGGCATGGGCGTGGTCGGTGATCTGTTCGGTGCGGGTAAGATGTTCCTGCCGCAGGTCGTGAAGTCCGCGCGCGTGATGAAGAAGGCCGTCGCGTACTTGATGCCGTTCATGGAAGCGGAGAAAGCCGAGATGGCTGCCGCTGGCCAGACCGTGCGCACCCAGGGGAAGATCGTGCTGGCCACGGTGAAGGGCGACGTGCACGACATCGGGAAGAACATCGTGGGTGTGGTGCTCGCGTGCAACAACTACGAGGTGTTCGACATGGGCGTGATGGTCCCATGCGAGAAGATCCTCGAGCGTGCAAAAGCCGAGAAGGCTGACTTGATCGGTTTGAGCGGCCTCATCACGCCTTCACTCGACGAGATGACGCACGTCGCGCGCGAGATGGAGCGGCAGGGCTTCAAGCTCCCGCTCTTGATCGGTGGCGCAACGACGAGCAAGGCTCACACTGCGGTCAAGATCGCGCCGCATTACAGCCAGCCGGTGGTTCATGTGTTGGACGCCAGCCGCGCGGTGCCGGTGACGACCAGTCTGCTCAGTGAAGAGGGCAAGCCGGCCTTCGTCGCGGCGCATCGTGCGGAGTACGAGAAGCTGCGGAAGATGCACGCAGCTCCACGCCACAAGCTCGTGCCGCTGACGGCTGCACGGGCCAATCGTGCTCCCATCACCTGGCGAGCCGAGGACATTGCGCAGCCGAGTTTTACGGGCGTGCGGGTGCTCGAGGACTTCCCGCTCGCGGAGTTGCGCGACTACATCGACTGGACTCCGTTCTTCCACACCTGGGAGCTCAAAGGCGTGTTTCCGCGCATCTTGGAGCACGAGAAATACGGCGAGCAGGCGCGTCAGATCTATGCCGAGGCGAATACGCTGCTCGACACGATCATCGCGGAAAAGTTGCTCACTGCGCGTGGCGTATATGGACTCTTCCCTGCTAGCGCGGTGGGCGACGACGTAGAGCTGTACGCCGATGCTGGCCGCTCGAACGTGCTCGCGCGGTTTCATTTCCTGCGCCAGCAACAGGCGAAGGAGAAAGGCGAGCCCAACCGCAGTCTGGTTGATTTCGTCGCGCCGCAAGAGACCGGGTTGCGCGATCACATTGGGGCTTTCGCCGTTACGAGTGGCATCGGGCTCAAAGAGCTGTGCGACAAGTTTCGGGCGCAGCACGACGACTACAACGCGATCATGGCCGAGGCGATCGCGGATCGTTTGGCGGAGGCGTTCGCCGAGTGTTTGCACAAGCGTGTGCGCGACGAGTGGGGGTATGGGCGCGATGAGGACTTGGATAAGGCAGAGCTGATCCAGGAGAAGTACCGCGGCATACGGCCCGCAGCCGGTTATCCGGCGTGCCCTGATCACACCGAGAAGGGCACACTGTGGACGCTGCTGGACGTGGAGAAGAACACGGGGATGTTGATCACCGAGTCGTTCGCGATGTGGCCCGGTTCGAGTGTGAGCGGGTTGTACTTCGCGCATCCCCAGTCGCAGTACTTTGGGTTGGGGAAGATCGATCGAGATCAGGTTGTTGATTATCACGTGCGCAAGGGCATGAGCGTCGGCGAGGTCGAGCGGTGGTTGGGCCAGAACTTGAACTACGAGCCTTCGAATTGAGGCGGCGGGAGGTAGTGGGATCGTGGCCAGTGTCGCGGGCCCACTCGCACGAGACCGCGAGCTGTCGCGCGCATCAGCGCACCGCGAGCCCGATCACGAGTGACAGAAATCCAACGCCCGCCAGGACCGCGCGCGCTACGTGCGAGTACTCCCAACGCGTGCGCATCTGAGTCCAGCCGACGTCCGCTTCTGGATTCGACTGAGCCGCCTTTCGATGCAGCGGATCGAATGCGAAGAACTCCGCAGCCGCAGGTGTCAGCTTCTGCTCGCGGAGCCAGAAACGATTTGCCGGCTGCGTAAAAATCCAAAACACGACGTTCATCGCCGCGAGCGAAACCGCGCCGATGAGCGTCCAGCCGAACGATTCCGAGCCTGCGGGCGTTACGGCCAAGAGCGCGAGCGACGTGAGCAGTCCGCCCGCATCGCCGACCATGCCGCCAATCGTGAATCCGGGATAGTAGATCGTTTGGACGACCAGGTAGCCCACCTTGGCCAGGCGCAATTTGCCCGGTAGCTCGAGCGCATGCG
>DASRXR010000176.1:0-7729 GCA_035687405.1 Polyangiales bacterium
CGTCGCATGCGCGACCTGCGTGCCGAAGTGAGTGTCGAGACCGCCGACCAAGTTCATCGAGACGCACTGGGAGATGCCCTGCTTGAGCGCGATCGCGATCAACGCGGCGCGTCCAGCCGCGGAGTCGTAGTTGACGCCGCCGGTCGCGGGCAGGTTGTACTGCGCGCGAATCGCTGCGCGCTGATCGTTCCGGAGATCGATCGCAGCGTCCTTCATCGGGTTGTTCTCGAAGTCGAGCTGGAACTGCTTGTGCAGCTGGTTGCCGAGCACGGTACCCATCTGCGAGCGCGCCTGGCGATATTGGCCCACGAGGCCGCGCGTGTCGTAGAGCTCCGACTCGCACGTGATCGTCTTGCCGCGCAGGTCGACGAGCTGCTGCTCGATCTCGGAGTCGATGTTGGTCGGACTCGGGCTGAGCGTCAGAATCAGATCGTTCGCGCGCGACACCCGAAGTGCGTTCGCGTACCCGGGGTAGCGATCGTTGTAGCTCTCAATTCCGTAAGCGATCGACGGCACTGGGACGGTCGGCCGCATCTGGCCGACGATCTCGGTCGCTGTCGACGAGCCGCGCGCAGCATTGCCGATCGGCTCCTTGCCAGTCAGGAAGTAACGAAACCCGACCTCGTGCGCGACCGTCTTCATGTGGATGCCGCGCACGACCGCAAGCTTGTCGTAGTGATCGGCGAGCCGGCCGATCGCCGGGCCGAACTCCATCGCTGGGATCGGGCCGCCCGGGCGCTGAGTCGGACGCACGGTCGTCTCGGGAAACGATGCGTCGGTCGAGAGCAGGCTGTAGCCCGGCAAGATCCGCGTCTCACTCACGCGTTCGGGTGTGAACACGGTCGGGTCGCGCGGGTCGAGCCCGAGCAGGACGTCCCAGCCGCCACCGAAGTAGATGAACACGAAGCAGCGATCGGCGGGCGCAAATGTGGTCGCCTGGGCGAGCGCGCGGAACGGCGTGACGCCGAGCATGCTCGCGCCTGCGAAACCGGCGGCCGCTTTGAGGAAGTGCCTACGCTGGAGCTGGAAGGGTTCTGTCACTTCTTATCCTGGTCCATCAGTAGGTGGTGAAGCGCGGGTCGGTCATGAGTGCGATGCAGATCGCGCCCCAAGCCTCGCGCTTCTTCTTCGCCGCCTCGGCGCGGGTCGCGATGTTCTTGTAGGCCGACACCCATGTGTCGAGCTCGCCGCCGTCGAGCGGCTGACCCCAGAAGCGAGTCGAGAGGTAGACCATGTTCTGGCGCACGCTCGCGTCGTCGAGCTTGCTCAGATCTTTTGCGTCGGCTGGGACCTCGGGCGAGAGCACGCGTTTGCTCGCGTCACTCTCCTTCAGATCCGCGTCCGCGGTCGCGAGGCAGACCTCGCGCGCACCGTCTTCGAGGAACTTGGCGAACACGAGGTTCGGCTCCGTTGCTTCCGCATTCACGAGCGCGTAGTCCGCGCGGCCGAGCGAGGCGGCGAGCTCGTCGATCTTCGACCACTGCCGGCCGGTCGTGACTTCGATGCTGCTCTTGAGCTGCGCGACCGTGATGCGGCGCGGCGCGCGTCCGACGTGGCCGCCTGACAGCTCAGGGTCGGGCAGCGGCTCGATCGACGGATGGTCGTCCGGCAGCGGCTCTAGCTCGGCCGGTCGCGGCTTGGGTGCTGCAGGCTCGCCGCCACAGGCGGCCGCAGCCATGAGCGGCAGGAGCACGCAGAGTAGGTTCACGGTGGGGCGCACGTTCAATCGACCCTCCGGTACGCGTCGGTGGTGACGACGTGTCGGATCAGCTGCTTGAGGTTGCGCCCTTGCGCGAGGAAGCCCTGTGCGAGCGAGTCCATGTATAACGTTTGCTCTTCGCTCGTCATCGGGCGGCCGAGGAACTCGTTCCAGATCCGACTGACGACACAGCGCTCGAGGTCGCCCGTCTGCATCATCCGCTCGACGAGCATGCGCGGGCCGCCCGCGACGTTAGGCTCGTCCGATTCGGTGCGGTAGAGGTACGTCTTCAACATGCCGAGTGAGCTCGCGCCGTCGCCGTCGTACGCCTGCATCACGTAGTTGCCGCACTCGCCGTCGCAGTTCGTGTTGCCGGCGAGCGCGCAGTCGCGGCACTTCGCGTCGAACTTCGGGAACGCGATCGGGTCGAGGTACTGCGCGTTGCGCTCGCCGAAGCGGCCCCAGTGCGCGCCGGTCGGCTCGATCGTTGCGTGGCAGTAGTTGCAACCGCAACGCTTCGCGAGGTTGTTCTCGCGATTGCACGAGTCCTCCGGGTTCGGCGAAACCGCGTCGGCAGGTGGCGAGAACGCCTTGCACAGGAACGCGTCGTAAAACTGAGAAACCCGCGAACGCTGAGTCGGGAAGCGATACAGCCAAGCCGGTGTAGTCAGCACGCCCGAGGCGTTGTCCGCCCGCAAATATTCGACCCAGCCGTCGGCCGGTGCGGTGTACGCGAGGTTTGGCAGCGCATCCCGAGCAGCAGGGGGCGTGATCGCGAGTGTGCCGATCGCCTGGTTCTCACGGTAGAGCGATGCGAGCACACCGTTGATGAAGCTCCGGCGCGACGTCAGGATCTGGAAGTAGTCCTCGTCGCGGCGCAGCACCGCATCGGTGATCAGCAGCGGCTCTTCGTTGATCGCGGCGACGCGCGCGTCGTAGACCGATTGATCACCCGCTTCGCAGCGACGAAAGCCCTGGCCGCAGCCGCAGCTGCGATCCGACAGGAAGCCCGAGCCGTCGCACGACGCGAGCGTCGCGGGGTTTACGTCGCGAGTCTGCGCCTCGATCGCGCAGGCAGCGACCTGGGGTGCACCGCTCGTATCCCAGAACGGCGCGCCGGCCATCACCCAGCCCTCGCGCTGGACGCAGCCGCGCTGGTTCGCGAACGTGCCGAGCACTCCGCTCTTCGGGGTGAGCGTGAGCGTGCAGCGCTCGAGCTTGTCGAACGCCGCACCCGGCACTGGCATCGGGCTGGTGAACGCGATCACTCGGTTATCGGCATCGAGCGTCTCGCTGGTGAGCACGGCGGTCGTGGGCTTGCCCGGATCCGGCAGACACTTGAATGGCGCGAGCCCGGTCGCGCTGCGGCGCATGTCGCAGAAGAACAGGTGCTTGGCCTCGAGCATTCCCTTCGTCACTGCATCGTTGCAGCTGGTGGCGCCGGTGAGCGCAGTGCAGGCGTAGACGTTCGTGTCGTAGTCGAAGCTGACCGGCAGCGGGACGCCGTCGGCATCGCGACAGACCTTGGCAGAAGCGGCGACTTCGGCATGCGGGTCCTGCTGGAGCGACGGGTTCTTGCAGTCATCCTGCGGAATGAAGTGGTCGCAGCCGGTGCCGTTGCGACCGCGCAGACCGCTCGAGGCGTTGCCGCGGGACTCGAGTGGCATCGCGCCATCCGTGGTCGTGGACAGCCGCATGTCTCCGTTGCCGGACAGGCTGGCCGAGACGTTCGCGCGCAGGAGCGCTCGGTGATAGCGCTTCATCCGGCCGAAGAAGTCCTCGCGGGTCATCAGGTCGTCGATGTCCGCGTCCGTGATCTCCCCTCTCCCCTGCAGTTCTCGATATTCGGCGATCGAAGGCGGGCGGCCGAGCAGGTCGAGGTAGAGCTGGCGGAGACGGCGCTCGAGCGGGACGGCCGCGGCGCCTGGGGACATACATTGAAGCGCGCTCGCGTCTGCGCCCTGGCCGGCCTGGTCCTGCGCCCGTACCGGGTTCGCAAGCCACAGCCCGCAGCACAACAGGACTGCACGCGCACGGTGCTGAGTCATTGCTACCTCGGTACCGTGTCGTCGGTGAACAAGACCAATAAATCCAAGCGACTGGCGCGGCGAGGGAACTAAAACCGGGTTCGCCGCTCGAGTCTCCAAGCGTGACCGAACACGGGGCGGAGAGACAAGGCGCGCATGTGTGCAGCAGTGGCCGCGCCGGCCTAGTGGAAACCTATTATGGACGCTCGCGCGACCTCGCACGATGATCAACCGCGTCGAAAATGCCTGCAAATCAGGCAGATGCTCGCGCGTTCCTCGCGAGCGAACGTTCAGGAGAACAGCCATGAAGAGTGCATCCGTTGAAGACAGCAGACTCAGTGAGTCTCCGCTGATGAATGGAACTTCGCCGTCCGAGATCCGCGCGCGCGAGTTGCGGTGCGACCGGGAGACGAGCCTGCATTCGGTGCCCTGCGCCGGTTCGACTGGCGTGGCCGACGACGGCGTCTCTGCCTTCATCAACGTGCGACCGCGCCTCTTCGGCGTTGCGTACCGCATGCTCGGAAATGTCGCCGAGGCCGAAGACACCGTGCAGGACGCTTGGCTGCGCTGGCAAACCACCGATCGCAGCGTCGTCCGGGATGCTCCAGCGTTTCTGATCACCATCACGACACGGCTGGCCATCAACCGAGCTAAATCCGGCTACTCGCGTCGCGAGACGTACGTGGGAACGTGGCTACCGGAACCAGTCGACACTAGCGCCGACCCTGGCTTGGGCGCCGAACGCGGCGAAGCTTTGCAGTTGGCAGTGCTGTTGTTGCTCGAGAAGCTCTCCCCCTCGGAACGGGCTGCTTACGTGCTGCGCGAAGCGTTCAACTACGAATACTCACAGATCGGCGAGATCATTCGCGTCAGTGAGGTAAATGGCCGCCAACTCGTAGCGCGCGCTCGGAAGCACATCGCTGACGGGCGTCGCACGCCCGTCGGCGCCGAAGAACAGCGCTGACTGCTCGAAGCGTTCATCGGCGCTGCGCAGAAGGGCGATGTCGCTGCGTTGGAGGGCCTGTTTGCAGCGGATGTCGTTTCGTATTCGGACGGCGGCGGATTCGTGCGCGCTGCACGGCGTCCAGTCATGGGGCGCGCTCGCGTCGCAAAATTCATTGGCGCGATCGCCGCACATCACTGGAATGGCGTGACACTCGCGTGGATCGAGGTCAATGGACAGGCGTCGGTGCTGATCTCGTGCGGGGGCATCGGGGTTGGCCTCGTGACGGTCACCGCTTCGGAAGAGGGCATCGTTCAGCTCATGTGGATGATGAGGCCGAGCAAGCTTGCGGCGGTTGCGCGAGTGTAGTTCGCATTTGCTTCGGCACCCTACCCGCTAGTCGGCGGCTTCGAAATCGTAGCGGCCACACAAGCCTGCCATGAAGATCGTCTCGTTCGTCGCGACCTGACGTTTGCTCACGACTACGCGACCGTCCGATACCGATGGTCTCTCGAGCTCGACTTGTGAACCGTGGAGGCGCCGCATGCCGAGCGTCAGTGAGAACGCTGCGACGGCGTTGAATAACCCCATGAAGTCCACCCCAACGCCCCACCCGAGCGCGCTCGCCCACTCGCTATCGCTGCCGCTCTTGGTCACGCTGTCGCGGCTCGCAATTGACCAGTTGGCTCGAACGAGTTTTGCGCCCACGAAGCCCTCTGCATACGGTCGAACCGGCCAGCGTGGCGGCTGCACGCGCAACCAGAGATCGAAGTCGAGCAGGCGATCCGAGTTCGTGCGAGTCACCGACGCGGCAGTGCCGTCGGCCGTGTCCACTTGTAACGTCGCCGAGTTCGAGCGACTCGCTGACATGAAGTCTAGGCCGATCAGGATCGGGATAGCGCCCCAACCAGCGCCGTAACTAATCCCAAAACCAAAAGCGCTGCCGCTCTCTTTGCCGCCGAATGGAAAGGACATCGCAGCCAACAGCTGCGCTTCGAGGCGCAAGCCCGCGGGGGCTTGTTCCTCACTCGCTGGCTGCTCGCGCGGCGTAGTCATCGGAGCGGAGTCGTCCCCGACCGGCACTGCGTGCTGCGGAGGTTCGGCGGGCAGAGTCTCGGGCATGTCGCGCAGCTCGTCTGGTCCGTCGGGCGCATCCTCCTTCGGGCTGTCCTGCGCTGATGCGCTGCGGTCGATCGCCCCGATGACGCTGAGGAACACTGCCAAGGTCAACAGTGCACCGAGCTCTGTAGCGCCACGCCAAATCATCCTCGGCATCGTCGGTCATTCCGACCGGGAAGCACCAATAACCCGCTTCAAACGACGTAGCGCCGCCGTGGCCGCCACCACGTTTCGGTGGCGGCCACGGCTGGGCGCGTGGCGCTCACGCCAGCTTGATCACTGGACCGGGCCGCAATCACCCTCGACACGAATCGTCATGCCTGCAGCAGCGGCAAGACACGCGTTGTCGTAGGTCCAATCGTTGCACCCGCAGACGGGCTCGTACTCGCGCGTGCACACGCTCGGTCGCGGTCGGCACCGCCCGCTTGCGTCTGCTACGCCGCAACCTTGACCTGCTGCCAAGTCGCAGTACTCGTCCTCCGAGCACTTGATGCCGGCATAGCCACCGCAATACTCCTCGGCGCACTCTCCGTCGCTCGCAACTGAGACACCCTCAGCTGCAGCACTGCAACGATTGCTGTACGTGCGGCTATTGCACCCGCAGACCGGGTTTAGCTCGAGCGTACACACGCTCGGGATCGCGGCGCAGACTCCCGTCGCGTCCGCCGCACCGCACTGCGCGTCCTCCGAATAGTTGCAGAACTCGCCATCGTCGCACCTGAGACCTTGGAGCCCGCCGCAAGCTTTCTCCTCAGCACCTGCCCCGCTGCTGCCTGCGACGCCAGCACCTGCGTTGCCGCTGCCAGCTGCTCCGTGTTCGCCGTCGTCGTCGTCGTCGCCGTCTCCTGGCCACCAGCGCTGCCAATCGCCGGGGCAACCGGTTATTGCGAGCACGAGGAGGCCTGCCGCACATCGCAGACGAGGCGATGCGCGTTCAACGCGATCGTTTGACATGTTGTTCACCCTTAGTTTTTGAATGCGGCCAAACGACTGCCGCATGCGGAACCACAGCAAACGGTGTGCCTCCAGACGTTTTGCCGCGTACGCGATTGAACGTCGGGTAGAGCTGCGCTCACGCGATATCTCGCGACATCACGGGCGTCCGCCTGGCACAGGCCGGCACACGCGACGCAATGTACTGAGGCACCACGCCGCAGTGAGCGCTGTGATCGAATGCGCGCGCCGCCCCGCTAGTATCTCCTCGCATTGTTAAAATCGGCCATGCGGCACAGCGCGTGACTCGACGTCGGGCTCCGACCGTAAATGCAACTATTTTCTGCGTGGGTGAATCTAATTCCGGCGCTCTCGTGATACTAGCCTGCTCATGCATCGTGCGGTCGACCTCAGGTCGTGGGCGCTCGTGATCGGATTGATTGCGGGTTGCAGCTCCAACGCTTCGACAGGCGGCCCAATCGCGAGCGGCACTAGTGGCATTAGCGGCAACGCTGCGACGAACTCGACGCCTCAGTCTGGCGCCGGCGGTATAACGCCCGTGACGTCAACGATGACGTCTGGTAGCGGCGGCGCAACGGCCGGTCGGCCGGCGCAAGCAGGCGGCACGACAGCAGCTGGCAGCGGCGGGAGCACTGCGACCGCGGGCGCGACGGGAGACGGCGGTGCCGCGGCACCGGGCAGCGGCACCGGCAGCACGACGGCTGGAGCCGGCGGCGCAAGTGCTGGCGCGAGCGGCGTGGTCGCAGCTGGCAGCGGCGGCACCGGTAGTGCTGGCGAAGGCGCTGACGAGCGCGTGCCCAAATTCGAAAAGACCCGCTGCATCGATCCGAGCAAACTCACCGCTGGCACCGAGCTCAACTTTCCTTGCGACGGGGTCGACATCTGGGTCGTAGTTCCGACGCAGTGCATGAAAAAAGCCTGCGGGCTCGTGTTCAACATCCACGGCGGAGGCATGACCGATCACGCGACGATGGATCAAGCTACGAA
>DASRXR010000177.1:0-5342 GCA_035687405.1 Polyangiales bacterium
GGCCGAGTCCGCGCGCGGGTTGGGCGCGACCACCTTTGCGCTCTCGAGCCGCATCGCCGCTGCTGCCGCGGACACGTTCGGTGCGCCCGACCGGCTGGCGGCCACGTTCGCGTTGTCCGCACGCATCCCTGCGACTGGCGCCGTCACGCTCGCAGAATCCGCGCGCGAGTCGGCGCCTTGCACATTCGCGTTGTCGGCACCCATGCCCGCGACGGGCTCGGTTGCACTCGCGGAATCTGCGCGGGCTGTCGGAACCGAAGCGTTTGCATTCGGAGCGTCAGCGGGCATTGACGAAGTGGCCGGTACACTTGCCGGGCCGGCGCTCGCTGCAGCCGCGTTCGCGCTCGCGGGGTCGGCTCGCATCGGCGCGCCAGCTGCGGACAAGTTCGCTTGCTCGCCGCGAACCGCACTGACGTCCGCGTTCGGATTGTCGGTTCGCGTCTGCACGCCGGCTGCAGACGGATTGGCCAGGTCCCCACGCATCGCAGTGACGTCCGCATTCGGGTTCGGGGGGGCGGCGGACGTTGCTGCCGCGGTCGAGCTCGAAGAGTTCGCGCGCAGTGCCGCGACGCTCGCGTTCGGTGCTGTCGCGTTCGCCGGACCGGGCGTCTTCGCCGTGTTCGCCGCTGTTGCGTTCGCCGACCCCGGGGCCTTCGCCGTGTTCGCTGCTGTTCCGTTCGGTACGTTCGCTCGAGCCGGCTCACCCGCTGGGGGCACGAGCGGCGCAGGCGTCGTCACGAAAGTTTCGTCTACGACAGCGGGTGATGCCGCAGACAGGACCACGAACTCGGAAGCCGCTAACGGCGGCTGCCCGATCGTGGCTGTAGGATCGCGAGTCGGCGCCACCCCAGATACGTTATCGGCGGCTTTCGGCGCCGCTGCGGCAGCTGGTTTCGTCGAAACTCGCGCCTCGTTCGCGCGAGGCGAGGCCGGCTCGGCGCTCAGTCGGGCTTCAGGCTTCGTCGGCGGCGCCGCAACTCGATTGTTCGCAGCGTCGGACTTTTCGGGTGTCGCAGCCGCGCGCCCCATTTCAGCCGCACGCGAGGCGGGCGGCTGAACAGCTTCGATCGGCGGCGCAGCCGCTGGCGGCGGCGACTCCGCCTTTACTTCTATTGCCGGTGCCGGCGCAACGGCGGGCGCTTCCAGCGCCGAGATCGTCTCCGGCGCTTCTGCGACCCCCGGCGACTGCACATCTACCGCCGGCACACGATCGGAATCCTCCACCTCGGGCCGTCCAGTCGACGGCGAGGGCACGACACTCGTGTTTTCGGGTGGTGGATCGGCAAAGATGTCTGCAGGAGCCTCGGTCTCCGCGGAACCGTCGTCTGCAGCGTCGTCGTTCGCTTCCATCCACAGGATCACTCCGCCGCTGCACAGCAACGTAGCGGCGAGCAGGACCCATCCGAACGTTCCGCGCGAACGCATCACGGGCTGCCGTGGCACAGGCATGCTCGTCTCGGTCGGAATCGACCAGATGTTGTTCGTCGAGTCCGCCGCCAACGGCGACAAGTCGTGCATCGACAATCGTGCGGGGAGTGGCGCTGACTCGGGCCGCGGAACGCTCGGCTGCGACGGCGCTGGCACGGCCGGCGTGATGCGTTGGAACGTCGCCATCAGCGGCACGATGCTTTGCGGCCGGAGCGTCGCGACACGTCGACGTGGAGCGCGGTCCGGAATAGGCGGAGGCAGGTTCAGATGAGGCGCAGCCGCAAGCGGAAGCGTCGTCAGCGCACTCGCGACGCGAGGGCGGCGAGAGCGCGGCTCTGCATCACCCTCGGCCCCCTTCATCGATACCGGCACCCCAGGCGCGAAAGTCTGCTGTTCACGTAAGAGCGAGTCCGACGCGACGCTACGCGGAAGCCCAACTGGATCGACCGAGGAGCCACGCGCGATCGCGTGCGTGTAGTGCGCAAGCGGTTCGTCGCTCTGAGCTGCGCGCGTTGCGGCGTCGTCGTGTAGATACGTGTCGTCCGCTGCAGTTGCGGCGGCGACCGAATCTGCGGCATCGGGATCCGGCGTGTTCCAACCGTGGCGCAACGGAAGCCGCCCCTCGCGCGCGAGTGCATTGCGTAGGGCGGTCTCGATCGAACGCACATCGGGACCGCGTGCGGGGCCGCGAACCGACGTGCTCGAAGACTGAGGTTCAGGCGTTCGCCGCGCGTCTTCATCCGCAGCTGTTGGCAGCGGCGGTTGCGAAGCGGCAGAGCCGGCAGCCAGCTCGGCCGAGCTCGAGTCGCGCGCACCGGACTCGTCGCCATGCGCCTGTGCAGGCGCAGTGTGCGACGTGCCACTCACAGGCAGTGCCGCTTCGTCTTCAGGTACCGCGTGCCGCGCGAACGCTTCCAGCACGTCCGGCGCCCAGCCTTCCGAAGGACCCGCGTCGCCAGTGACGTCCGTGACGTCAGAGCTCGAAAGGCCCGCATCCCGGCTAGTTTCCCCGTCGGCCGCCGACTCGAGCCCGTCCACCCGGACCGCGTAAAATGCACCGCTCACCCGCGCCGCCGCTTCACCCGACTCGTGAGGCTCGGGAGTTCGCGAAGTCGAATGGCTTGCGCCGCTCGCGGGCGAGACGTCCTCGGGCGGAACCGCGTTGCGCGGACTCTCGATTCTCGTGCCCGAACCAACCGATGGAGCACTTTGTTCCGACGGGGTCAGGGGGCGCGCTCGCGCCGCATTGCTGGCTGCCGCGATTGGAGGCGTCGACGAGCGCGCCGCCCTCGTGAGCTGCTTGAAGACCGAAAACATTCCCTTCGGCTCGGGTGGCTCATTCGACGCTCGCGACGTCCGCGACGTCCACGGCTCGTTCGACGGTCGCGACGCCCACGGCTCGTTCGACGCCCGCGGCGCGTCTGGCACCGACTCGCGCAACCGGACGCTCACGACATCGCCAAAGGCTCCCGCGCCTGCCGCCCACGGCTGCAGGCACGCTGCAAACTCCGCCAGGTGCCCGAAACGCCGCCGAGGATCGCGCGACAACGCTCGCATCACCGTCGCTTCCAACCCGACCGGAACGCCACTCACCACTTGCGAAAGCTGCGGCGGCCCCCCGCGCACGATTCGCTCGAGTAACAACATCCCGTTCACACCTGCAAACGGAAGCTGCCCACTCAAGGCCTCGTACAAGATCACGCCGAACGCGTAGATATCCACGCGATGATCCATCGACGGCAACGCGAGCACCTGCTCCGGCGCCATGTACGGAGGCGTGCCCACTGCCATCCCGCGCGCGGTGATCGTGGGCATCTGCGTGGCGCGCTCGTTCATGCCTTTCGCGACGCCGAAGTCGAGCACTTTCACGTCGAGCCCGTGGCGCCCCGAATTCTGGCAAATGAAGATGTTGTCCGGCTTCAAATCCCGGTGAACGATGTCCATCCGATGCGCCGCAGCGACACCGCGCATCGCCTCGACGACGATCGGAACACACTCGCTCGGCGCGAGCGCTCCACGCGCGATCCGCGCCCCGAGCGACTCACCTTCGAGATACTCCATCACGATGTACAGGGCGCCATCGCGCGAACCGACGTCGAGCACTGCCACGACGTTCGCGTGATCGATGCTACCGGCCGCCTGAAACTCTCGGATGAATCGCTCGCGCGCCGCGGTGTCGGCCGCGACTCTCGAGTTCATCCACTTGAGCGCGAAACGCCGCCCCGTCATCAAGTGTGTGGCGCTGAAGACGGTACCCATGCCACCGCCACCGAGCTTGCGCTCGATGCGGTACTTGTCGCCGATCACGTCGCCGATTTGGGGAACCATCGAGCTCATGGGCAGACTCGAATCACTCGCTCTCGCTCAGAAAGACACCCGGCATGCGAACGCAGCCGGACCAGGAACGCAGATCGGACCCGCAGCCGTTGGCTGCTGCTCCTCCCCGCGCCGATTCAACATCAACAACGTCACTGCGCCAGCCGCTAGTACGACCGTCGCACCTGCGGCGACCCACGCCCAGGCTTCCGCGCTCTGATATGCGTCCTCGTGCTCACCGCAATTGGCTCGCCGGGTCCGGCCGCGCCGCAGGCAGCGACTGCTGTTCCAATCGTCGACCTCGGACTCGCGCAGCTGCCATTGCCAGATCGCGAGGGTTCCGGTGACCGCCGCACCGGCGAGCCCCGCGTACGCGACCACGTTTGGAATCCCGGTGGGCGTGCCGGCATTCGACGGCTCGGGAACGGGCGGGAGCGGCTCGATTGGCGGCGCAGGCGCTTCCGTCGCGACCAGGGCGGGCGGCGGCGCGAGATCGAGGTCCGACGTGCGACCGCCCTGCGCCTGCACTGACCAACTGCGAACGTCACCTGTGTTCGACCGAAGCGTCACGGTGTGTGCGCCTTGATCGAGCAAAAGCAACCCTCTCGAGTCCCAGAGGGGCTCTCCAGCGTCGACGCGAAGCTCATTGCCGGACGGCATCCCGCGAACGTTGTAGCGCGCAGTCAGCGAGTTGGCCTCGGCTCGAAGCAGCTCGACCTCATCACGCTGCGCAGGGTTTATCGGCTGGCGTGTCTCGGCGAGCGCGCCCTCGAGAGCGAGAACGGCGATCGAGTAGTGCCCTTCTTCGAAGGCAGCGAGGCCCATGCCGCGCAGTGTCCGCGCGTTGGGACGTAGTTGATGCGCACGCGCGAGCATCTCGCGCGACTCGCGATACTGACCGGCATCGAACGCTGCGACCGCGTCGGAAACGAGCTTCGTGTACTCCCGATCGACGTCCGCCGAGTCCGCTTTCTCAATTCCCGGCTGGCTGAGTTGAGCCTGTGCGACTGTCGAAGCGACGCACGCCCACACGGCCATCACGGCCATCACAGCCATCGCGAGCGCGACAACGCTCGAAGACGACACGTGTTTCGTTCGAGCGAGCATGGTCAACGCCCGCACTCGTCTTCGCACTGGTTGCGTTCGCACGCTGCGAGCGACATCGCGCGACCGAGCGGCGTCGAGCTGTCCGTGAGCGTCAGCAACGCGACGATCTCGATCACGTTGTTCGTGCCGGTCGCAGCTTCGATCTGCGACTCGCACGGCCCGTTCGCACCGCCCGTGAGGCAGCCCACGAGGTCCGAGCCGCAGTAGCACTCGAGCCCGCTGCACTCTGAACGCAGCATGCACTGCGCGAGCGCGTTGCACCGCGCGTCGCTGCCAGCGGCATCGGCTCGGCAGCCCGCAGCTGCAGTGCGGCAGTTGTCGCACGTGCATTGCGCGCAGCTGTCGTTCTCGCGACCGGCCAGACACATCTGCATCGCAGTTTCACGGACGCAGCTCGCGTTGCAGCCATCACCGGCGCGCGTGTTGCCGTCGTCGCATTCTTCGTTGCGCTCGACGACCCCATTCCCGCAGGCCGGCGCGCAGTCCGAATC
>DASRXR010000178.1:0-6567 GCA_035687405.1 Polyangiales bacterium
CGAACGAGTAACGCGCCACATGTTGCGAACGGCCCCGAGCCGAGCCGACATCGTGGTGCAGCTCGACGCAAAGCGCCACGTCCTCGCGGTAGTCACGAAGTAGCGCGAGCGAACTAACACTGGTCGCGGCCGTGACACTCATCCGGCCCCCTCAAGGCTCACCCCCAAGACCCCGCAGGTAGTCGTCGTAGACCGGGATGCGCGGCTCACCGCTCGCGAACGCTTCCAACGCTTTCACCGCCGGCAAGGCATCCAGTGCTTGCACGTACGGCGCGAGCCGATCCGGAATCGCGACCCCGTAGGTTCGAAACCGCGTGCGCACTGGAAAATACATCGCATCTGCGATGCCGAAGTGCCCAAACAAGAACGGCCCTCCAGAGCGGTCGAGCGCGTCTTGCCACAACTCGAACACGCGCATGATTTCGAGCTGCGTGGCCGCAGTGGGCTGAAAGTTCGGCACGCGACCGAACAAGTGGCACGACAGGTGCGTGCGCAGCTGAGTGAAGTTGCTGGCCATCTCGGCAGAGATTGCGCGGGCCTGCGCGCGCTCTAGGCGATCGGCTGGAAAGAGCTGCGCCGCTGGAAATGCTTCGTTGACCCATTCAGCAATCGCGAGCGATTCGTGAATCGGCGCGTCGTTGACATACAAGACGGGGAACAGACCAGTCACGCTACCGAGTCCACGCCGCTTCGCGAGCTCGTGTTTGCCGTTCGCTTCGAGTTGGTCGTCCACAGCGGCCGGTTTCTGCCGACCGAGTTCGACCTCCACGGTTTCAGTTTCGAACGTGGCTCCCGCGTGCGTGAGCATGAGCCAGGGACGCATCGACCACGAGGAGTAACGCAAACTGATCACGCGCAACCGAAGCTTGTCCATGTGCGCACAGATAACGCGCCGGATTGCGCGCTGCAATCACGCGCGATCTCCGGAGCGACGCCGCCTGCCGCGCGGAACGCCAGGAGCGACCGCATTTACGACAACCTGCACGGGCCACCAGGCCGCACGCGGCTCGAGTCGTCACGAACTGACCCATGCGCCGTAACATTTGCCCGGGCCCGCGGCACTCATCCTTGGACGCACAAAGAGGAGGTGCTGCATGTCCATCCAAAGTGCAGGAATCGCTCACGGTTCAACGGAACGAAACGAGCCCGCAGCGCACGATGCCGTATTCGGCCTATTTGACGCGAAGTGGAGGCAGCGAATCGGCCTAGGCGGACTGCTCGTGCTTCGCTACGGACTGATCGCGCTGTTGCTGATGTGGGGCGCGTTCAAGTTCGCCGCGTTCGAAGCGGAAGCGATCCGCCCGCTAGTCGAGAACAGTCCGCTCATGAGTTGGCTTTATCCGTTACTCGGAGTGCGCGGAACTTCCGCACTGATCGGGGTTGTCGAGATCGCCTCCGCGCTACTCATGGCGTTGCGCCGTTGGCTACCCAGCTGGTCTGCGCTGGGTAGCCTGATTGCGACGGGCACGTTCTTGGTCACGTTGTCGTTCTTGTTCACGACGCCCGATGCGTGGTCTCTATCGAGCCCGTGGGGCGGGTTTCTGATGAAGGATCTGTTGCTGCTCGGAGCGGCGCTCTACACCGCTGCTGAAGCGCTCGATGCGGCGGCGGTACGTGCCGCCACCGCAGAGCTCCGCACTAAAACGTGATCTCGATCGCAGGCGCGGAGTACTTCCCCGGCCCGTGATAGACGGCTTCGATGTTGTTGCCGTCCGGGTCGAGCAAGAACGCGGCGAAGTAGCCAGGGTGATAGGGTCGCGGACCGGGCTTACCGTGATCCGTTCCACCGGCGGCGAGACCTGCATCATAGAAGCGCTGCACCATCGCTTGATCGCGCGCGGCGAAGGCGAGGTGAACGCGCCCTGTGACGCCCTCAGGGGAGGCCTTCGAGCCTTCCGCAGAGACGAACAACTCGTCTGCGTAGAAGTGATCCTCGCCTCCACCCGCGATCGGAATCCCGAGTGTTTCGAAGATTGCGCCGTAGAAGCGCTTCGATTTTGCGAGGTCACGGACCACGAGTTGAACGTGGTCGATCAAACGTCCGCGGTAGAGTTTGTTCGTTTCCATCGGGCGGCCTCCTTCGATGCGCAGCAGCGCATTAAGGACTCAACCTGGCACCGGCCCACGCGTAGGCGCAACCGAGCGGCATGGCTCTGCGGTCAGTTCGTGTCCTCAATCGACGATCAACGGAACCGTCTCGCAACCGAGCTTAATCTCGATCGTTCCACCGCCACTGATCGCCTGACAACCGGCAGGGCACATGCGGATCTGCTTGGGTGCAGCGGGGTCGTCGTAAAACCACGCGACTTGATCGGCACATGCGGACTGCGCGGGCGCGCGCGGGAAAGTCTTCTTCGGCGCCGAAGGTGCGCTGAAGTCGAGATTGACCCGATTCGGATCGAGCGATTCGCCCGGCGGCGGTGCAGGAATCGCATAGTCACACGGCAGCGGAGCCGATTCGATCACGGCTCTCTGCAGCGGGCCGAACACTTGGCTCCAGTCGCTGATACAGATCGAGATCTTTTGGCCGCCGGTGGCGTCTGCGAGTGCGTAGTACTGGCGACCTGGAGCGAAGCCGCCGCACACGATCGGTAGGCCACATTCGCCGACGCATGCGAAGCCATTGACGTCTTCGGATGCGATCGCGTGGAACATGAATTTCTTGCCGGCGACTTGCTCCATTTGTGTCTTGAAGTCGTCGGCGAGGAGGAAGCTTTCGTCGTCGCTGACGACGATGAAATGGAGTGCGGCCTCAGGGCGTAAGAAAGGTTGATAGCTCGGGAACTGATCGAGCAACAACTGGAGCGCGTTGTGCGAATCGACTAGGGCGGGCACGAAGCGGTAGTGCGCGGTGTCGGCGCCGAGTGGAGTCGTCGCGGCGACGTCGTCGAGCGCGAGCATGACGACGTGGTGGTCGATGCCGGCTGCGCCGATCGAGCTCGCGAAGGCCGAGATGTTCGCTTGAACGGCTACAAGCTCGTCCAACATGCTGGCCGAGCCGTCGATGATCCACACGATGTCGGCGGGCCCGAGCTTTACCTCGGCCATCTGCGTGACCGTGCCGCAGTCCGCCGGTGGAGCGGCGCTGCCAGCGACGGCTGCAGGCGAGCCGGCGATCGACGTCGTGCCGGCGAGATCGGGTTGAGAACCGAAGCCTGAAGTGCCGAGCCCGGCGCCGCCAATGGCTGCAGCGCCGGCGGTGCCGCTCGGAACGTTCACGCCAGCGTCAAGGCGGTTTTCGCTGCCGTTCGAGCTGCAAGCGAGGAGTGCGGAGGCCGTGACGAAGAAAAGGCCAAGCGACCGGAACTTAGGTCTCATGTCCCGGTCGTGTCGGACGGCGTGCAAAGTGGCTCACAGTGCTCGCCAGGCGCGACTCGGCGCTCAGCTAGTCTCCGCGGTTTCCTGGCTTTGGGGGATTCGTTTCAAGCAGGCACTCGTTACCGAGCTGCCGTGCGGGTTTACATACTGCCCGTGGCGTCGCGGCTCCGGCTGCGATGTCGCGCGTAGGAGTTGCGCGCCCGCATGTCAGTAACCGCTTGTTCGAATATCGCCGCGTGGGGCGTGATCGCCCTCATGTTGTGGAGTTGCTCCGCGTCGCTCGACACGCGGCTCGAGAATCACCAGTGCTCGGAAGAGGGGCGCTGTCTCGCCGGGTTCGTGTGCTCGCAGGACAACGTTTGCGTTCGTGCTTCGCGTTCGCGCAGCGACGCGACTCGCACAGCGGCGTCTGCTGCGGATGGTTCCGTGGCTGATGTGGTGACGGGCTCGCAAGACGCCGGGGATAGTGGCGAAAGCGAGTCACCCGACGCGGGGATGCAGGACTCGAGTAAACGTGAACAGGCCGGGTCGAGTGGTTCGCGGAGCGGTGCGGGTGCTTCGGGCGTTGGCTCGTTGCCGGTCGACGGGAGCGCGATGGTGCCGGTCGTTCCAGGTGCGGGTGCGGCGGCGCCGGCGGGTGGTTCTGGCGTGCCGGCGAAAGGAGATGCTTCGAGTGGCGGTGTTGGTGCGGTGGCGGGGGCCGGCTCTGCGAGTGGTGAAGCGCAGGCTGGTACTGGGTCAGCGAGCGGAGCCGCGGGTGCGAGTGGAGGCGCGGGTGCGAGTGGAGCCGCGGGCGCGAGTGGAGCCGCGGGTGATGGTGCCGGTGCGACCGGTGGCACGGGTGGCGCAGGTCCAACTCCACCCACCGCCGGGTCGCCGCCATCAGCTGCAGGTGCCGGAGCGGGCGAGTGCAACGAAAACCGAACGCTGTGCGGCGATCGCTGCGTGAACCTGCGGAACAACACAAACAATTGCGGTCGCTGCGGCGAGCAATGCGACGACGATGAACGCTGCCGCGAAGGCGAGTGCGAACGTGACAACAGCGGTAACGGGAATGGGGATGGCCGTGGCAACGGGAATGGGGATGGCCGTGGCAATGGGAATGGGAATGGCGACGGCCGTGGTGACGGGAATGGGGATGGCCGTGGCAACGGCGACTGACGTGACTCCGCACCGGTAACCGCAACGGTCGCGGCAACAGCATGTGACGCGACACGGCGACGGTCACGGTGCGGTATCCGCAACCGACGCGGCAATGCGGCTTACGCAGGTACATCAACGGCCAGGCGCCCATTGCAGCGGCGCTTCGCTTGCTGCTGTAAGCGTGGCACTTCGGGGCAACGAACTCGGCTCAAACTCGCACTGTCGTGCACTACTTGGTGTCGTTTGACTCGCGCACACATCGCTCGTCACCACCGAATCGCTCCTCTTCACACGACACATTGCTCACCGCACCTCGCACGGCCTTGAACCCGGCATTCATCAGCTCGATGATGCCGGCGGGTGATTGGAGGAGCACGGGGATGAAAATCGGCATCTTTTACGAGTTGCAGTTGCCTCGGCCGTGGAAAACCGACAGCGAATACGAGCTGTTCCAAAATGCGCTGACGCAAATCGAGCTCGCAGACAAACTCGGCTACGACTACGCATGGGAAGTGGAACACCACTTCATGGAGGAATACTCACACTCCTCCGCGCCCGAAGTGTTTTTGGCTGCAGCGAGTCAGCGCACGAAGAACATTCGCTTGGGCCACGGCATCGTACAGCTGACTACGAATCATCCCGCACGCGTCGCTGAACGCGTCAGCACACTCGACCTGTTGAGTCACGGTCGCGTGGAACTCGGCATCGGTGAAGGTTCGAGCGTCACCGAGTTGCATCCGTTCGATCGGAAGTTTCGCGACAAGCGCTTGATCTGGGAAGACGCAGTCCGCGCACTCATCCCGATGTTCAAGGACGGCGGCTGCGAGTACCACGGCGACTACTTCGACTTCCCACTTCGCAACGTCCTACCCAAGCCGAAGCAAAAACCGCATCCACCGCTGTGGGTCGCCTGTTCGCAGCTCGAGACCATTCAAATGGCGGGTCGGCGCGGTATCGGTGCGCTCGCGTTCCAGTTCATCTCGGCGGATGCCGCGCGTGCGTGGGTCCACGCCTATTACAACGCGTACGTCAAACAACTCGACAAGCTAGCCGACTATCAGACCAACCCCAGCATCGCGATCGTGAGCGCATTCATGTGTGCGGACACGGACGAGGAAGCGATTCGGCGCTCCGAAGGCTGGACGTTCTTCCAGTTCACGCTCGCGTTTTACGCGAAGCAGGGCCCCATCGTGCCGGGCTCGATCGACTTGTGGCAGGAGTACTTGAAGTGGAAGGAAGCGAGTGGTCGCGGTCCCAAACAGACCGGCTTGATCGGTTCGCCCGAGACAATCCGCGAGCGCCTCCGAAAGTTCGAGAGCTCGGGCGTCGATCAAGTGATCCTGCTCAATCAAGCCGGCAACAACACGCACGAACACATCTGTGAAAGCCTCGAGTTGTTCGCGCGCGAAGTGATGCCCGAGTTTCACGCGCGTGAGCCCGAACATCAAGCCTGGAAGGCTCGCGTGCTGAGCGGTGACATTCAGCTCGAAGAGATCGACATCGAGCCGTTCAATACTTCGCGCGCGAAGCCGACTAAACCTCCGACGCGTGACGCGACGGAGCAGAGCTGAGCGCGGCTATTCGCTCGTGCCCGGGTCGAAATCGATCGACCCGGGGTTCGTTCCCCGCGCCTGGAAGCCTTTCGAAACGCTTTTCGCGATCGCTCTTCCAACCGGGTTGTCGCGCGCGAAGACGCCGGGTCCGCGCGCGAGGATGCCGCCGTCAGCGACGAGCGCTTCGCCCGTCACGAAGCGTGAGTCTGCGCTGGCGAGAAACAGCGCGACGTCGGCGATGTACTCCGGCAATCCCGCTTCCGGCCAGGGTTGAGCCGCGCTGAGTACGTCTTCGAGAGACGTCGATTGGCCGCGCTCCAAGAGCGGGCTCAAGATCAGGCCGGGACACAGCGCATTCACGCGTATCTTGTCGGGTGCGAGCTGGACTGCAGCGCTGCGAGTCAATCCAATGACTGCCGCTTTGCAAGCGGAGTACGCGGCGGGGCCCGCACCAGCATTGAACCCGGCGATGGAAGCGGTGTTGATGATCGTCCCGCCGTGTGGGCGCATCGCAGGCGCGGCGTGTTTGATTCCTAGGAACACGCCGCGCACG
>DASRXR010000179.1:0-2750 GCA_035687405.1 Polyangiales bacterium
CGTTTGCGGTCGCGGATGGCGCGATGGCAGGCGTGGCAACGCATCGCTCGCTCGTGTTTCGCCGCTGAGCGCTCGCAGCAACTCGGGTTACAAGTTGGCGCGTGCTGCACTCGTGATCTCCATCGTCGCGCGCTGCTGCACGTAACCGATCACGAACGCATTCGCGCGTCGGTCCGGGCCGAAGCCCGCTGGCCATGCGATCGACACGTCGCCGGACTTGGCAGCCGGCGTCGAGCCAAAAGCGCGTACGACATGCACGTGGCGCAAGCGCCGGCCCGCGTTCTCACCCGCTAACACGTCCGTCGTGGCCTCCTGCTCGACCAACGCGACACGCACGACCGAGTCCGATGCGGCAGCGGACAGGTCGTAGTGCACGACCACGCGTTCGGAATCGCGGCGACCGGTCAGCTGCAGCTGCTGGCTGCGCGGTTTCGAACGCTCACGCGAGATGCTCGCCCGCGCGTGCGCCGCATGTGAACCGATGAACTCGTCCCGGCCGTTCACGACCATCTGCGGCGTGTACAAGCCTTGAGCTTGCAACGCTCCGACGTAGGCACGCTGATACCGCGTCGCCCAGGGAGCGCTGTACGGGTCGCGCCAACCGGACTCGTCCCAATAGTCGACGTGAAACGCGAGCGTGTAGACGGGCCGACCGTCGCGCGACGCTTCGGCCGACAGATCATTTAGAACATCGTCAGCGCGCGGACAGCTCGAGCAGCCTTCGGACGTGAACAACTCTACGACCGCGAATCCAGGCTCGGATTTCGCGGCGTGCGCTTGAGCCTCACATCCAAAGAGTGGGAATGCGCTGGAGAGCAGGGCGAGGTGTGCAAACCGCATGTTCTGAATACGGTCGACCCCCGGCAATCGTTACATTCTGCCGGATCGCGCTCCAGGCGGACCTCTTCCTACAGCGTCGCCTTCTCGTACAGGCCCACTACAGCAGCACCGCCGAGACCCAAGTTGTGCTGCAGCGCGAGCTTCGCGCCCGCGACCTGACGCTTCTGCGACTCGCCGCGCAACTGCCAATTCAGCTCTGCACACTGCGCTATGCCCGTGGCTCCGAGCGGATGACCCTTCGAAATCAAACCACCCGACGGATTCACCACGACCTTGCCACCGTAGGTAAACGCGTCCTCGGCCACCATGTGGTACGCCTGACCCTCCGGCGCGAGCCCCAGCGCTTCGTACGTGATCATCTCGTTCGCCGAAAAGCAGTCGTGCAGCTCGACGACGTCCACGTCTTCCGGGCCACGACCGGTCCGCTCGTAGACCTGCTCCGCCGCTTTGCGCGTCATGTCGTAGCCGACGACCTTGATGCAGCTGCGATCCTCGAAGCTACTCGGCAAGTCGGTCACCATCGCCATGCCGAGAATCTCGACCGCCTTCGCCTGCAACCCGTGCTCCTTCACGAACGACTCACTCGCGAGAATCGCAGCCGCTGCGCCATCCGACGTCGGACAACACTGCAGCTTCGTCAGCGGCTCGTACACCATCGCCGCCGCCGAGATCTGCTCGAGCGTGTATTCGTCTTGGAACTGCGAGTAGGGGTTGTTGACCGAATGCTTGTGGTTCTTCCAGCCGATACGAGCAAAGTGCTCCGGTTTCGCACCGTACTTCTCCATGTACTCACGGCCGGCATTGCCAAACAGCTGCGCTGCAGGTGGCGCCTTTACGAAGCCGCGCAAGTCGACCATCGCTTGCAAGTGATTGCCGACCGGATTCGTGCGGTCGTTCCACTTCGAGCCGAGCGAACCCTTCTCCATCTTCTCGAAGCCGAGCGCGAGGACACAATCTGCGATGCCACCTTCGATCAGCTGCTTCGCCAGAAACAACGCGGTCGAACCGGTCGAACAGTTGTTGTTCACGTTGAAGATCGGGATGCCGGTAATGCCTAACTCGTAGACCGCGCGCTCGCCGGACGTGGAATCGCCGTAGCAGTAGCCGACCGCCGCTTGCTGGATGTCCCCGTACGAGACGCCCGCATCGCGAAGCGCATTCTGGCCCGCCTCTTTCGCCATCGCGGGATAGTCCCAGTCTCGGCTGCCGGGCTTTTCGAACTTCGTCATCCCGACGCCAACGACGAACACTTTGCGACCCATGGACGGCCTCCTTTACGGTGTACAACGCGAGCGCGGCACACCACGCGCGGTTCGCGCTCGAGCCGAAAGGGTCAAGCTACGCTGGAACCGCCCCTCGTCAAGACGACCGTTCGGGAACGGCGCGCTCGAACGCGGCATCGTAGTAGCCGGTGTTGAGGCGCCAAATCGCGCGCCATCGCGGCAGCGTAAAGAGTGGGCCGCGCACCATCAGCCGAATCGCGTCGTAGGCTTCGCGCAGATCGGGCCTCTCGATCAGGTTTCGATCGAGCGCTCGACTTTCGAGGTACCCGTCCGGCATCCAGCGCTCGTAGTGTCCCGCATGAAAACCTTCCGCGTCCGCGCCAAGGCGAAACTTGAGACGCGCGAGCAGCGGGTCAGCGAGCGCGGGCATGTCGATCACGATCTTTTTGCCCGAGTAGTACCCGAGAACACCAGCCTCGGTCCGAACCATGACGCGCTGCGGTGACTTCGAGAACGCGAGCCCAATCGCCGCGAATGTTCCCCACGGCACGGGCACATTCGCGGCTTTCAGCTCGGGATAGCGCACGAGCGTCGGCAGGAGGCCCATCGCTTGGTAATAGTAGGCGCGTTCGTCGTTCACCTTCTCGTAGTGAAGCGTTTTTCCATGGTCGAGCGTCGAGCGCATCG
>DASRXR010000180.1:0-2868 GCA_035687405.1 Polyangiales bacterium
CTTCGACGCACATCGCGCGGTTTGCGCCGTGTTTGTTCGAGCACTGCGGCGGCGGGCTCCTGTACGGGCTCGGTGACAGTACGCTTCCGGTACATCACGTCGAAGGAAGCGTCGAGATCCTTCGATTCTCGCGTCCCGTGACCAATTTCTTGGAGCGCGCGCTCGCGTACGGAGCACACCTGCGACGCGTGCTCGAGGTTGCGCCTGAGCTCTCGATTGCGCACTTTCGCGATCCGTGGAGTGGCGTGCCGGTGCTCGCCCGCCCGCACAAGTATGCGACCGTGTACGAGGTGAACGCGTTGCCGTCGATCGAGCTGCCGCACGCGTTTGGCGGTCTCGCGGCGCGCACACTCGAGAAGATCCACGCAGACGAGTTGCTCTGCTTGGATCGCTGCGATGCGATCGTGACGCCCTCACAGACGACGCGCGCGTTGCTCGAAAAGTTGGGCGTCGCGCCCGCGAAGATCACGGTGACGCCCAACGGCGCGGATTGTCACGAGCCTCCGCCGCGACCGCTCGAGGCACCGCCGAGTTACGTGATCTACTTCGGTGCGATGCAGAGTTGGCAAGGCATCGACACACTGCTTCGCGCCTTTGCAAGGCTCGCCGATCTCGAACTCACGCTGGTGGTCTGCGCCGCGCGCCGATCGCGCGATGCACGGCGGGCCGAACGCTTTGCGCTGAAGCTCGGCATCGACTCGCGAATCGAGTGGCGTTGGGGCCTCTCGAGCGCGGAGCTCACGCCGTGGATCGCGAACGCGGCGTTGTCGATCGCGCCACTTCGCGAGTGTGCGCGCAACGTCACCCAGGGTTGTGCGCCGCTCAAAATTCTCGAGTCGATGGCGAACGGCGTGGCCGTAGTCGCGTCTGATCTGCCGCCGGTGCGCGAGCTGATCCGCGACGGCGTCGAGGGCCGCCTCGTCGCTGCCGATCGTCCGGCCGAGCTGGCGCGCGCGATCCGCGTCTTGATGGCGTACCCCGAACGCCGGGCTGCGTTGGGCCGCTGCGGGCGCGAGCGTGTGCTGCGCGATTTCAGCTGGGAAAGCTCGCTAGAACGGCTGCGAACGGTTTATCGTTCGATCGACCCGACGGAGGTCCATGTTCGCGGCATTCCGAGCGCTCCAGCAGTTGTCTAACACGCAACGCGAAGCGATCGAATCGAAGCAAGTGTCGGGCGCGTACCCGCCGAGCCTGCTGCTCGACAACCTGCGCGCGTTGTCGGAGTTCGACCGGCTGGCGGACAAGTGGCGCCGTACGGCCACGATCGCGGCTCCGATCCTTGCGGTCGCGGCTGTATTCACGTTGATGATCTCGCTGCATACGACGACGTATCTGTTGCCGTTGCCGATTGCGCTGCTCGTCGCGGCGGTCGTGATCGCAGTATCGTTTTTTCGGCTGCGCCCGCTCGACATCTCGAACAACGTTCGCGGCGTGGCGTTGCCGTTTCTAGCGATCTTGAAGCAGGACATCGCAGCGACGGATCGAGTTCGAGTGCGCCTCGACTTGGCCTTGCCGACCGATAAGCGGAAGCAGGTCGAAGTGTTGCCCGCGTACGTGCGCGGCCAGTACCACAAGGTCATCGACACGCTGTTTGCCGATCCATGGTTCGAAGGCTCGGCGCGCTTGGCCGACGGTACTGTGTTGCGCTGGCGCGTTCGGGACGACGTGCGCGAGAGCAAGCGAACGAAGCGCAATCGGCGTGGCAAGTACAAGACTAAAACTCGTCACTACAAGCGGAGTGAGATCGCGGTGGTAGTGTCACTGCCGTCGAAGCGCTACGTCGTGCATGATGTAGCCGGCTCGGCCGGGCAGCGCGTTACGGTGCGCCGCGACGTGAAGCGCTGCACGATCAAGCTGCAGCGCAAGCTGAAGCTGAAGTCGTTGGAGCCGATCGATCCGAGGTTCCTGATCGACGCGATCTCGGCGGCGTATCGGTCTGCGACTCCGGTCGGGAGTGCGGCATGACGCAGTGCGAGTGCAGGGCAGGGTTCTTTTCCTTGCGCGATTGCGAAAACATGGCCCTCGCGCAGTGCGTCGAGTGTGCGCGCTGGATCTGTGCGCTGCATTCGGCGCCAGAAGCCGTGATGTCGACGTGTCGCGACTGCCAAGCGCGGCGCGATCAAGGAACCGGCACGACGGGCGACCGCGATACGTACGACGACGGCTGGGCCCATTCGTATCGCGAGCGGTATTACGGTTCGGGGTACACGCCGATGTATTCGGGCTCGCACCACCACCACTACGACAACCAAGACGCACAATCGTTCGCCCCGCGCGACGGCGAGATGGAGGACGGCAGCGATGACCCCCAAGCCGGTTTCGGCGACAGCTGACGTTCGCTTGTTGTGGATCACCGAGAACTATCCGCCGGATCGCGGTGGCATGGCCCAATCCTGCGATCGAATCGTGCGCGGGTTGCGTCGCCTCGGAGTCGAAGTCGACGTGGTTCACTTCAGCCAGCGTCACTCGGGCGTGCGGATCGAGCAGCAAGAGCGCGGCCGGCTGATCCGCTGCGAGGTAGGCGAGGATGCCGCGCACGCGACTAACCTCGCGTGGAACGTGCTCGGGCGCAGCACCGTCCGCTTCTCTCGCGTCGTGGCGTTCGGAGGATTCCTGCCGCTGTTAGCTGCCCCGAGCTTCGCCGCATGGCTTGGCGCACCGCTCACTACGTTACTGCGCGGGAACGATTTCGACGCCGGCATCGTCTCGCCGCGTCGCGGTTGGATGCTCCGCGACGCGTTGACGCGCTCGGCTGCCGTTGGAGTAGTCAGTCGCGATCACCAGCACAAGGTCGCGAGCATGTTCCCACAGCCGCTGGTGCGTTGGATTCCGAATGGAATCGACACGGCGGAGTGGACGCTGCTCGAG
>DASRXR010000181.1:0-2600 GCA_035687405.1 Polyangiales bacterium
GGAGGGAAGGCGAGTGGTCGGCTTGTTCGGCCACTTGAAGCAGAAGAAGGGCGGGCTGTTCTTCCTGGATGCGGTGGAGGCGAGTCACGTCGCGGGCAGTCTGCACTTGTTGATCGTGGGTGAGATCGAGCCCGCGATGTCAGCTCGGCTCGAGGCGCTGAGCGAAGACGTTCGGTGGACTCACGTTCCGTTCGTCGATCGATTCGAGCTCTTGCCTTGGTACGCCTGCTGCGATGTCGTCGCGCTGCCGTCGCTCTACGACGGGATGCCGAACGTGTTGCTCGAAGCGGGCGCGCTCGGCGTGCCGGTGCTGGCTTCGACGGCCGGCGGCATGGCAGACGTACTCGGTACCGCTGAGACCGCGCTCACGTTCCCGCCGGGCGACAGTTACGGGTGTGTGCGCGCACTCGAGGCTGTCGTGGAATTGTCGAAGTCGGAGTTGGCGCAGGGCGGTCTAGCGCTGCACGCAAGGATCCTCCGCGACTTCGAGGCACGAACCGAAGCAGCGCGGTACCACGAGTTTCTGGTCGAACCAGCGAGCACGTCGAGCACGTCCGCTACGCCGCGCTCGGCTGCAACCGACGGTGTGAGCGCGGGAGAGAACTGAACCATGCGCAATCGCGTCGTGACTCATGGGATGTGTCTGGTTGCAGCGCTCGTGCTCGGGTGCAGTCGCTTGGAACCGGAACCTGCGCCGCAGCCCTCCCGGGCAGCATCCGAGCCGGGCACGAAGGTCGTCATCGCAGCGGCGGGCGGCGCTGAAGCACTCACGATCGAGCTCGCTCGCGACAAGGTCGATGTGCGCGCCGGGACGCGACACGTCGTCGGCCAAACGAAAGGCGACAAGCGCTACTACCACCAAGGCAGCGTGAGTGGCGAAGCGTTCGTCGAGGTGAAGATCAGCGATACCGGCTTCAAGGTTCGCACGCCGGATAGCAAGCTGCTGTGGAAGGTCAAAGTCGCGGACGACAAGATCAAGGTCAGCGACAACGAAGAGAACCTGAACGCGTGGACGCTGAAGACGAAGTACGACGACAAGGTGAAGGTCGAAGACCCGTCGGAGCACGAGATCGGCGAGGTTCGCTTCAATGCCGAGTCGGGCAAGATCAAGGTCAAGGACGCGTCCGACAAAGAGTTGTTCGTTCTCGAGTCGGGGAAGCGGTCGGCGGCGTACGGCGTGTTGTTGATGAGCGCAGTGCCGGAACAGTATCGGGACGTGATCATCGCGGAGCTGATCGCGCGTGGTCAGTGACCTCGTCTACTACGCGATGGGCGGCGGGCTCGGCCACTTGGTGCGAGCGCGAGCCTTCCTGCACACGATCGGCTACCAGGGTCGAGCAACGGTCGTCACCGCATCCGAGCTCGCGAAGGACACTCGGGTGGCGGGCGGACTCGACGTATTGCAAGCGCCGGCCGAGCTCGAGCGAGATGCTCCGGCGTTTCGGCAGTGGCTCAGCCAGCAGATCACCAGACTCGGTGCCGACTGTTTGTGTGTGGATGCGTTTCCGGCTGGCATTCTGGGTGAGCTGGAACGCTGGCCGAGCGACATCGCGTTGTGGCACGTGGCGCGGTTGCTTCGCTGGCGCGAGTACGCGCCGCTGCTCCGCGGAGCTCCACTCGCGTTCGAACGCTGCTGGTGTGTGGAACCGTTGGAGATCGAGCATCGAGCGTTCCTCGCCGCGTGTTGCAAGGCTGTGGAGGATCTCGTGCTGTCTGACCCGCCGCAGCCGTACGCTGCACGGACCACGACCAACGAAGCCGAGCCGTACTGGTTGGTCGTCCACACCGGGCCGGAGGTCGAAGTTGCGGAGTTGCTCGACTACGCGTCGGAGATTCGCAGCCTCGAGCAGGCGTCAGTCAGTCTGCTCCTGATCACTCGGAATGCGCCGTGCGACTTGCCGGCGCACACGCGTCAGCTCGACGTCTTCCCGGCGGAGCCGTATTTCGCAAACGCGCAGCGGATCTTCACGGCTGCGGGCTTCAACAGCATGCGGCAAACCGCGCGTTATGCGTCCAAGCGCGCGGTATTGCCGATGCCGCGCCGGTTCGACGATCAGTTCGAACGGGCCCGGCGAGCGCGCCGGAGCAGTTAGTTCTCAGACAATACGGGCACGCCAAACGTCGCGCGAACTTCGGCGAGCGGGGTGGCCCACCAATCTTCCCAGCGCACGGCCAATAGAAACTTCGCATCCGCGCCCGCGCTTCGTGCTCGTTTCACCAGCTTCCACATGCGCGGGTAACGCAAGCCGAAGAACGCGAGACCAAACGTCACGATCAGCTTCGAGAAGTTTTGGTGCAACTGTGCGTGGGTGAATGCTTGCAACGCGACTTCGCCCGGGATGTCCGTCTTCAAACCTGTGAGCACGTGCCACAGATCATGAGTTTGACGTGCGCGCTGTGCGACATACGCGAGATCCTCCGGCAGCCCGGGCGGGCGCTGGAAAATGTCGGGATCGAGCCCCTGCGCTTGCAACGCACGCGCATAAGCGCCTCCCAACGTGTCCGGTGGCAGCGCTCGTAGCGCAGCGAAGTCGACGTTTTTCGAGTCGATCGCCGCGCGTGTTCGCATGAGCTCGCGACCACTCGGATCCGCAGCGAGG
>DASRXR010000182.1:0-7018 GCA_035687405.1 Polyangiales bacterium
CAGAACCACGGCACCGCGGTAGCTGTCGTACCAGCTGTCGATGACCAACGCGCGCAAGGTCGCATCAGCGTTGCCGCGTGGCGGCGGCACGATCTTCACGACGCTCTCCAGGATCTCGGTTATGCCGATTCCTGTCTTTGCGCTCGCCGATACGGCATGTTCCGTCGACAGTCCCACCAACTCTTCGACCTCGCGCCGCGCGCGATCGACGTCGGCGCTCGGCAGGTCGATCTTGTTGAACACTGGAATGATTTCCAGGTTGTTGTTGATCGCGAGGTAGACGTTCGCGAGCGTCTGCGCCTCTACGCCCTGCGTCGCGTCTACGACGAGCAGTGCACCTTCACACGCTGCGAGCGATCGCGACACTTCGTACGTGAAGTCGACGTGCCCTGGCGTGTCGATCAAGTTCAGCTGATACGTCTCTCCGTCCGCCGCCTTGTAGGACAAGCGCACAGCTTGGGCTTTGATCGTGATGCCCCGCTCGCGCTCGAGGTCCATCTTGTCGAGGAACTGGTGCTGCATCTGGCGCTCGGTGATCGCGCCGGTCGCCTCCATGATTCGGTCAGCAAGCGTGCTCTTGCCGTGATCGATGTGGGCAATGATGGAGAAGTTGCGGATACGCGTCTGGTCGACAGTCATCTTTTGAAACTCGACGAACGAGCGCACGACCGAGCCCGGCCTACGTCTGACGTGGCCACAGCCTCAGCGTGCGCTCGGATCGCACAACCGTGCGGATCGTCAACCCTTCTTGTCGCCGGCAGCAACGAGCGTGAGCTGCCCGGGCAGCTCGGATGAGTGGCGCTCGAGAACCAAATCGATGCCTTCGCGAATGTACACGGCGATGGGTACTTTGGTGCGCTCGTGCAAAAGCTTGAGGCTCTCGTTTTGTTCGGGAGTGATGTAAATCGTTGTCGAGATTTTCTTGCGAGCCATGACGCACCACGCCGCGAAGTTGGAACCTCGGAAGGCGTATTTGATGACACTGCGCGATCCGAGATCGTTCGCGCGTTCGAACAAGTCGTGAACGTACATGCCATCATACGTATTGTCAAACGATTTGGCGCACTTGCGGGTGCGCGAAGCCAGCCATTACACTCCCCCACCGTCCACTGAAATGGGGTCGCCAGCCCACCATAGCGCGGGCGCAGCCCACGAGAGGGGGCTTCGGTCATGCCCAGCAGTTTCGTAATTTGCGTAGTAATTTTGGCAGCTTGGCTTGGTGGGGCATGTGCGGGCGACACCCCCAAGGTCGAGACGGGTGGGATGGGCGTCGTGGCACGCAAATCGACTCCGCTCAAGCGGTTCGAGTGCGAAGGTGAACGCGACTCGATGATTGATGCCAACGGCGACGGGTACGCGAACATCCGGCACGTCTTCGATGGCGAGACCGAGACGTGCACCGAGCTCGATCTGAACTTCGATGGTCGCATCGACATGACGCGCCTGTGGAAGAACGGCGCCGTCGATCAAGAGCAGCACGACTTCGACTTCGATGGCCGGCTCGATGAGCAGTCGTACTTCGAGAACGGGAAGCTCGCGCGCAAGGAACTCGACACGAACTTCGATGGTCGCATCGATACGTGGATCTTCTGCAACGGGCCCTACGTCGGTCGGCTCGAGCGTGATCGACACCATCACGGCCAGTCGGATACCTGGGAGGGGTACGACAGTGGCCTCTTGTCGACCGTGCAGTACGACAACAACAACGACGGCAAGCCCGAGCGTTGGGAGACGTACCGCAAGGGTCGGCTGATCGAGGTCAAGTACGACACGAACTTCGATGGCATCCCGGATCGGACGGATTACGAAGGCGTGACTGGTCCCGTGTTCGTAAAGGATGCGGTGAGTTGCGACGGTTCGGAGTTGCCAGCGCCGGTCGAAGATGCCGCGCCGGAGGCTCCTGCGGCTGGAACGGCGCCGCCCGCCGGCGCGACAACGCCCGATGCGACGACCCCGGCCGCGCCTGGAACGACGACCGTGCCGGCAGCACCTGCGACTCCGGCGCCTCCGACTGCGGGAGCAACCACGACAACCGGTGTAAGCACGAGTGCTAACACCGGCGTGAGCGCCGGAAGCACAACCGCTACACCTGCGCCGGCTGCATCCGGTGCGGTTCGCGCTACAACGAATGCGACCGCTACTCCGCCAGCGCCGGCTGCACCTGCAGCGAGCACTGGGGCTGGCCTCAGCATCGGTGCCGGTGCAAAGGGCAAGACGCCATGAAGAACCATCACCTTCTCGTGTTGATGCTCGGGCTCGCGTGTGGGTGCGGGAGTGCGAAGGCCGGTGTGAAGTTGAGTACGGCCAAAGATGCGGCGGCGATCGAGGCTGCGAAGAAGGGCACTGGGGACCCGCGCTGCGATGCGACCGTCGCTGATCGCGAGGTCAGCGAGTACGACACGTCGGGTGACGATTTTCCGGACGTGCGTAAGGTTTTCGTCCGACTCGGGGATCCCGCCTCGAGCCGCCTTGTCCTGATTTGTCGCGAGGCCGATGTGAACGGCGACGGTAAGAAGGACGTCGTTCGCATCTATGACGACGAGGGGCGGTCTTTGCGTGAAGACGTCGATCGGAACTTCGACGGCAAGGTCGACCAGCACACGGTCTTCCAAAACGGCCAGATTGTGCGTCACGAGTACGACGACAACTTCGATGGGAAGATCGAGACCAAGATCTACTACGACAACGGCAAACCTTCGCGTGCCGAGAAGGACCTCGCCGGTCGAAGCACGCCTGAACAGTGGCGGCCGGACCGGTGGGAGTATTACGACGGTGGCAAGACCGTCCGGATGGGGACCGATGTCGACGGCGATGCGCGGGTAGATCGCTGGGATCGGGACGCGGCGTGGAAGAAAGCGCAGGAGCAGCCTGCGGCGGACGTTGCGGGCAGCGACAGCTGAACGTACACGTCGGTTCCAATGGCTCTCCAAAGACTCCAAAAGATCCTCGCGCAGGCGGGGGTCTCCTCGCGCCGCGCTGCCGAACAGTTGATTGTCGCAGGTCGTGTGCGCGTGAACGGCCGCGTGATCAGCGAGCTCGGTGCGCGTGCGAACCCGCTGCGTGACCGTGTGGAGGTCGATGGGAAGCGGCTAGTCGCGGAGCGCCCCGTCTATTTCTTGATGCACAAGCCGCGTGGTGTCGTGACGACCCTCGATGATCCGGAGGGTCGCAAGAACATCGCGGACTTGCTGCACGGGATTCCGGAGCGTCTCTTTCCCGTCGGTCGGCTCGACTTTCAGACGAGTGGCGCGTTGTTGCTCACGAATGATGGCGCGATGGCACAAGCGCTGCTCCATCCGACGCGGCGAGTGCCGAAGGTCTATCACGCGAAGATCGAGGGTTCGCTCGACGCCCAGCGGCTCGATTTGTTGCGTGCGGGTGTGACGTTGGATGACGGCGAGCAGACTGCGCCGGCTGAGGTCGACATCGTGCGTAGGGATGACAAACACACGTTCATCGACGTCACGATTTCGGAGGGCAAAAATCGGCAGATTCACCGCATGCTCGACGCGGTGGGTCGCGTGGTGTTGCGCCTCACGCGCTTGGCGTTTGCGGAGCTCGGGATCGAGGGTTTGAGGCCGGGTCAGGTGCGGCAGCTGACGCAGGCGGAGTTGAGCGATTTGAAGCAGAAGTATTTGAATCCGGGCAAGAAGGTGAAGCCGAGAGGTGGTGCCTCGCCGGTCGCTGCAGAGGAGCTCGAGGTAGCGGACGATGAGGTCGAGGGAGCGGCGGAGTCGGAAGGCGAGGACCGAGGTCCGAGTCCAGCTCCAAGTGGTGTGCGAGTTCCGCGTGATGCTGCGCGTGGCGTGCGTGACGGTGCGAGGCCGAAGTTCGGTCAGCACGGTCGGGTGCAGCGAGTTCGTGGCGATGCGCGGACGACTCCAGAACCGCGAAGAGTGCAGGGCGGCGGTCGCGCGATTCGGCGGAAGAGTGAAGACGCTCGTGGCTTGCAGAGCGGCCCAGTGGAATTGCGAACCAGTGACGAGCCGCGAAACCGCGACGATCCGCGGAACGTGCGGAGCGGTGGTCTTGTGAATAAGCGGACGAGTGCAGACCCGCGAAGGATGCAGGGCGGTCGCGAGGACACGCGGACGAGTGAAGATCCGCGGCAAGCGCGGGGCGCCGAGCGTGTCTACGCCCGACCAAGCGAGGATCCGCGAAGGGTGCAGCGCGGTCGCGCGGACACGCGGACGAGTGAAGATCCGCGGCAAGCGCGGGGCGGCGGTCGCGTGGATACGCGGGCGAGCCAGGACCCGCGAAGCACGCAGCGTGGTCGCGGAGATACGCGAACGAGCGAGGATCCGCGGCAAGTGCGGGGCGGCGGTCGTGTGGACGCACGAACGAGTGAAGACCCGCGGAAGGTGCGCGGTGGCGGTCGTGTGGACGCACGAACGAGTGAGGATCCGCGCCGGATGCAGCGAGGTCGCGTGGACACGCGCGGGAGCGCGGAACCGCGGAGCGTGCGTGGCGGCGGTCGTGTGGATACGCGCACGAGCGAGGATCCGCGAAAGGTGCGGGGCGGTGGTCGAGTGCACGCGCGGACGAGTGAGGATCCGCGCCGGATGCAGCGAGGTCGCGTAGATACGCGCGGAAGCGCGGACCCGCGGAAGGTGCGTGGCGGCGGTCGTGTGGATACGCGAACGAGCGAAGATCCGCGCCGGATGCAGCGAGGTCGCGTGGACACGCGCACGAGTGCGGATCCGCGGAAGGTGCGTGGCGGCGGTCGAGTGGATACGCGGACGAGCGAAGAACCGCGAAAGATGCAGCGTGGCCGTGTGGATACGCGCACGGAAGGCGTGAAGCACGGCCAAAGCGGTCCACGTAAGCCGCCATTTCGCGACAAGCGAGAAGCGCGTACCGATCGCAAGACCACTGGAGGCCAGCGAACTGGACCTGGTCAAGGTGGTCGCAACAAGTTCAAGCGAGATCGCTGAACGGGTTGAGGAAACCAGTGGAACTCGGATCGGTGCGCTAGCTTCGAAATGCGAGGGCCCGTGCTCGCGAATCTGTAGAAGCTCGCACTCGATCAAATCGCTGACAGCCGGCGCTCGATGTGCGGGGATGCTTCAGGTCGGGCCCGCTTCCGGATCGCCTGGGCCGCTGCGGATGCGTGTGCGGCTCAACGCAGACATACGGCCCTCTCGGTCGGGACCATCGTGCTCCGGACCGTCGCGTCGTGCCGACGCCGGACGCGTCAGTGAGCGCCCCGCCGCTATCAGCTGCAACCGTGAGCCGGCACGCGCACCGCCCAAACCCCTTCACGACTCTCGAGACTTCCGTAACCGCCGAAGAGAACCCTGCGACACGCGCACCAGATCGCGCTCAACACACAGCTCGAATTCGAGCTCAATCCCTCAAACCACCACGTGTCGCGAGAGTTTCACAAAACATTTGACAGCCATCGATCGAAGCGTACACTCCCCCTCCTTGCCGCGGGGTGGAGCAGCCTGGTAGCTCGTCGGGCTCATAACCCGAAGGTCGTAGGTTCAAATCCTGCCCCCGCAACCGACAGCCCGCTTCCATAACAGGAAGCGGGCTTTTCTCGCTTAAAATGGCGCCAACATCGCGCCACGCCACGCCGCACTAAGCCCCGCTCAAAACGCGCGCGCGATGATTTCTTTCGCCGCGACCCCGTGCGGCAACGTGCCGAACGCGTGACCCCAATCTCCACCGAGCCGGCTCACGCAAAACGCATCGGCAACCTCGGCCGGCGCGAACTGCACTAGCAACGCCGCCTGCAAACCCGCAGCGAGCCTCTCCGTCAACCGCCGCGCCACAAACGGATCGAGCGTCGTCGTCGCCCGCTCGTCCTTCACCGCATCCACGTGACGCCGCAACCGAGCGTCAGCGTGCGTCGCCACTTCGACCTCCGCGAGCCAAGCATCGAATGTCTCCGGCTCCCGCTGAATCGCACGCAACACGTCGAGACAGATCACGTTCCCCGATCCCTCCCACACCGAGTTGATCGGCACCTCCCGATACAACCGCGCGAGCGGAAACGTCTCCACGTAACCGTTCCCTCCGAGACACTCCAACGCTTCAGCGACGACATTCGGCGCGCGCTTGCAGATCCAATACTTCGCAAGCGCCGTCGCCAGCCGCCGAAACGGTGCCTCCGGATTTTCGCCCGAACCAGGGCCGGAACCCGAACCCTCCGCCCCCGACTCGTCGTACGTACGCGCGATCCGCAACGTCAGCACCGTCGCAGCCTCGGACTCGACCGCAAGATCCGCGAGCACGTTCTGCATCAGCGGCTGGTCCACCAACATTCGCCCGAACGCCGCCCGATGCCGCGCATGCTGGATCGCCTGCACGAGCGCGCGCCGCATCAACGCTGCCGACCCGAGCGCTGAATCGAGACGCGTGTGCGTGACCATCTCGATGATCACCGCCACACCTCGACCTTCTTCGCCGATCAACTGCCCGTAGGTCCGATCGAACTCCACCTCCGACGACGCGTTCGAACGATTGCCGAGTTTGTCCTTCAAACGCTGCAACAAAAACCTGTTCTGAACTCCATCCGGCGTGAACCGCGGTACGAGAAAACATGAAACGCCAGCCTCGGTCTGCGCGAGCACCAGGAACGCATCGCTCATCGGCGCCGAACAGAACCACTTGTGACCAGTCAGCAGATACGGCTCCCCAGGCCCCCGCGCACGCATCGGCTTCGCCTGCGTCGTATTTGCGCGTACATCCGAACCGCCTTGCTTCTCGGTCATCGCCATACCGAGCGTCACGCCGCGCTTCTTCGCTGCCGGCACGAACCGCGCGTCGTAGTCGAGCGACAAGATGCGCGGCTCCCACTCGCGCGCAATCTCCGGCTGCTTGCGCAAGCTCGGCACGCACGCGTGCGTCATCGAGATCGGACAACAATGCCCGTACTCGTTTTGACTCGAGATCATCAACATCGCAGCCCGCGCGACGTGCGCCCCCGCACGCGGCTCGCGCCACGGCATCGCATGCAGGCCGTACCGGATCGAGAGCTCCATCAGCCGGTGATACGCCGGATGAAACTCGA
>DASRXR010000183.1:0-5198 GCA_035687405.1 Polyangiales bacterium
TGCCGCGGCGAACGGCAGCGACATCTACTTCACCGCGGCCGACAAGACGACGCTGCTCGACTTCGAGATCGAGAGCTACGTTTCTTCCACGGGTGCGCTCACTGCGTGGGTACGCATGCCGACGCTGAGTGCGGGCAGTGATGCGGTGTTGTACCTCGGCTATGACGACGGCAAACCCAATCGCAGTAATGCGATGAGTGTCTGGAGCGTATACAGGCACGTCTGGCACCTCGCGCAAGACCCGAGCGCGGGCAACGCAGCGATCAAAGATGCGACCCAGCGCGCCGACGGCACTGCACAAGGCGGCATGAGTTTGTCAGCACTCGTGGCTGCGGTCGCAGGCAACGGTTTGAACTTCGATGGGACGGACGACGAGATCGCGTTCACGAACGACGTCTCCGGCAACGGAGCGAGCACGATGAGTGGCTGGGTCAAGCAGGCCGCCGACAGCGGCGACAATGGCAGCTCCATCATCTCGGTCGGCAACGGAACCTCGAATCAATCGCGCTTCCTGCTCTCCGTCGCCGATCAGGACAACCTGAAGCTCGGCTTCTACAACAACGACAAAATCACTACCACGATACTACCGCTCGCTGCGTGGAAACACGTGGTGTGGGTTTGGACGGGAAGCCAGTCGACGCTATACGTCGATGGGGCGGTGGTGTTCGGGCCTACGTCGCACACGAATGCGAACACGAACGGTACTACCGGCAGCATCGGAGGCAGCACCTTCGGCTACGACTTTTTCATGACGGGCCAGCTCGATGAGGTCCGGGTAGCGACGGACGCGCGGCCCGCGGCCTGGATCACGACAGAGTTCAACAACCAGAAGCCGGGCTCGACGTTCTTCAAAAGTGTCGGTGCGCCACAGAGCGCACCGACTCATTGAGCTTCGCCCAAGCGTTTCACAACACGACGACGTATCCTTCCAACGGGTTCACTTTACCTTCCGTCATCTCGGCGATCAGCTTCGCCGCTGGTTCGAAGCCCTTGTGCTCTACCAGCTTCATCCACGGCTTGTAGGAGCTTGCTACGCGCGCGACGAACTCGCGCTGCGCCTCTCCGAACCGACGATTCACTCGTCGTAACCCCACTCTTTGTTTCGTTTCGCAATCTGCACCGGCGCAAAACAGAGCGTCGGCTCCGGACCTGGCAGACCCGGGACACGCAAATGATGGGGATCCGTGTTCTGCGCTGAACCCGCAACACGATCGTATTTCAGGGCTTCACCGAAATGACGATGGATGCGCTCGCGCAACGACGTGTCACCCGCGAAGTCGATGTACACCGTAGGCGTGTTCGCATCGAGCTTTATAAGCTCCTCGTACGTGACGACACGTTGATAGCAACCCAAACCTTCCGTGAACGCCAGATTGCGCGCCGATGTTAGGCCGATCAACTCGACGCCTTTCGCTTGTTTCAAACAGAACCCCGTACCGTACGCAGTCTTGCTCGACGCGCTCGAGAACACGAGCTGCTTCGCGCCGAAGAAGTCGTTGTCCTGCAAGAAGTCGGCACCGAAGAACGACGTGATGATCAGCGGCTGCAAGAGCAGACTGCATTCGCGCGCTGACACCAGCGCCGCAGCCGCAGGAGCGGCGCCGCCTCGCAGGCTAACCCCGACTTGCCAACGATGATCCGCCCGCGTCAGCGGGTGGGTTGAGTCGACCGCTGCTTCGCATTGAGCAGCCGCGCTGAGCCACCTCGAACTGCAGATTTTTCACGGCAAACCAGCCGCGCACTTCCGCATCCTGGTTGCGCCATCCGCTCGCCTCGACCTCATGCAGCGTGCTCACCGGTGGACGCGGCACTCTCAGCGCGCTAGCGAAACCGACATGCTTAGACTGTCGCGGCTTGCCTGGCTCTCAAGTTTCCTGGCCAGCGTCTGCACCAGCGCCTGCACGGAGAACCCGCACGCCGTCATCGCATCCGAGCTCATCGCCGCACTCGATCGCGGCGAAGACGCGGACGTGATCGTCAACCTTCGCGAACCCACCTCAGGCGATCGGGCTCAACGCACGACGAACATCGCGCAGCTCACAGCCCAAGTGCGTGCGAACCTCGCGGATACACTCCAAGTCTGCAGCTGCGAGCGGCGTGGCCGCGTTGCTGTACGAGTGCAATCCGTCGCTACGTCCAGCCGAGCATCTCAGCGCCCTCGTGGCGACCGGCCAACCAAAGCTCGATTCACGCAGCGGGACTTCATTCCCGTTCGTACGCGGCCCGAAGCAGTGGCCGCCGCGTGCCCATCGCTCGAAACGCATACTGTTGCGCAAAACACCAAGCCGCGAAATTCATGGATGCGAGTCCACACGCAGTTCGCTCGCACCTAACACGCGCCATCGGCTAGTTACAACCGGGCATTTATCACGTTAGGCGAGCGAGACCGGCAGATGCGACCACATTACGAAGCGCTCAACTCTCGGCGCCGAGATCCACCGATGAGTCGCACTTCGCCAGCCGTCTCAAACTGTTAGTTGACTACTGACTATGCCACTTGGAGGCTGCTTCAGAGCGAGCGACGACGTACGGCGGAGCCAGTCGTACCACCCCTCCATGCCTTCGCCGGTCCGCGCCGAGAGGCTCAAAATCGTGAGCTCCGGGTTGATCGCACGCGCATTTTCAATCGCGTGCGCGATGTCGAAGTCGACGTGGGGGAGCAAGTCGAGCTTGTTCAGGATCAACACCTCCGCCGCACGGAACATGTGAGGGTACTTGAGCGGCTTGTCGTCCCCCTCCGCGACCGACAACACCACGACCTTCGTGTGCTCGCCGAGGTCGAACAACGCTGGACAGACCAGGTTACCGACGTTCTCGATCAACACGAGTGATCCAGGCGATGGTACGAGCTCGCGCATGGTCCGGGCGATCATGTCTGCTTCGAGATGACAGCCCGTGCCGGTGTTGAGCTGTACGACCGGGGCCCCGGCTGCGCGAATGCGCTCGGCATCGCGTGAAGTCGCCTGATCTCCCTCGACCACGTAGAGCGGGAACTCGGCCTTCAAGTCGCGAATCGTTCGTTCGAGCAGCGTCGTCTTGCCCGCACCGGGCGAGCTGACGAAGTTCAGCGCGAGGATCTCGCGTTCGGCAAACCAAGCCCGATTTTTCACCGCAAGCGCAGCGTTTTTTGCGAGCACGCGCGCTTCGAGGTCCACGACCCTAACGAGGCTCGCAGACGGCGGACTCAGCCGATGCGTGGACCTATCGCCCACGCGTTTCCACAACGTCGTGCCCTCCTTCCCCGGACTCGTCATAGTCGCCATCGCTCCGGCACTGCATCCACAGGTTGCGCACATTAGGCAGCCTCCTCGACGTCCATGGTTTTGATCATCAGCTCTTCGCCGCGAGTCACCGCGACGTCGCGGCTCCCGCAAGCACAAGCAGTGAACAGGTTCAGAATCTCGAACTCTGCCTCGCAGCGCCGGCAGCACGCCGCGCCCGCGACCTCGACGATGTCCAGCTTCGCACCCTCGACTGCAGTGCCCTGCGCGACCACGTCGAAACAAAACGCGATCGCGTCAGGCATCACGCCCCCGAGCTTACCGACCTCGAGCACGACGCGATGCACACGCTTTCCCTGCGCAGCCTCGGCAACGATCGCGACGATGTTCCTAGTGATTCCGAGCTCGTGCATGCCCCCTCAGCAGATCCTCGGCAGCTGCTCGCCGACGAGCATGTCGACGATGCGAGTGCCACCGGTAAACGTGCGCATCGTGACGCGCCCAGCTTCCCCCTCACAGACCGCACCGATCGCCACTGCATCGCGACCGAGCGGATGCGCACGCAGCGCAGCGAGCGCCGCTCCCAGCTGCGGCTCCGGCACGACGGCGACCAACTTCCCCTCATTCGCAAGATACAGCGGGTCGAGGCCGAGGATCTCACAAAAGCCACGGACCTCTCGGCGAAGTGGCGTGCGCTCGTCGTCGATCTCGATCGCAACCCCGGATGCTTCAGCGAGCTCGTTCAAGACCGTTGCGACACCGCCACGCGTCGCATCCCGCAGCGCGCGCGTCCCGGGTGCTGCTGCGAGCAGGTCGCGAATCAAACCGTGCAACGCCGCACAGTCACTCTCGATCGGGCTCTCGAGCATCATTTCGCCGCGCGCACCCAAGATTGCCGCACCGTGATCGCCGAGCACGCCGTTGACCAAGATCACGTCTCCGACGCGTGCATTCGCGATCGAAAGGTCGACCCCACGCGCGATCACACCGACGCCCGTCGTCGTCAAAAACAGCTTGTCGCACGCACCCCTGGAGACGACCTTTGTGTCACCGGTCACGATTCGAACGCCAGCCTCGCGCGCGGTCTCGGCCATCGAACGTGCGACCCGGCGCAACAGCTCGATCGGGACGCCTTCCTCGAGGATGGCCGCACACGCGAGGTAGAGCGGCACCGCACCTCCGACCGCGAGGTCGTTGACCGTCCCGCACACCGCGAGCTTTCCGATATCGCCCCCGGGAAAGAACAACGGATCGACGACGAACGAGTCCGTCGTGAACGCGAGGCGATCCCCGTGCTGGGCCAGTGCAGCCAAGTCGAAGCTCGCTTGGTCTTCGAGCGGCGCACCGGAGCCGTCCTCGAACGCTCGAATGAAGACGTCGTCGATCAGGTCCTTCATCGCCTTGCCACCGCCGCCGTGCGCGAGCGTGACGTTCTTCACGCGCACGTCACCCAGCCGGCGTCGCGAAGCCGCAGTCCCTGCCACGAACGTCGCCGGAGCGAGCCTCATGCGGACCTCGCGCGCGTCTTCCGGTTGAGTCCGCCGTACTGGTAGTACGCAGCGCACGCGCCCTCCGACGACACCATCAGCGCACCGAGCGGAACCGCCGGCGTGCAACTCGTCCCGAACACCTTGCACTGCCACGGCTTGATCACGCCCTTCAGCACCTCGCCGCACTGACACGAGAGCGGATCGGCGATCGTGACGTTGGGCAGCGCGAACTTACGCTCGGCATCGAAACGCGCATACGCGTCGCGCAGCCGAACCCCCGAATGGTCGATCGATCCGAGGCCGCGCCACTCGAAGAACTCGCGCAGCTCGTACACGGCCGCGACCGCACGCAGCGCCGGACCGTTGCCGCCGTCCGCTGCGATCCGTGCGTATTGGTTCTCGACTTCGGCGCGCCCATCTTTGATCTGTTTCAGCACCATCCACAGAGATTGCAACACATCGAGTGGCTCGAAACCCGCGACGACGA
>DASRXR010000184.1:0-16455 GCA_035687405.1 Polyangiales bacterium
CGGCACTCGGGCTCGGCCCGCCTCGTACGCGATGTACCCAATCCAGCACGGCACCGCGCTCGCATCCAACACTGCACCGCCGCCACCAGCTTCAGCCGGCACTGACGACCCGCCGCCGCCAGCTTCGAAACCCGCCCGACACTCGCCGCTCCCAGCTTCAGGAGTGTGCAGATCGTCCAACAGCGAAAGTGCCTCGAAATCCGCCGCGTCCACCCTCCGGACCTCGACCGGCTCCGCTCCCAAAAATGAGAACCGAGCCTCGGCACCGCTCGAGCCGTCGCTGTCCAGCCAGGCAAATCCCGGCGCATGCGCCAGCTTGCGCGCGAGCTCCCCGGGGGCCAGCGTCAGCGACAGCTCCAGCACGAACATCCGCTGCGGATAGTGGACACTCGCGGCTGGCGCAAGCAGCGAATTCAGCGAAATTGCCTCACGTCGCACAGCGTCACCGGCGTGTCTTGTGCAGCGCCGCTGCGCAAGGCAGGGTATCGACCTACCTCTTGGCGGGCCAGCCAGGTCGACCAACTCACGCCCGCTCCGGCCGGCGTAACTTCCCTTGAAGTGGGTCGCGCAGTGCGCAACACGAACTTGCGAACGTCCATGCTGAGCCGAGTAGGGAAGTACGAAATCGTCGGCGAAATTGGTCATGGCGGCATGGCCACCGTCTACGAAGCCCGCGATACGCGGCTCAACCGACTGGTCGCGCTGAAGGTCATGCACCCGCACCTTCAAGGCGCGAAGGAAGCGCGCGCGCGGTTCGCTCGCGAGGCCGTCACGATCGCGCGCCTGCGGCATCCGAACATCCTCGAGATCTACGACTACAGTGGTGAGGACAGCGACACGAGCTACATCGCCGCTGAGCTGCTGACGGGACCCACGTTGAAGCAGCTCGTCGAGCAGCACGCCGACATCCCGGCCGAAGTCGCCGCATCCATCACGATCCTGCTCGCGCGAGCGCTCGGCGCCGCGCACAACGAAGGCGTCATCCACCGCGACGTGAAGCCCGAGAACGTCCTGCTTCACGAAAATCGCGCGATCAAGCTTACAGACTTCGGCATCGCCCAGCTCATCGACATGCAAGGCATGACGACGACGGGACAAGTGCTCGGCTCCCCCGGGCACATGGCACCCGAGCAGATCGAAGGCCGCGAGTGCGACATTCGCAGCGATCTTTTCTCACTCGGCACGGTGCTGTACTTGCTCGGGACCGGCGAGCTGCCGTTTCAAGGCAAAAACCCCCACCAGGTCCTGAAGAACATCGTCGAAGGTCACTACCGTGATCCACTGCAAGTCAAACCGCAGATGGGCGGGCGGCTTCGCGCGATCATCATGAAGTGTCTCGAGATCGATCCGGCGCAGCGCTACTCGAACGCAAAAGAGCTCGAGAATGATCTCGAGAGCTTCGTGAAACAGTCGTCGATCGAAGATCCCTCGGCGTTCATCGCGGATTACCTGCGCGGCACCGGAGCGTTCACCGCGCAGTTCCGCGAACGAATCATTGCAGCCGAGGCAGCTCTCGGCGAACGCGCGATGAAAGCCGGCGATCTGCCGCGGGCGATGGACGCGTTCAACCGCGTCTTGTCCTACGACGAGACAAACGAGCGCGTGCTCAACGCGGTTCGCCACCTCGGTCGCCGCTCACAGCTGCGCCGCGTTGCAGCCTGGGGCGGCATCGTGACCGTGGTGATCGGCGCGGTTGGGCTCGTCGTGAGCGCGCTCGCATCGAAGCCTGAAGCCTCGGAGCAGCACGCGGAGACCAAGCCGACACTGCCGGTGGTCGAAGAAAGAGAAAAACCAGCGCCGAGCGTGCCAGTGAACGCAGTCTCCGAGCCGGAGCAGCCGCGCCAGAACCACCGCCCGTCGGACCCCCGCCGTCCACCGCGAACCGTGTCACCCGCCCCGCAGGCTAAACCCGAAGAGCCTCCCGGCGACCCGAAGCAACCCCGCCACGTGATCCTACGGCCCGAGCCGGCGAACGTGTCGATCAGCATCGATGGTCAAGCGTCGCGCGACTTCGGCCCCTCGTTTCGCGAGCTCGATCTCTTGCCCGGCCAACACGTCTTCAAGTTCAAGGGTGCGCACGAGTGCTGCGTCGACGAAGAGTTCCGCGTCGACATCCCGCCCGGGACGAGCCCGTTCGTCGTCACGCACCGGCTCCGATTTCGCCCGGCGGTTTTGTACGTCGTTTCGAATACACCTGCGAATGTCGTAGTCGGCAACGGTGAGGCGTCGGGCCGCACACGCTCGGTGATTTATGTTCCACAACCCGATGACATGTACGCGAACCACGTGGTGCACATCACGGGCGAAGGACACGAGCCCGTCCACACGGAGGTTCGCCTTCGCGCAGGTCAACTCGAGACGATCGAAGTGACATTGCAACCGATTGCACCGAAGGATTCCCCTGTGCCTCCGCAGTGATCACGGGGAGAGAACTCGTCCAGATCCCGACAGTTGTCGTGTATAACGCCCAGATGGTTTTGCGCTGTGGCGTCAGGGTGCGGCGCCTGATCTCGGCGAGCCTCGTGTCGCTGGGGTTGCTCTCCGTCGTCGCATCGTGCTGGGTCAGCCATGCCCACGCCAATGATTTCGAAGACTTCGAGACCGCCCGCACCGCCTACGAGGGCCAGGATTACGCCAAAGCCGCGAGACTGTTCGAAGTGCTTGCGGGTGGTGACGTTCCGCAGCTGACGAACCGATCGCTCGTCCTCGAATCCAAGAAGTATCTCGGCGCGAGCTATTTGTTCCTCGGGAAGATCCCGCAGGCTGAACAGGAGTTCATGCGGCTGCTGCGCATGGACCCGGGCTATTTGCTCGACCCCCTTGGGTTCCCCGAGGAAGTGCAGCGCCTTTTTGCGGGCGTGAAGAAGAAGGTCGACGCGGATCGGCGCGCCTCGGAAGAGGAACGCAAACGCGAGGAGGTGCGCGTCTTGAGCGAGCAGACACAGCGTACCGAGCGCGAACGTTTGCGTTGGACCGAGCTGTCGAAGCTCGCCGAAGTCGAGACCGTGCGTGAGACCCGATCGCGTTGGCTCGCACTCGTGCCGTTCGGGGCGGGACAATTTCAAAACGGCCACGCGAGCCTCGGTGCGGTGCTCGCTGTCACGGAGGGGTCCCTCCTCGCGTTGAGCTTGGTCACGTATGTCCTGCACGATCACTTGCGTGGCCAGAACCCCAAGCCGAGCGAGATTGCAGATGCCCGGCTGGCGGAGCAGGGCTTTCGCTACACGAATCAGATCTCGTTTGCGCTGTTTGCGATCGTCGCCGTCACCGGCGTCATCGATGCGCAGGTTCGCTTTCAACCGACCCACGAATACGAACGTAAGCGCCCACTCCCTCCCGATCTGTCGAACGGACCCGAATTGTCCTTCGGCTTGACCGGTGCGTCGTTGCGATTGCGGTTTTGACGTGTCCGGATTCGAGTTGCGCGCGGTTCGGTTGCGCGGTGCGTTGCTGCTCGTAGCGGCGGCCTTGCTCGCGTTCGCGTGTGGCGATTCGGAGGGGCCACGCCGGTTCGCGCTGCCGCTTCTCGCGATCGACGCTGCGGGCAGCGTGGAGCTGTCGCTCGGTCCGTCGGAGAGTCTTCAGGTCGAAACCGACCGCGTGAAGCTCGGGGCGGCGCCGCGACTGCACCTGTGGGATCCGGAGTCGAAGACCGAAGTGGCGCGCGGGGAGCCGGGCTGGTTTGGGCTCGGGAGCGAGCTCGAGTATCAGAATCCGCATCCGGCGAAGCGTACGTACAGATTGTTGTTCGAGGCTTCGCGGAAGCAGCGCGGCAAGCTCGATCTGCTGCGGGACGGCCGCTCGTGGCTGCAGCAGGTGCCGGTTGCGGTGAGGATTCCGGTTCCGTACGGCAAAGGTTACGTCGTGCAGGTCGCGAGTGTGCCGGGTGGGCCGCGAGACGTGCGGATGTTCGGGCTGGATTGCGAAGGGCGTCTGCGCGCGGTGGATGAGCACAGCGGGCCGACGAGGATGCCTCGCATCGCGGGGTTCGATGGGTTGTGTAGCGTGGTAATACAGCCAGCGGCAGCGAACGCGAAGAACCAGCAGCTGCCAAGGCCAGAAGCGCTAGGTCAGCCCTCGAAAGCCCAACCCGCGGCAGCGCTCTCGAAAACTCCGCAGCCATCCGCTGCACTCACGCCCCGCGTAAACCTCTACATCAACGACTCAGACGACCGCGACGGCGACACCCTAGGCCGCTCCTTGGAACGGGCCCTGCAAACCTGCGACGGCCCGCATGAGCCGGGCTGCACGACCGGCCTTCTCGCCGACTACTACCGCGGCCGAGGCGCCACGCGCGACACGGATCGCGATGGCCTCTCGGACGCGGACGAGGTCTTCGGCGCTGGCCCCCTCCTAGATCTTCCTCGCTACGGCGCCTCACCGAGACACAAAGACGTCTTCGTGGAACTCGACTACGACCCGCGCACGAGTGAGCTCGGCATGAGCGAGTCCGACTTCGCCGAGATCGCCGAGCTGTACGCGGCAGGAAGCGCGCGCGAGTTGCGCAACCCCGACGGCAAACCCGGAGTGCACTTGCACTTCGACACAGGTTTCGAGCCGACGGATCCGACCCACGCCGATCTCCTCGGGGCATGGGGCGGCAGCAAACGCGCATCCGCAAACAACTACCGCGCTGCACGCAACGCGGACTTCACCCGAGACCGTGCCGGATACTTCCGCTACGCCTTCCTGACGCGCACCGGCCGAGGCCAAGCGCGGCGCGACGCGATCACGGTCAATCGCGACCTAAACCGCGTTGCCATCTTCGCGCACGAGCTCGGCCACACGCTCGGCCTCGAGCACAACGGCCACGAAGATTGGGGCAAGTCGAACTGCAAACCCAACTACTACAGCCTGATGAACTACGTGTACCAGAACCGCTCTGGCGTCGGTTTCTCGCGTCGCGCAGGCATTGAGTTGGATCCCGCTGCAGCGTGGGAGACGATCTCGCCAGACGACGGTTTACCACCCGATGCGCTGCGCGAGCCGCCACTCGAGCTCGACGTGCTCGACGGAGGCATCGACTGGAATCGCGACGGCATCATCTCTCGCGAGCCCGTCCGCGCGGGTCTGAGTTGGGCGACCTACAAGAGCTGCGGCTCGGCGGGCTTCGCACGTACGACCTTGAGCGATCAGCCGCTGACCGAGACGACACCCGTGCTCGCGCGCTTGAATGATCGGCTGTACGCGTTGTTCGTGAATGCAGAGGGCGAGCTGCGCGTGAGGCACGGGCTCGTCACCGGGCCCGATGCGGGAGGCTCTTGTCCGCAAGGCGACGGCTACGACACGAAATGCACGACGTGGTCGATGGAGAGTTTGGTGCACGGCTTGCCCGTGGTGCAGCGGATGGCTGCACTCTCGTACGTGCCAGGCGAGCTCCTATTGGCGTACACCACGACCGATGGGCAAGTGCGCCTTGCGCGGTTGGCGGCGCAAGGCGAAGTCCTCGAAGTTCGAAGCGACGTCGCGGTCGCAAGCGCGCGCAGCGATTTTGCGCCGGCGATCGGGCACGCGGAAGTCGATCCGCTGCGTTATGGCCACACGTCGATCCTGCGCGTGATGTATCGCGAGCAAGCAGAGCAGGGCGGGCTCTTTCAAGCGAGCGCGAGTGATCCGAGCGGCCCGTTCGTGATTTCGCGCGTGCAGGATACCGCCGAACAGCCGATCACCGTCGGTCTCGCGCCCACGCTCGCGCGACTCGGCACCGGTGAGTTGTGCGGCGTCCTGCCCGACCTCGAGCGCTACGTCCGCTTCTATTGCTACGACCCAACGAGCGACGCGTGGCTCGACCTCACGCGCACGGCGTTTTTCTCAGGCCTCGGCCCCCAGACTTCCGGTGCCGTGAGCATCGCGTATCACCGTTATCGCAAATACGACGGCAGCTTGGTCACTGACGACGTCTCGCGCGGCGCCGTGATTCTGAGCTTCACCGAGCCAGAGTCGCCGTACGCAAAAAATCCCGACAACCCGCACTACTTCGTTTCGGAGTGGCTCTCGGCGCAGAACCCCGCGTCGCGCGCGTTGTACTTTCGCTGGCGCGGCAGCGTGATCGACGAGTGGACGAACCTCGCGCCGGGCACGTCGCTCGTGCTGTACGAAGACCCGACTTTGTCTGCGCTCAAGGCGTTGATGCTCGCGAAGCTCACGAGCCCGGATCTGATCCATCTCGATTTCCTGCCGTTTGCAGACGGCGTGCACGAAGAGCGGTTTGGCGCCGGCAACGACTTCGAAGTGATGGAGCACGGCATTTGCGAAGGCCTAAAAGACGAGGCGAGGTGCGCGCCCGCCCCGTGAGTAGTTTCAGAACGACGCGCCCAGGAAGGCAGTCGGCGTGATCCAACCGATCTGACTTTCGTAACTCTCTTCGAGGTAAGCGAGGTCGATGCGCGCGCCGAGGGTGAAGAAGCGGCCCAAGCGAAAGCGATATCCGACGCCGGCTGTGAACGTGAGCTCGCCGTCGGGCGGCGTGTGGCCGTACTCCTCGTCGACGGTTTCCCAGGTCAAACCGAGTCCGAGCTCGATGAACAAGCAGCCGACGCCGCGCGCCGCGCAGAGCGCTCCGGGGATGTAACGCACGCCGACGAATGCGAGGATCATGTCGGCGTCGCGTTCGCTCAGATGCGGTGCGAGCGTTTGGGGAGAGAACGTGGCGCCGCCGACGACGAAAAAGTGGTGGTCGTTCGCGGCGAAAACCTTCACGCCGAACTCGGCTCCGAGCTGGAAGCTCGTGTCGTGATTGTCGTTGAACGTGTCCCAGCCGGGAAGCCAGAGTCCGCCTTGAACATCGACGAAACCGCGCTCGACTTTGTCGTCTCCTGACGGCGAGTCTTGGCGCGAGAGATCGTAGGCGTGAGCGCTGCTGCTCGCGAAGAGCTGTAGCGCGAACAGGATGCTGCTGGTGGCTGCGAGCGTGAGCGTGCGGCTCGCTGCGAAGTGTTGCGAGTAAGTCATTGCTAATTCCAATCGAACAGTGTGCTCAGGTGAGCACTAACAACTAACGAGCGAATAGCTGACGCAGAATGCATTCGCAAGGAATGTCTGTGATAGCAACGCGCGGGATCGCAGAAGACGCCTCCGCTGACGGCTGCGGTTTCGAATGCGCGTCGTGTCTGACGGAAGGAATGCAGGGCGATCGGTCAAAGAGAAACGTTTGGTCCGCCGCGCACGGCGGCGCCCTGCGATTCGAGGTCGAGTGGCGCAAGTGCTGCACGGTTTCAGTCGCGCGAAGTCGAGTCCGAGCGGCGAGAGGCGGCTTGCTGCAGCGTAGAGAAAGCGGCTGGGCCGGTGCATCTGCAAGCCGCCGTGTCCCGAGCGCGACGTTCCACCCCGAGAGAACCGTACGCGATCGAAAGCGACTGATCGCCGAGGCGAGTGATTTCGGCTCGCCAAACGGGAGCTCGTTCTATCCCCTCCGGTCCTTCTCTCGTAAATGAATTTGACTTTCAAGTTCGTTAAGGTACACATCTCGCCCGCGCTGAATGCCACTCGGCACGCGCTGCTTATGCGCCGTGCAGTCGACCGCGGTCACTGGTGTCTCGGCTTCTTCACGGTCTCTGACCGCGGTCTGTTTAGGAGGCTCCCTCATGAGTCGTTACAGTGGTCCCCGCGTTCGTCTGATGCGAGCACTCGGCATGGACCTTCCCGGCCTCTCGCCCAAGACCAGCGATCGCCGGCCGTACCCACCCGGCCAACACGGGCAGCGCCGCCGCAAAGAAACCGAGTTCGGTAAACGCCTTCGCGAAAAACAAAAGCTTCGCGTGAACTACGGCCTGTCCGAAGCGCAGATGCGCAACATCTTCCACGAAGCTCTCCGCAGCCGCGTAAACACCGGCACGAAGCTCATCGAGCTCCTCGAACGCCGCATCGACAACATCGTATTCCGCGCCGGCTTCGCTCGCTCCATCCCCGCCGCACGCCAACTCGTCAACCACGGGCACATCCTCGTCGACGGCAAACCCGTCGACATCCCGTCGTACCGCCTCAAGGTTGGTCAGCTCGTCGCGATCAAACCGTCATCCCACCAGGCAAAGCCGGTTGTCGACGGCCTCACACTCTCCGAGCGCCGCACCTGGGAAAACGGCTGGCTGCAAATCGACCGCGACGCTCGCAGCGTCAAGCTGTCTCAACTGCCTGACGACACCGCAGTGCCTTTCACCCTGAACGTGCAGCTCGTAATCGAGCTCTACGCGTTGAGCGCCTAAACAGTGTCGCCGGGCGCGTGATGTCTCGCGAACCATGTGACGCTGTTTAGTTCTCTGCGAGCGGTTACTCCGCGAACTCGTCGTCCACCGCGATCACTTCCGGCTCACTGCAGAACATCGCATTTTTCTGGGTGGGAGTCGGGTTGCGGCGCGTGTTTTGTGCCGCCGCGCGCCGCAACGTGAACGCGTTTTTGAAGTCGTCTTTCAGGACGACCCGGGACTTCTCGATCGCCTGGTTCCAGGCTTGAACGGCCGCCTGCTCGCCGCCGCTCGCGGCAGGCTTCGGATCCGGAATCAACACGACCAAACTGAGCAGCTCTTCGATCCGTTTGGGATCTACCGGAGTCACCGCAAGCGCATCGGCGAGGGCAGGCACGAGCACGTCGTCGCGCAACGCTGGCAAGTCGTCGCTGTCGACCTGACAAGCGAGTAGTCGCGTATGAATCCGGCCAACCGCAAAACTGATCTCGGGCCGCGGCCGCTTCAACAGCGCGAGTAACGCCTGATCGAAGCGTCCCATCGCGACACCGTGAAACGTCAGCAGCATGTCGGTCAGCTTCGCCTTACAGTCAGGATCGCAACTCGCACCCGTCACGTAGTCGATCAGCCAGCCCACCCGCGTATCGTGAAACTTGTCCACGTCTGCAACTTCACTCGAAGCGATCAACTCATGCCGGCGCGCCGGCCCCAGCACGAGCGCGGCGACTAACTTCGCACCAGTCGAATACGCTTCGAAGTTCGCAATCTCGTTCCACTGCCGGCGCTCGTACAGCGTGCTCAGATACGGCGTAAACAGCCAGGCCAACCGCGCGGGCGTCGCTTTCACGTCGCGTTCGTCCAGCAGCAGGACCATCGGACCCGGCTGCTTGTTTTTGCGAGCCGCTTCAGTCTCTTCCTCGAACAAATCCGCGATCGCTTCCGAGCGCGCCGCATGCACGTCCGTCTTGCACAGCGCGACCTCGCGCTTCACGCCAAAACGCTGGTCGCACGTCAGCTCGTATGCAGTCGCAAGCCGCGCGTAACTCTTCGAAGGTGTGTTGCTGAGCACCGACTTCATGTACTCGGCGTTGTCTTTGCCGAGCTCGAGCGCGTACGACACCGCGAGCTCGACGTCCAAGATGTTGCCGCGCGTCAGCGAGAGCAACACGCCATAGCGCTGCTCGACCGTACTCTCGCCGGACGACGCCAGCACCTGCAGGTTCTTGGACAAGATCTCAGCGCGCTCGATGCGCCAGCTGTTTTCAGCTTGAGTAACGGCGATCTGTTGCTGCGACTCGGCTTGGCGGCGAGCGATCTCCGACTGCCGGTACTGCCAAATCGAAGTCGCGATCAGGCCGGCCGCGCCGATCACGAATGTGGACAAAAATGAATGATAGGTCTGGATGAACTTGCCGACGCGCGACGGTTGCTCCGGCTTCGCGTCGGCGTTGGGCTGGCCGCTCATGCGGCGCGGAATACCACAAAAGCCGAGCGCTTACTTCCTTTCGGGGAGACTCGGCCGCGCCGAGCTCGGGCTGGCGTGATAGTAGGCCGCAGCGAGCGGCTGCGTGCCCGCCGGCATCACGCCCGGACCGGACCAGTCGGGTGAGGACACTATTCCGACAACCACCCGAGTGCGATCAGGTCGACTCGACGAACTGCACCGTTCGAGCGGTTTCGGTTCCGAGCCACTCGCGTGCGAACTTCGCCGCCCGCCGGTTCTCTTCGCGGCCTTCACGAAAAGTTCGCACGAGTTCCGGGTCACTGAGCTTTGCGGCGCGCACCTCGATCGCAGCCAACGCTTTTTGTAGCGTCGAGCGAGCAGCCTCGTGATCACCGTCGACGAACAGCGCCTCCGCAGCCGCAACCCGAAGCATGACTTCGGTGCAGACTGGCCCGTCCAGCGCATCCAGAATCGCGAGATCTTCGCGCGCACTCGCGGCTGCCTCGCCGGTTCGACCCAAGCGCACGAGCGCAGTGATGAAGGCTGAAGCCCCGATGAAGCGATACGCCGGTGCACCGGTCATACCGGCCCGCGATCGGCGCCCGTAGTCCTCCGCGCGTGCCCAGTCGCCATCGAACAGCGCAACGCGTGCAGTCAAGTTCTGCGACGTCGCCACGAAGATCGGACTCGTTTGCAGCTCCGCCATGACCCGCGCGCAGTTGTCGCCCTCCGCGCGCGTCTCACGGTCGCTCGATTCCGAAAGCGCCAACCCGAGGTACCACATCGCGAGTGCCGCATGATAATCGTCGCGGATCTCCTGCGAGATCGCGTGCGCGACACGTGCTGCGCTCGCTGCCGAATCGAGATCACCGAGCGCCCACAACGCGAATGCTTCGACCGTGTGCGCGAGACTGAGCCGATACAACACGCGACTCTCGGCCAAGTCTCGTTGCGCGTCGCGCGCGAGCCTGCACGCGAGCCACGGATCGTCGCCGACTATCACGGTGAACACCGCTCGCCACAGCTTCGAATAGCCGCGCGTCAACTGATCCGGTTCGGAGTCCGGCTGCGCATCCAAAAATGCGAGGCACGCGCGACCTTCCGCATGACGAGCCGCAAGCGCGTACCCCATCAGTTGCACGTGCACCGTTCGCAGGTACTGGGCGCGCACTTCGGGCGCCGGCGTGATCTGCAGCAACTCGGCGGCGAGCTGACTACCGCGCTCCACGTCACCGATGTTCGGCAGCACTTGCGTCAGCGCTTCGACGATGGAGCACCACGCTGCGCTTCCACGTGCAACGATCTCGAGCGCGGCTAAACCCACCGGCCCGGCTGTCTGCCACTCGCCGAGATTGAAGTACGCTGCAGTTTGGACCGTATACACCTGACCCAACACTTCGCCGGTGGCACCGCATGCGATCGCGCGAGCCGCCCGCGCGACCGCTTCAGCCGAGTCGCACTGTTCGAGCGACTGCTCGGCCGCGCGTAAATAGTATCGAATCGCTCGCTCGCGATCGCCGCCCTCTTCGATGTGCCGCGCGAGCACGATCGAATCTTCTTCGCCCACTTCTTCCAGCCACGCAGCCGCATCGAGGTGTGCCGTGCGCAAGTCGCTCTCGGCCAAGAGCCCCCGCGCTGCATCGCACAAGAGGGCGTGACGAAACACGTATTCGACGTCGTCTGGATACCGGCTCGATCGACTGCGCGCGATGACCTCGTCTTCGACTAACTCCTCGATCCACGTATCGACGTCGGCGATGCCGCCCCAACGCGCACAGATGCGCCCGACGCCTCCGCGCCAGAACGTCTCGCCGAGAACACCGGCAGCTCGTAAGAGCGAACGCGGCTCCGGCGCGAGCTGAGACAGCCGCGCTTGAAGCATCGCGAGCACGGTTTCAGGCGCGCCTTCGGTCTTTCCAGCCGCCGTCGCGCGGATCAGCTCTTCGAGAAACAACGCGTTTCCAGCAGCGAGTGCGACGATGCGTGCGATCTGCTCCGCCCCGATGTGCTGACCGAGCACGCCCTTCGCGAGCGCTTCACTCGCGGTCGCGCTGAGCGGCCGCAACGTCAAGGACACCGCGCGCCCGCTGAACAGCCCCGGAAAGGTCTGCTCGGTCTCGGGCCTTCCGAATGCGATCACGAACAGTGCACCGCGCGGGATATCTCGCAGCGCAGCCTGCACGAGCTTCACCGTGAGCGCGTCACCCCACTGAACGTCTTCGAGCGCGAGCACGACCGGCCGCGCCGCACATTCCGCCGCGAGCCAGTCAGTGAACGCCAGCGTGATCTGCTCATTCATCACGCGGTGATCGGCGCGTGCAGCTAGCAGCGGCGGACTGCTCTCGCCTGGAAACGGCACGCCGCAAAGCTCGCCCAGAAACTCACTGACGCGCGGCCGCTGCTCCGCCGCGATCTGACCGCACAAACCGTCCAGTATTTTCGCCCGGGCCGCGGTAGGCGCATCCCCGACGCGAATATCCGCGTGCCGGCGCAGCGCATCGCTCACGAGCACGTAGGGTGAGCCCGTGCTCAACGGATCACCGAAACCGATCAGTATCAGTGCTTCGGAATGCCGCTCCCGGATGCGGCGCACGAGCTCGTGACGCAGCCGCGACTTGCCGATTCCGGGCGGACCGAGCACCACCGCGGACTTCGGCACCAACTCGTCGAATGCGCTCGTCAGCACCGCGTCGAGCTGCCCGAGCTCGGTCGAGCGACCGACACAGGGCGTGGGTTTGCCGAGCAAAGGTCGGGTCTCGTCGAGATCGGCTCGCTCGCCGACGAGCGTGATCACTCCGAACTGCTCGAGAGTCGTGAAGTGCTGATCCAACAGCCGAGCACTGACGGTGTCGAGCCGAATGCCTTCGTTGGCGATCGTCGGCGCGAGCAAGTGCGCGGCGCGATCGGCAGCCGCACCGACTTGAGGCCCGGCCCCGAACGGCGCGTACCCGGTCGCAACCGCGATTCGCGCATCGGGCAGCTGTTCGCGCAGATGTAGTGCACATCGCGCCGCGATGCGAACTTGGTCAGCGGCACTCGCACGTGGAAGCACGGTCGCGAGAATCGAGCCGTCTGCGAGTTGCTCGATCGGACAACCGAAACGGTGAATCGCGCTGCGCAACGCATCGACGGGCCTCCCCGGACGTTCGTCGCCGCGGCGTGGAGGCAGCGTCGCGAGCACGACGCTCACGAAGACTTGATCGATCGCACCCGAATCGCGCGGGCGTTCGAGTGGTGGTGGCAGCGAAGCGTACGGCGGCGGTATGCTCGCCGCCTTGAGCTGCAGCAGCTCCTCGAGTAGCGCCGCGCCGTTCGCCGGGCGGCCGCTCGGCTCCTTCGCGAGCAGGCGCATGCCGAACTTGGACCAGGCTTCCGGCACGCTGCGTTTGACGATCGCGATCGGTTCGGGGTGGTCGTAGAGGATCCGCGCGAGCACGCCGACAGGGTGCTCTGCCGCAAACGGCTGCTGGCCGGTGAGGCACTCGTAGAAGATGCAGCCCAGCGAGAACACGTCGGCAGCAGCTGTCAGCTGCCCGGCGTTGATCGCTTGCTCGGGCGCCATGTAGTGCGGCGTTCCGACGACCGCTCTCGCGCCAGTCAGAAGAGTGGCGGTCTCGATGCGCCGCGCGACTCCGAAGTCGAGCAGAACTGCGTCACTCACCGCGCCGTTTCGCAGGAACAGATTGCTCGGCTTGATGTCGCGGTGAATGATGCCCTGAGCGTGCGCGACCGACGCGGCGCGGGCGGCGGACTCGAGCAGCGTCACACTGTCGTCGAGCGAGAGTGCGCCGCGCTCCAGCAGGTGCGCGAGGTCTTCGCCGTCGAGCCACTCCATTGCGAGATAGGCTTGGTTGCCGATGCCGGTCCCACTGCTGACGTAGCGTGCGATGCCCGGGTGTTCGAGGCTCGCGAGCAAACGCATCTCGCGCGAGAAGCGTTCTGCGGTCGAGCTTTCGGAGCTCGAAGCGAGCGTGAGCTTGAGCGCAACCGGCTTGGACGTCGTGCGATCGCGCGCCCGATACACGACACCCATGCCGCCTTGGGCTGCGAAGTTTTCGATCTCGAAGCGGTCTGCGACGAGTGTGCCGGGCGCGAGCCGGACAGGCTTGTCCAGCCAGTGGCTGACTTCGCGCGCGACGCTTCCGAGGACGGCGCCGGTAGGGTCGTCGGCTTTGGCGAGGACCACCGTGGACTCGTCGGCGAGGACGAGCTCGAGCCTGCGCCCGCCGACTGCCGCGCGCTCGACCAGGGCGGACACGGTCGTGAAGGGGACCTTCATGAAGCGGGTGCCGCGCATGGGACTCGTGCGCGATACGACGAGCATCCCCGTGAGTCGGTCGAAGCGACACTCGGTGGTGGTCCAGCCCAACAGCAGCCCGAACGCCACCAAAAATGGGATGCCGAGGAGCGCGCCCCCTGTGGCGCTTTCGATCTCGAAACCGAACGGGCGGTCCACGATGGAGATGACCGCGATCGCTGCGATCCAGACGCCCCAAGTCGCGACCCGATAGGACGGGCTCGGCCGCGTCCGCACTTTGAGTCTGTCTCCCGCTCGATCGATCTCGATCACGCTGCGAGCACAGCTTTAGTAGGGATTGAAGTCAATCAATCGAAGGCTTGATTTCGGTGAATCATTCAGTGACGCCAGTGTGACGACACTTTGTTTCCGGGCGCTTACGAGGGTCGGGCCGGGCCGATCGGGTCGTGCCTGGCCCCCCGCGGAGGTGCACTTCGGGGTGACGAGCGGCGATGTCGGACGCCGATCTCGAAGCGCATTCAGCAGTGCTGACGCGAGATAGCGAAGTCGGATTCGCGCAGCGTCGCGACACGTTCGAGCAGTCGGTTCTGACTGTCGCGATCACGGTTGAACGTGTCGAACGAATCACACTCATTCTGCGTGGCATGGCTTGCTAGGTGTGTTGGCCGATCACGCGTGAACCGTGAACGAATGCTGGCAGCACTATCGTTGCGTCGAGGGTTAGATGAACACGTTCATGCTGCGCACTGCACATTTTTCGATCGCATGCAGATCGATGATCAATTCGATCGCGAAATCGATCGCGCTCGCGACGATTGTCTCGAGTGCTGCTTGTGGTGGCGATGACACCGGCAAGACCGTTGCAGCGGTGACGCCAGTCGCAGGTGAATCAGTTGCGACTGCGGGCACTGTCGCGAATAGCGCAGGTAGTAGCGGAATGGTCGGCACTGCCGTCGCAGGCACAAATGCAGTTGCTGGCACTCGCAGCACTGCCGCCGGCACGAACGCGGCAGGTATGAGCGCGCCGGCGAGTGCCGCTGTAGGCGGCAGTGCTGGTGCAGCCGGCGTGATGATGCCTGCAGCCGCAAGTGGCAGTGGCGGCAGCAGTGCGGCCGCTCCGCACGATCACTGTCTCGACGGCGAACCCGCCGATCCGCGCGATGGGCAACTGACAGGCATGCCCGATCAGTGGAAGTCGCCGAGCAACGGCGCGATCGATCTCGTGGTTCCGAAGAGCGTCTTGGACTGGATGTCCGAACGCATCTGGGAGCCCAGCCACGATGCTTGGCACAACGTCCGGCGCTGCCGAGGCGGTGTCGTGGTTCCGGGTGCGGAACGTGGAGCGACTTCGATCTGTTCGATGACGCAGCTTGTCCCGGAACACCAGGAGTGTGCGGACGCTGAAGACGGCTACCAGTTCCTCGTCATGCACCGGCACATGCTTCAAACGCTCAAGCGCGCGTTCCCCACCCACCAGACGTTGTTCGATGGCTTTCCGCACTTCCCGCTCGCCGCGACCGACGTTCCCGCGGAGTGGCAAGGCCGCTGGGGCAGCGGCTGGTCTGCGACGATCAAACAAACCGCGACGACGCTCGAAGACATCGAAAATCAGTTGAGCATGTTCCCGACCGAGGGCGACCTCGGCCGCTTCATTCAGTGTGGTGGGATGGCGAGCGGCGCGAGCAGCATCCACGGCGCGCTTCACTTCAAGTGGGTGGTAAACGACTCGCCGTACTCGCTCGGCAAACAGACAGTCAACATCGACAATCACATGTTTTGGAAGCTGCACGGCTGGATCGATTCGATCTGGGAGCGCTACCGCGTCGCGAAAGGGCTCACGCCGGATGAGCCCAAGCTGAAGCAAGCGTTGATCGATCAGTGCACGGAGATGCATACGCTCGGGCACGTCGTGAAGCCGGGAGCTGCGACGCCGTCCGAGCCGCTGCCGGTCGAACATGGCGAGTTTCACGAGAAGGTTCGACCGATCCTCGAGAAGACGTGCGCGAGTTGCCACAGCGAGTCGAGCCCCGAAGCTGCGATGTCGCTCGGCGGCATGATCTCTTCGGCCGACATCGTCCGCGGCTTGGTCGCGGTGCAGGCGATGCACGGCGGGCAGTTCAAGCGCGTCGTCGCCGGCAATGCCGATCAGAGTTGGTTGTATTTGAAGGTGGCGGGCACGGCGATGAGCGCGGGTTGCACCGGCGCGATGTGCAACACGCAAGTCATGCCACCGACCGGACAAGTCACGCTGACGCAAACCGAGCTGAGCACGATTCGAACCTGGATCGTGAACGGCGCCCCGATGCCGACGCAATAACAAGGAGAACGCGGATGGTCGTCAATCGTAGTCGTTTCGCGCGAACGCCAGGCGGCTTACTCGTGCCGCGTCGCGATCTGTTGAGAGGTCTCGGTGCGCTCGCGGTAGCGGGACCATCGCTTGCAGCTCTCAGCTGCAGCAGCGACGAGGCGCAGATGCCGGCCGGTGTGGATGCGCAAGGGGGTGCTCCCGCGGCCGGGTCTGCGGGTACTAGTGCAGCCGGATCCGGCGTCGCGGGTACCGGGGTGAGCTCGGG
>DASRXR010000185.1:0-2992 GCA_035687405.1 Polyangiales bacterium
CATAGGCCGCCATAGTCACTGTTTCTTTCCGCAGACCTTCATCGCGGAAGAGCGCGCTCGTCATGTGATACGGAATCGAGCGCACCTCCACGCTCTTCGGATGGAGAACCCGTATTGGGCTGTCGCTCTCGTCAAACCGGAAGAGTGAATGCGTGTCGTTGGCTTGAAACGAAACTTTGTGAAAGTGGTCCTGGCCAGAGCGAAGCACGCGCGTTGGTACCGCGACCGTAATGACCCAACTCCTCACGATCTTCGTGCTCCGATTGGTAAGAGATGCGTCGAGCAAGTAGTTGTGGAGTTCTGGAGAGATCCGCTCCTTTGTGGTAACCGTCCGACGGGCGTCGTCTGGACGGGGTGATCGCAGATTGCGAGCGTGACGATTCCGGAGGGAGTCGATGGCGTCGCAATGGTCGGAGCTCGAAGCGAGGTCGTTCTTGCGCGCGTGGCAGGCGAGCGGACTGAGCATCGAGAAGTTCGCGACGCTTCGTGGGATCGTCCCGCAGCGGCTGCGGTGGTGGAAGAGAAAGCTCGAGCAGCGCGGATCGAGCGCGGAGGAATCGAGCCTGTCGCTGCTGCCGGTGCGCGTTACGGAGTCGGGGCGTGGTGCGCCGATTCAAGTGCTGCTGCCGAGCGGTCACATCGTGCGCGTGGGCCGCGGTTTTGACGAAGAGACGTTCAGTCGCGTGATGGCGCTGCTCGGCGGAGGGTGATGCTGAGTCTTCCACCGAGTGTGCGCATCTACTTTGCGACCGAGCCGATGGACATGCGCAAGGGCATCGACGGGCTGCGGGCGCACGTGCTTTCGGAGCTGGGCAAAGATCCGTTTAATGGTCACCTCTTTGTCTTCGTCGGCAAGCGTCGCGACCGCGTGAAGATCTTGTTTTGGGATCGCAGCGGCTTCGTGCTGTACCTCAAGCGGCTCGAGCGCGGGCGCTTCCAAGTACCGGTGGTGCACGCGAAGCGTCGCGAGGTGCTGATGGAGCCGGCGCAGCTAGCGATGCTGCTGGACGGCATCGACTTAAACGTGCGGCGTCTCGCGCGCTGGAAGCCCGAGGGGATCGACAAAGGCGCGGAATTTTGATCCAACATCATCGGTGCCGCCCGCCGACCACGATTGCCCGCTGACCGACCTCGTGGCCGAGCAGCAGAAGCGCATCGAGCTGCTGCTGGAGCGGTCGGAGAAGCAGGACCGTGAGATCGCGCAGCTGAAGAAGGCGCTGCTCGGTCCGAAGTCGGAGCGCTCGAAGATGCCGAGCGTGCAAGACGCGCTGGGCAAAGAGCCAGCGACCGAAGAGTCGCGCAAGGCACGCCGGCGCGAGCAGGCGCTGAGAAGGCACGCGCTGCCGACGGTCGTGCTGGAGCACCGCGTGCCGGACGAGCAGCGCTCGTGCCCTAAGTGCGGAAACCAAACGCTGACGCCGCTCGGCGATGGACGCACGACGTCGGTCTTCGAGTACGTGCCGGCCAAGCTCGTGCGGGTGCAGCACGTGCAAGAGGTGCTGCGGTGCCGCTGCGGCGATCACGTCGTGACCGCGCCCGGCGCGCCGAAGGTCGTGGAGCAAGGCCGGTACGGCGCCAGCCTGCTCGCACACTTGGTGGTCGCAAAGTGTGTGGACTCGATCCCGATCTACCGCGTCGAGAAGGACTTCAAGCGGCAAGGCGTACCGGTCTCGCGCTCCACGCTCAACGACCTCTTTCATCGCGCCGCGTCAATCGTCGAGCCGCTGTCGATGCGCTTGCTCGAACGCGTGCGACATCGACCGATCGTGCATGCCGACGAGACGCGCACGCGCATGCTCGACGGCGGCAACGGCAGGCCCAAGACCGGGTTTCACTGGACCTTTGTCGCAGAGGACGAGCGCGGCGAGACCGACGTCGCCTTTGTCTTCGCCGCCGATCGCAGCGGGCAAACACCGCGGCAGGTGCTCGGCGGCACGAGCGGCACGCTGCTCGTCGATGCGTACAGCGGCTACAACGCCGTCGCCGACGTGTCGTCTCGCGAGCGCGCTGGGTGCCACGCGCACTTGCGCCGCTACTTCCACGAAGCGCTGGCGACCGCGCCTATCGCGCAGGAAGCGATCGACCTCATCCTCGAGCTGTACCGCGTAGAGCACGCGGCCAAAGAGCAAAGCATCGTCGGCACGCGCGAACACTTGGCACTTCGCAAAGAACGCGCGGGGCCGGCGCGAGATCGACTCAAGGCGTGGCTCGATGCGCGGCAAGGTAAAGAGCCGCCCAAGAGTCCGCTTGGCGTCGCCATCCGCTACGCCTACGCACAGTGGACCGAGCTCGGACGATTCCTCGAGGATGCACGCATTCCGCTCGACAACAACGCAGCCGAGCGCGCGCTGCGCCGCGTCGCGCTCGGACGAAAGAACTTTCTCTTCGTCGGCGACATCCAGGCCGGCAAGAACATCGCCGGGCTCTATTCGCTCGTCGCCACCTGCGAGGCACGAGGCATCAATCCGCTCGAATACCTCACCGATGTCCTCACCCGCGTCGCCGATCACCCGAACGCGCGCATCGATGAGCTTCTCCCCGGCGCTTGAGCCGGTGCGCGCTCGTGATTCAAGACGCCGCCGGTCGGACGCTTACGGCTCGAGCAGCAATACCTGCGCGTGCAAAACAAGCGGCAAAAGTACCGCTGCGCGTGCGGCTGCATCGAGACAGCGCTCGCGCCCTCGCGACTTTTGCCTGGTGGTCGCTACTCCGTCGCGTTCGCGGCGCACGTCGGCGTGACGAGGTACGCTGATCACGGCCCACTCGAGCGCCAAGTAAAGATCATGGCGCGACACGGGTTGCGCATCGACTCGCAGACGCTGTGGGACCAAGTGCATGCGCTCGCGACGGCGCTGTCACCCACGCACATGCGGCTGCGCGAGTATCTCTTGCAAAAGCCCATGCTCGGCGCAGACGAGACGCACTGGCGCGTGATGGACAACAACAAGCAGCGCTGACAAGTCTGGGCGATATGCTCGGACGACGGCGTCTA
>DASRXR010000186.1:0-4397 GCA_035687405.1 Polyangiales bacterium
CCGAACTCCCCGCTTCGGTCGCCCGACGGCTTTGCCCACACGACCTCACCGCGGCCCGAGATGCGCGTGCCGCCCGGCAGCGTATCGAAGCGACAGTGAAGCTGCGCGCCGACTTCGGGCAGGCTCGTGGAGCGAAGGCTCAAGCCGCCCGCGCTCAAATCCACGGCGTCTGCTTCGAAGGCTGGCGTCCGGTCGTCGTGCGTGAGCTCGACTGGAATCGTGCACGGGATACGCGCGTGCTCGCGTGCTGGCTCGCCCTGGCGTCGCTCCGACGTGCTGATCATAAGTTTTCCCTCACTATCGACAGGTCTCAGACAAAGATCGCGACGTCCAGTTTTCGACATGCGCTTGCAATGAAAGGCAGCTCGGCGCGCATCGAACGGGCCAAAGGTAAACTAGTTCGACGAAACCTTGACCAGAATGACCTCTGGTCTCAGCTTTGACCCGACCATGGGTGTCCGTTTCGTGGTCCGCTCCTGCGAGGGCAAGAAGCCCCGCACCGAGATCGAATTTCCGTTCGAGCAAGCACGCATCGTGCTCGGCCGCGGTTCGTCCGCCGACGTGCGGATTCCTCATCGAACTGTCAGCGAATTTCACGCGACGGTGCAGCTTCGCGGCGACGCGTGGATGCTCGCCGACGCGAACTCGACGAACGGCACGAAGCTGAATGGCCAACCACTCGCGGAACGGCCAAAACGCCTGCGGGATTCTGACATTCTCGAGATCGGCGCGTACGTGCTGTCCTTTCATACCGGGGTCCTCGTGCCCGAGCCGGTCAGCGCGGAACGAACGGCCGAGCTCGCGCGGCGCCTGCTTCGCGATGCGTACGGCGCGCGCTCGCAAGCGATCCCTGCGCCTCGGTTTTGCGTGGTGAGTGGGCCGGAGACGGGCAGAGTGCTCGAGATCGCGCCCGCACCATCGCGGGCAGTGATCGGCCGCAAGGCGGGCTGTCAGCTCGTGTTAGCGGCGGAGGACATCGCGCCCGAGCACGCCGAAGTCGTTCACGATCAGGATGGCGTGTTGATTCGTGCGGTGGGTGACCAGTCATTTCGCGTCAGCGGGCACGTGCAGCGGATGCGGCGGCTGCGCGACGGCGATGAAGTGACGGTCGGCGAGACCCGGCTGCTGTTCGAAGAGCCGGCGCAGGTCGCGATCGAGGCGCTCAAGAACACGCCGGACTTGGCCTTCAAGGGCTCGCCTCGCACGGAAACAGACACGGTCGTCGCAACGGCACCGGCCGCCGAGCCGAGTCCGGCGCTCGAGCCAGTGTCCGGGTTTCAGCCGCAAGTGGCTTCGGGTCGGTCGGACGCGGACATCTTGATCTACGCCTTGGCTGCGATCGTGCTCATCGCGAGTACGCTCGGGCTGCTCGTGCTCCTGCGCTCTTAGCTAGCGCAGCTGCGTCGGGATTTGGCTCTTGCAGAGCTCGAGCCAGCGCGAAACTCCCGCGCTCTGGTACTTGTGGGCGTGCAAGGCGAAGTAGAAGCTGCGACGAAAGTCTCGGTGCGGAACCGCGCACGCGTGCAACGTGCCGTGCCGAATCGCATCCGCCACTGCGATGCGCGACACGCAGCCGACGCCGAGCCCGGCTTCGACTGCGCTCTTGATCGCTTCGGTGTGTTGCAGCTCGAGCGCGATCGTCAGCTCGTGGACGAGCCCGTGCATCGAATGCTCGAACGATTGCCGCGTGCCGGACCCAGGTTCGCGCACGATCCACTGCGCCTCGCGTAGATCGTCATCCGAGAGCGTGCGCCGCTTTGCGAACGGATGCTCCGGCGAACAAAACACGACCAGCTCGTCTTCACACCAGCGTGTGACTTCGAGCTCCGGGTGGTGCAACTCGCCTTCGACGAGTCCGACGTCGATCTCGAAGTTCGTCACCTTGCGCGCGATCTCAGCGGTGTTTGCGATCTCGAGCGAGACGCGTGCGCCTGGATGCTCGCGCATGAACTGGGCCATCAGTGGAACCGTGACGTAGTTGCCGATCGTCAACGTCGCGCCCACGCGCAGGTGACCGACGTCGCTGTGCTGCTCGAACGCTTGCTCGAGGCCGGCGGCTTGTTCCTGCAGCGCTTCTGCGCGCGGCCGGAGCGCACGCCCGAGGCCGCTCAGCTGTAGGCGTTTGCCGATGCGGTCGAACAACCGGATGTCGAACTGCTGTTCGAGGTCGGCGAGCGCACTGCTCACGGCCGATTGCGACATCGCGAGCTCGGTCGCTGCGCGGCTAACGCTTTCGCTCCGAGCGACCGTTAGAAAGACCTGCAGCTGGCGGAGCGTGAAGCGCATATCGGTTTTCCCGAAGAAGCACTACGGAATATACCGTTTTACCGATGAGCTGTCCCACGCTACAACGTCCCTCATGAGCAACATGCATCAAGAGACCGTGCTCGACGTACGTCACTGGAATGACTCGCTTTTTAGCTTTAGAACCACCCGTGACAAGGGTCTCCGTTTCAAGAATGGTCACTTCTTGATGATCGGCCTCGAGATCGAAGGCCGGCCGATGATGCGTGCCTACAGTGTGGCCAGCGCGAACTACGAGGACCACCTCGAGTTCTACAGCATCAAGGTTCCGAACGGCCCGCTCACCTCGCGGCTCCAGCACCTCAAGCCCGGCGACGCGATCCTCGTGAATCGCCGCCCGACCGGTACGCTCGTCGTGAACAACGTGCGACCGGGCAAGCGCTTGTTCATGTTGAGCACTGGCACGGGGCTCGCGCCGTTCATGAGCATCATTCGCGACCCCGAGACGTACGACAAGTTCGAGCACGTGACGATCGCCCACGGCGTTCGCTATGCGAGCGAGCTCGGCTACTCGGACTACATTCAGAACGAGCTGCCGCAGCACGAGTTCATCGGCGAGCAGGTTCAGAAGCAGCTTCATTACTATCCGACCGTGACGCGCGAGCCGTTCCGCAACCAGGGCCGCATCACCGACTTGCTCGCGCAAGGCAAGCTCTGCCGCGACCTCGGCTTGAGCGATCTCGATCCGGAGCACGACCGCGTGATGATCTGCGGGAGCCCGAGCATGCTGACGGACTTGGTTACGCTGCTCGAGTCGCGCGGCTTCCGCGAAGGTTCGAGCCACGCGCCGGCCGAGTTCACGATCGAACGCGCGTTCGTAGAGCGTTGAGCCCGAGCCGTCGCTGCGCGCTCGACGAACTAACGCGCGCAGTCTGTACGCCGTAGCGCTGAACACGTCAGACGAAGCGCCGAAACACGCCACGTGTCGCAACTAACGCTGGATCATAACCAGACGCGCGCTTTCAGTCCCTAAGCGCGCGTCACTCCGACGCGTTACGACGCGCGAACCCCTGGCTGGTGATGCTTGACTCGGCATCACGCGGTTGGAATACGTGCTCGGGGTAATTCGAAAGAGGGACAGATCGATGAAGCGCAGCAGCGTGATTCTTGCGTTCGCGTTGGCGGGGCTGTTTGCCGCTTGCGGCGGCGACGACAAAGCCGGCACGAAGGACAACTCGCAATCCAAAGCGGGCAGTGGGGGAGGCGACAAGGACACGCTTTCGTGCGGAAGCGCGAAGTGTAAGTTGCCGGAAGGTGTGACCGGTACCCTCTGCTGCAAGGATCAGTTTGCAGCCGTGTGCGGCCTCATGGCGGGTGCAAACTGTCGCGAGATCCCGAAGACGGATGATCGCTGTCCGGCGCCGAAACTCAACGTGATGTTCCCGATGCCCGGAGGCACTGGCAGCGGTATGACCGTGTTCGGCTGCTGCACGAGCGGCAACGAGTGCGGCATCGATTTCGGCGCTGGTTGCCAACCGCGTTCGACAGCGTGTTCGGTGGTCGGGCCCGACCAGGTCGAGAACATCAAGCCGATGACGTGTGAAGGGGAAGAGCTTCCGCTTCCTGACGGCTGCGGCATGAACATGATCCGCATTCCGAACTTTGCAGGTCAGAGCGGCGGTAGCTGACCGACTACGTTGCGGGCTTTGGGCTGCGTTGCGAGTAGTACTCGGCAGCCCAAGCCGCGGCGTACATCGTCGCCGCGATCAGATACAGGAACTTCAAGCCGAACTGCATGCTCGAGTACTCGAGCGCGCCTCCGATCACTACACCGACCAAGTTTGCGCCGAACGCGGAAGCCGCGTCAGGTGCGCGTCGGAACGAGTCAGAGAAGATCAGCGACGCTGCGAACACCGGCGTGCCGATCACGGCCGCAGCTGCGAGCACGCGGAGGCCGAAGCTGAACGGCAACGCTGCGTCGAGTGGCACGAAGTAGAGCGCGATCAAGCTCACGAGAAGCGCGCCGTAGATGACTTGCTTCGGCAGATTCGGGCGGGCTTGGAGGAGGCGATTGCCCAAGTAGATCACGATCAGGATCGCGCTGATGACGATCGCATTGACGAACCAGGTCGCTCCGAACAGCAGCGCAAACT
>DASRXR010000187.1:0-17519 GCA_035687405.1 Polyangiales bacterium
CGCGTGACCGCGTTCGTCGCCGCGAGCCTGCTCGGACCACGCTTCGGCAAGTACAACCTGCGGGGCGACTCACAAGCTCTCCCCGCCCACAGCATCCCGCTCATCGTCACGGGGACGTTCATCCTCGCGTTCGGTTGGTTCGGCTTCAACGCCGGCTCGACGTTGTCCGGCATGGACACGCACTTCGCGATCGTCGCTGTGAACACGATGCTCGCGAGCGCCTCCGGTGCGGTCGCGGGCGCGATGTGGTCGTGGAAGCGCTTTGGCAAGCCCGACGTGACGATGATGTGCAACGGCATGCTGGCAGGCTTGGTCGCGATCACGGCGCCCTGTGCGTTCGTTCCGGCGTGGTCGGCCCTGTTCATCGGCAGCATCGCCGGCGTCCTCGTCATCGAATCCACGCTGTTCATCGAGCGCCGCTTGCGGATCGACGACCCAGCCGGCGCGATCTCGGTGCACGGCGTGTGCGGTTCTTTCGGCGTGTTCGCACTCGGAATCTTCGCTGACGGCTCGTACGGCGCGGGCCTCAACGGTGTGACGACCCCTGTGCGCGGCATCTTGTACGGCGATCCAGGCCAGTTGATCGCCCAGCTCATCGGCATCGGCACGAACATGACCTGGGTTGGTTCCGCCGCCGCGGTCTCGTTCCTCGTGATCGAGAAGCTCATCGGCCATCGCCCGCGGCTCGAGGACGAGGTCATCGGCCTCGATCTCACCGAGATGGGCATGGAAGGCTACTACTCGGAAGACCCCACGCGTGCGATGCCAGTCGGGCGGCCACGGCTCGGAGAAGGCCCGACCACCCCGTACGATCCACCGACGTTCACGGGGCTGGCGTCGGGCACACGCGCCCGCAGCTGAAGCTCACAACTTCGGAAGGGAGCTCCACACGCGCGCGTCGTGCGCCGGCACGACGACCATCGATGGAATGCGATCGACGATCTGTCGCATGTGAACGATCACCTCGCGCACCTGCGCGGAGTCGCTGTCCACCAACAAACGCACCGGCCACGGCCGCTCCGCCGGCAACTCGACACCTTCCTTCTGCCAGACCAGGTCGCCGACGAGCGCATACCGCGCGCCGTTCGGCAGCGCGATGAACGCGATGATCGATCCCGGAGTGTGGCCGTACGCAGGCACGAGCACGACGCTGCCATCGCCGTAGACATCCCGACTCTGCGCAAAGCCGAGGTACGGTCCATTCGGAAAATCGAACGGCACGTAGTCGAGCGCACCGAAGCTGCGTACGAGCGCGCTCGCATTGCCGCCGTCGCGAATGAAGTCGAGCTCGGGCCGCGAGACCCAAACCGGCACGCCAGGCAGATCGTCGAGCCCGCTGACATGATCCCAGTGCGCGTGCGTGAGCACGACCGCTTGCAGTTGCTTCGGCTCGATGCCCGCCGCCCTCAGCTGCACGGCGACCGGCGTGCCCTTTGTGTAGTGCGCCGTTTGCTTCGTCATGAAGTCGAGGCTCGCGACGTGTTGGTCGACTCGCGCTCCGAAACCCGTATCGAAGAGCAGCATGCCGCGCGGATGCCGGACCAGAATGCCGCCCATCGCGAACCTCCGGTGATCCGACCAGCGCCCTCCACGAAACGCGAAGATCGCCCGGTCACTCACTTCGCCCGCGCGCAACGCAGCGATCGACATGCCCGCAGGCGGATTTGCTTGCGGCGCCACGTACGGCACCGCCGCCGGCATGAAGAGCTTCGACGGCGTGAAGCTCCAGATGAAAAAGCCGAGCAGGAGCGCGATCAAGGCGAGAATGTTGCGAATCCAGCTCCTCACGCCCGATTGCGTACCATCAACTGGTTCGTTCGGGCAGACCGCGGCCGCGAAGTTTTCGCTCGATTCACAGCAGTCCGGTGCGGGAGCACCCGTGATCCTGGAGCTGGCCGCGTGAAGCTCAGAGCTGCGGCAGCAGGTCGCGCAGCACCGCTTGCAGCGTCCCGAGCATGTCGTCGATTTCGGCCAGGCTCACGTTCAACGCCGGCATGAAGCGAAGGAGCTCCGGCCGTGGCGAGTTGATCAAGAGCTCGCGCTGCATCGCCGCAGCGACGATCTCCGGGCCCTTCGGCTCCGGCAACACGAGCGCCCGCAGAAGCCCCACACCGCGCGGCTTCGCTCCGAACGGAGCACCGATGCGCGCGAGCCCCGAGTCGAGATGCGCGGCAGCGCGCTGAACGTGATCGAGAAAGCCAGGCGCCGTGATCGCGCGCAACACTGCGAGCCCGACCGCACAGCTGAGCGGATGCCCGGTGAACGTGCCGCCTTGATCGCCCGGCACGAAGCAGTTCACGTCTTTTCGACACAACATCGCCGATAGCGGCAAGCCACCGCCCAAGCCTTTGCCGAGCGTGAGAATATCCGGCTGAATGCCGGCCTGTTCATACGCGAACAAGCTGCCGGTGCGACCCATGCCGGTCTGGATCTCGTCGCAGATCAACAACACGCCGCGGGCAGTGCACAGCTCGCGAAGCTCTCGCAAGTAGTCCGCTGCCGGGACCACGACCCCAGCTTCGCCTTGAACCGGCTCTAGCATCACCGCAGCCGTGCGCGGCGTGATCGCCTGTGCGACCGCTGCGAGGTCGTCGAAGGGCACGTGGACGAAGCCAGGCATGCTCGGCGGAAACAGCTGCCCGAAGCCGGGCTTACCGCTCGCTGCCATCGTCGCGAGCGTGCGACCGTGGAAGCTGCCCACCGTCGTGATGATCTCGAAGGCGCCCTCGCGCTTCACTGCGCCCCACTTGCGCGCGAGCTTGATCGCGCCTTCGTTGGCTTCGGCGCCCGTCGCCAAGAAGAACGCGTAGTCGAGGCGTGCGTGCGCGGTGAGCTCACGCGCGAGCACCATCGCCGGCTCGGAGTGATACGCCGGGCTCGCGTTGATCAACACGTGGCCTTGCGTTTCGAGGGCGCGCGTCACGACCTCCGAGCAATGGCCGAGGCAGTTCACCGCCCAACCCTGGACGAAGTCGAGGTAACGCTTCCCGTCCGCATCCCACAAATACGCGCCTTCGCCGCGCACCATGATCGCGGCCGGTTTGTTCGTGACGGGCAGGAGCGCGGAGGTGTCGAGTGAAGGCATGAGGCTCTGAGTGTCAGGCCGGTCCGTACATCCGACTCTGCCAAAAAGGCGGGTCAGCGATGTTCAGCACGGCGGTTCGGGTGCCAACTTGCCACACGCTGATCGGTTTGTCCGTCCTCGACGAAACCACAGGCTAAATCGTCGTGCCCAAGCGCGGCTTTTGCCCTCGCCCTGCGCTTGCTATATGCCGCACAGCGTGGCCCGAGAATCCATTGATGCATCCCTATCGCGGCGTCTGATCTTCGCGATGGTCGTGCCCGGCGTGCTGCTCGTCGCTGCCGGCATGTTGCTGCTCTGGCAACTGACGCGCCTCACCGACACGGCGCACTGGGTCGATCACACCGACCAGGTGATCGCGAAGATCTACGAGCTCCAAGCCGAAGTCATCGATCAGGAGACGTCGCTGCGCGGCTTCCTGTTGAGCGAAGATCGCGGCTTTCTCGAGCGGTATCTCATCTCGACGCCCGCGAGCTCCCTGCGCGAGTTGGGTCTGCTCGTGGCCGACAACAAGGTCCAAGCCGAGCGAGTCAAGCGCGCTCTGCACCTGTACGAGCGCTGGAACGAGCTCGCGCTAAAAGCGGTGGCTCCCGGAGCGAACCTCGCAGATTTCCGGGGAACGGCCACGCTTCGCGAACGCAGGATCGTGTCCGACGCCCTCCGCGGCACCTTGACCGAGATGCTGAAAGTCGAGGCTCAGCTTCGACAGGACCGGTCCGCGAAGGCCGAAGCCAACAGCGGCGCGATGTTCATTGCGCTCTTGGCGCTCGTGCTGTTGCTGGCTGCGGTGATCGCGTTCGTGTCGCGGCGGCAGGTGGCGGCGGTCGGGGACACGTACGCCAGTGCGCTCGAAAGCGAGCTGCAGCAGCGCGAGCGACTCGAAGCCGAGAGTTGGGCGCGCACGGCGCAGCTGAAGCTGTCCGATACCGTTCAGGGCGACATGCCGATCGAGCGGCTCGCGACCAAGGCGCTCGAGCAGCTCGTCCAACAGATGGAGGCCGACGTCGCGGCGGCCTACGTCGCAGATCCGGAAGGATTTCGCTTGGTCGGAGGTTATGCCCTCGCACCGGGCGCACCGGAGCGCTTCGGCGTATCCCAGGGCTTGGTCGGCCGCGCGGCCACGGAGCAGAAGCTGCTGCGGGTCAAAGACGTGCCGGGCGACTATCTGCGGATCGAGTCCGGGATTGGAGCGCGGCACCCGGTCGAGGTCGTGCTGCTGCCGGCGGCGACCGATGGGGTCGTGCACGCGGTCCTCGAGTTCGGTTTCCTGCGCGGAGCATCGGCGCGAAACGTGGATTTGCTCGACCGCGTCGGCGACATGCTGGCGACGCGCGTGCGTTCGGTCGGTGAGCGCAAGCGGCTGCGCGAGCTGCTCGAAGAGTCGCAGACGCAAGCCGAGGAGCTGCAGGCGCAACAAGAAGAGCTGCGCGTCGCGAACGAGGAGCTCGCGGAGCAAGGCGATGCGCTGCGCGATACGCAAGCCCAGCTCGAAGAACGCCAAGAGCAGCTGCAAGCGTCGAACTCGAGCCTCACCGCTCAGCGCGATGCGCTCGAACAGCTGCAGCGCAACCTGAAAGACAAGGCGGTGGAGCTCGAGCGCGCGAGCCAGTACAAGAGCGAATTCTTGGCGAACATGTCGCACGAGCTGCGGACGCCGCTGAATAGCACGCTGATCCTCGCGAAGCTGCTCGCGGACAATAAGCTCGGTAACCTGACGAAGGAGCAAGTCAACTTCGCGTCGAGCATCTATGCCGCGGGCAACGACTTGCTCGCGCTGATCAACGACATCTTGGACCTGTCGAAGATCGAGGCCGGCAAGGTCGACGTGCACATCGTCGGGACGACGCTCGGCAAGCTCGTCGAGCCGGTGACGAAGCTCTTTCAGCCCGTCGCAGCTCAGCGCGGGCTCGAGTTCGTGGTCGAGCTCGAAGCGCCGGACACGGGCATCGACACCGACGTGCCGAAGGCGCAGCAAGTGTTGAAAAACCTGCTGTCGAACGCGTTCAAGTTCACGGAGCAGGGAGCGGTGCGGCTGATCATCGGCCGAAAGGACGGGCTGTTCACGTTCGCCTGCAAGGACACGGGCATCGGGATCCCGGCGCACCAGCATGCGGTGATCTTCGAAGCGTTTCGCCAGGCCGACGGCACGACGAACCGGCGCTTCGGCGGCACCGGGCTCGGCCTGTCGATCTCGCGCGACCTCGCACGTTTGCTCGGTGGCGACCTGTACGTCGAGAGCACGGTCGGCCACGGCAGCAAGTTCACGTTCAGCTTGCCGGTCGAGATGCAGCAGCCGCAGGCGACCTCGCCCGGCACTGAAGCGGCGCCACCGCTGCATCGGCCGCTGCCGCGCCGTCAACCGCCTGCAGCCGACAGCGGCGACGGCCTGAACGGCAGCGGCGGCAACGGTGTGAACTTCAGCGAGCCGATCACCGAGACGCTGAGCGCGATCGATCCGTCGCGGCGCCTGCTTTTGATCGTCGAAGACGACTCGCGCTTCGCCGAGATCGTCGCGCACACGGCGGACGAGCTCGAGTTCTCCACCGTGATCGCACACAACGCGGCGCAAGCGGTGCGGCTCGCGCTCGCGCATCCGCCGGCGGCGATCATCCTCGACATCAACTTGCCCGATCACTCGGGCCTGACCGTGCTCGATCGCCTGAAACGTGAGCCGACACTGCGCCACGTGCCGGTTCACGTGATGTCGGTGGAAGACCACGCGCAAGCCGCGCTCACGATGGGTGCGGCCGGCTATCTCGTGAAGCCGGTCAAGCAGGAAGAAATCATCAGCGCGCTGCGTGGGCTCCAGGAGCGCTTCACGCGCGTGCGCCGCTTGCTGGTCGTCGAAGACGATCCGATCGAACGCGACGCGATCTGCCGGTTGCTCGAGAGCTCGGAGGTCGAGATCGTCGCCGTGCCCGGTGTGCAGGACGCGCTCGAGAAGCTGCGCAGCACCACGTTCGACTGCGTGGTGACCGACCTCGTGCTGTCGGATGGCACCGGCTACGAGCTGCTCGAGAAGATGGCGAACGACGAGGCGTACTCGTTCCCGCCGGTCATCGTGTACACCGGCCGCAGCTTGACGGCCGAAGAGGAGCAGCGCTTGCGCCGGCACTCGAGCGCGATCATCGTGAAAGGTGTACGTTCGCCCGAGCGCCTGCTCGACGAGGTCACGTTGTTCTTGCACCAGGTCGAGTCGAAGCTGCCCCCGGATCGCCAGCGCATGCTGCAGTCGGCGCGCGACCGCGAGGCCGCGTTCGAGGGCCGCAAGATTCTCTTGGCCGAAGACGACGTGCGCAATGTCTTCGCGATGACGAGTGTATTCGAGCCGAAGGGCGCGAAGCTCGTGATCGCGCGCAACGGTCGCGAGGCGCTCGAAGCTTTGGATCGCGAGCCGGACATCGACTTGGTCCTGATGGACATCATGATGCCGGAGATCGACGGCCTCGAGGCGATGCGCCAGATCCGTGCGCGCGGCGGCAAGTACACCCGGTTGCCGATCATCGCGCTCACGGCAAAGGCGATGCGCGACGACCAGGAGCGCTGTCTGGCCGCGGGGGCGAACGACTACATTGCCAAACCGTTGGATGTGGACATGCTGCTGTCGCTGTCTCGCGTCTGGATGGCGAGGTGAGCGATGCTCGAAGCGAGCGACGGCGAAATTGCGGCATTTCTGGAAGCCATTTACACCGGCTACCATCACGACTTTCGGGGCTACGCCATGGCTTCGATGCGCCGGCGTTTGTCGTTCGCGATGACCAAGCTCGGCTGTGAGACGCTCACCGAGCTCGACGAGAAGCTCGCATCCGAGCCGGCTGCGTTTTCGGAGCTGCTGCAGCACATGACGGTGCAGGTGAGCGACCTGTTTCGAGATCCGACGTTCTTCCGGACCATGCGCGAACAGGTGGTGCCTATCCTACGGACGTATCCGCTGCTGCGGATTTGGGTCGCCGGGTGCAGCACCGGTGAGGAGTTGTACTCGCTCGCGATCCTGCTCGACGAAGAGCAGCTGCTCGAGCGCTCGACGCTGTACGCGACCGATATCAACCCGAGTGCGCTACGGCGTGCCGAGTCGGGCATTTACCCGCTCGATCGGTTGCCTGCCTTTACCGAAAATCACCGGCTCGCCGGTGGCCACGGCTCGCTGTCGCGGTACTACATGGCCGCCTACGGATCGGCGGTGTTCGATCGGTCGCTTCGCAAGCACGTCGTGTTTGCAGATCACAGCTTGGCGACCGACAGTGTGTTCGCGGAAGTGCAGGTCGTGCTCTGCCGCAACGTGATCATCTATTTCGATCGGCAGCTGCAAGAGCGCGCACTCGGGCTGATGACCGAGTCCCTGTGCCGGCGCGGCTTTCTCGGGCTCGGCGCGCGCGAGTCGCTCCAGTTTTCGAAGCACCGTTACGCCTATCAAGAGCTCGTGAACAGCGAGCGTTGGTACCAACGCACATGAACGCCGCGCAACAGCCACTCTCGAGGTTCCGTGCCGACGCGGTGGTCGTCGGCGGCTCGGCCGGTGCGGTCGACGTACTCGGAACGCTGCTGCCGGAGCTGCCCGAGGACTACGCGCTGCCGGTCATCGTGGTCGTGCACCTGCCGGCGCGGCGTGCCAGCTTGTTGCCCCCGCTATTCGCCCAGCGCTGCCGGTTGCCCGTGCGTGAGCCGGAGGACAAACAACCGGTCGAGCCCGGGATTTGGTTCGCGCCGCCGGACTATCACTTGTTGGTCGAGGCCGATCACACGTTTGCGCTCTCGATCGATCAACCGGTTCGGTTTTCGCGCCCATCGATCGACGTGTTGTTCGAATCGGCGGCCCGCGCGTATTCAGCGAGGCTTTTAGGTGTAGTTTTGACCGGGGCAAACGACGACGGTGCAGCCGGCGCGCGTGCGATTCGGAAACTGGGCGGAGCTCTCGCGGTGCAAAGCCCCGAGACTGCGCTCGCGAGCGAGATGCCAAGGGCCGCGATCGAACAGTCGTCGCCGCAGTGGGTGGGAACAGTGCAAGAGCTTGCGGGCGTGATGATACTTGCTAGTGGAGGTGCACCTTGAACGGTCCGGGTCGCTTGCCGGTGAAGTGCCTTATCGTCGACGACCTCGACGAGAACTTGCTCGCGCTCGAAGCGCTGCTTCGGCAAGACGCCGTAACGGTGCTCAAGGCGCGGTCCGGGCTCGAAGCGCTCGAGCAGCTACTTCAACACGACGTAGCGCTCGCGTTGATCGACGTACAAATGCCCGACATGGACGGGTTCGAGCTCGCGGAGCTGATGCGCGGTACCGAGCGTACTCGGCACGTGCCGATCATCTTCGTGACGGCGGGTACGCGCGATCAGCACCGCGTGTTCAAAGGTTACGACGCGGGCGCAGTGGACTTTTTGTACAAGCCGCTCGAGCCGCGGATTCTCGCGCACAAAGCGCAGACGTTCTTCGAGCTGCACCGCCAGCGCCAAGCGCTCGCGGACACTTTGAACTTGAACGAACAGCTGCTCGCGATCGTCGGCCACGACTTGCGCGACCCATTGAACGTGATCTTGATGAGCGCAGAGCTTCTCGCGGGTGCGCCGGATGCGAACGTGCGCAAGACCGCGGGCCGGCTTTCGACCGCGGGCGGGCGCATGCGGAGCATCTTGGACGAGCTGTTCGATCTCGCGCGCGCACGTTTGGGTGGTGGCATTCCGCTCACGCGCCAGTCGGTCGATCTCTCGGCGATCGCGCAAAAGGCGGTGTCTGAAGTGCAGGCGACGCATCCGGATCGCGTGATCGATCTGCGAAGCGAAGGCGATGTCGAAGGCAACTGGGACGGTGGCCGGCTCGAGCGCGTGTTTGCCAACTTGATCGGCAATGCGGTTACGCACGGTGCACAAACCGAGCAGATCACAGTCCAGCTTCACGGTCAGCGGGAGGACGTCGCGGTGTCTGTGCACAACGGTGGTCACGTTCCAGCAGACATCCTGCCGAACTTGTTCGAACCGTTTCACGCACGTAAAGGAATGCGTCCGCGTGGGCAGGGTCTCGGTCTCGGTTTGTACATCGCGCAACAGATCGTGATCGGGCACGGCGGCTCGATCGAAGTGCGCTCGACGCCTGCGGAGGGCACGACCCTCCGATTCACGTTGCCGAAGCCAGCGCCAACGAGCGAGGCGTCACCAGCCGACTTGTCTAGGCCGGTAGCAGGCTAAAAAGCCTCAGTGGGGCGACAATGTGGGAGCAGTGCTGTCAATTGCAGCGCTGCCATCGTGATGCGCGTTGGTATGACCTTCGCTAGCAGCCGTCCCTGAGATGGATCAACGAGTTTGGCTGGGGCGACCCTATCCGCTTGGCGCAACGTTCGATGGTTACGGGACAAACTTCGCGTTGTTCTCCGAAGCTGCCGAGCGAGTCGAGCTCTGCTTGTTCGAAGGTGGGAAGGAGCAACGGCTCCCATTGGCCAAGGGAGTAGGCAGTATCTGGCACGGCTACCTGCCTGAGCTGGGTCCAGGCAAGCACTACGGCTTTCGCGTACACGGTCCATGGGACCCGGCGCGCGGGCTGCGCTGCAACGCGAACAAGCTGTTGGTCGATCCTTACGCGAGGGAGCTCAGCGGCTCGCCGACTTGGGACAAGAGCTTGATCGGCGGCACCCACAGCAACGGGGACGGCGAGGATCAAATGCCGAATCCCGACGACAGCGCGCATCACGCGATGAAGAGCGTGATCGCGTCGCCGTTCTTCGACTGGGGCAACGATCGGCATCTCGACACGCCGTGGAATCAGACGGTGATCTACGAGGTCCACGTCAAAGGGTTCACGCAGAAGAACCCCCGCATTCCGGAGAACCTGCGCGGCACCTACGCGGGGCTCGCCCACCCGGCATCGATCGACTACTTGCGCGCGCTCGGCGTGACGGCGGTCGAGCTCTTGCCGATCCATCAGTTCTTTCACGATGGCTTCTTGCTCGATCGTGGGCTGCGCAACTACTGGGGTTACCACACGATCAATTACTTCGCGCCGCACAACGAGTACGCGAGTCGCAATCGTCCGAACGCTGTCGTCTCCGAGTTCAAGCACATGGTGAAGACACTTCACCAGGCCGGCATGGAGGTGATCCTCGACGTGGTCTACAACCACACCGCCGAGGGCAACCACGATGGGCCGCTGCTTTCACTGCGCGGCATCGACAACCCGGCGTACTACCGCTTGGTCCCCGACAACCTCGCGTACTACATGGATTACACGGGGACGGGCAACTCGCTCAACATGCGTCACCCGCACGTGCTGCAGCTGATCATGGATTCGCTGCGGTACTGGGTGAACGAGATGCACGTCGACGGGTTCCGCTTCGATCTCGCGGCGACACTCGCGCGGTCCATGCACGAGGTCGATCGGCTCTCGGCGTTTTTCGATCTCGTGCAACAGGATCCGGTGATCAGCCGGGTGAAGTTGATCGCAGAGCCGTGGGACGTCGGCGACGGTGGCTATCAGGTCGGCAACTTTCCTGCGTTATGGTCGGAGTGGAACGGCAAGTACCGCGACTGCATTCGCGACTACTGGCGCGGTGAGCGGTCTGCGCTCGGCGAGTTCGGCTATCGGTTCACCGGCAGCTCCGACTTGTACGAAGGCAGCTCACGGCGGCCACACGCGAGCGTCAATTTCGTGACCTGTCATGATGGCTTCACGTTGCGCGACTTGGTCTCCTACAATGAAAAGCACAACGATGCGAACCACGAAGGCAGTCGCGATGGCGAGTCGCACAATCGCTCGTGGAACTGCGGCGCTGAAGGCGAGACGGACGACAAGGAAGTTCGCGCGTTGCGCGGGCGCCAGCAGCGCAACATGCTCGCGACGTTGATGTTGTCGCAAGGCGTGCCGATGCTGACTGCCGGAGACGAACTCGGCCGGACGCAAGGCGGCAACAACAACGCGTACTGCCAGGACAACGACATTTCGTGGTTCGACTGGGAGACGGTCGATCGCGACTTACTCGCGTTCACGCGCAAGTTGATCCACTTCGCGCGAAAACATCCCGTGTTCCGGCGGCGTGGCTGGTTTCAAGGCCGGCCGCTGCAGCGCCACGATCCGAAGAGCTTGCACGACATCGCTTGGTTCACGCTGACGGGCGAAGAGATGGCCGAAGAGCACTGGGACAACGCGACTGCCAACGTGCTCGGCGTGTTTCTCAACGGCGAAGGAATTGCAACGCCGGACGACCGCGGGCGCCGCGTCGTCGACGATAGTTTTTATTTGATGTTCAACGCCGGTCACGAGACCGCAAACTTCAAGCTTCCGCCCGCGCGATGGGGTAAAGCTTGGACGATGGTCTTCGACACGCAGCGCGGCTTCATTCCCGAAGGCGAGTCGGTCGAGCGCAAAGCGGGGCAAGCCTGGGAGCTGGCTCCGCGTTCTCTCGCCGTGTGGAAGCGGTGAGGCCATGGCACAACTACCACGCGCTACGTATCGACTGCAGCTGACATCGAGCTTCGGGTTCGACTCCGCTGCCCAAATCGCTCCCTATTTGACCGAGCTCGGCGTGAGTCATCTGTACTCGTCGCCGGTGTTGCAAGCGGTGAAGGGCAGCACGCACGGCTACGACGTCGTCGATCAGGGCCGCGTGAATGCGGACTTGGGTGGTGTCGAGCAGTACCGGCAGCTGCGAGCGGCGCTCGAGCGCGGGGGGCTCGGGCAGATTCTCGACATCGTGCCGAACCACATGGCGATCGGCACGACTGCGAACACGCTCTGGTGGGACGTGCTCGAGAACGGTCCCGCGAGTGAAGTCGCGTCGTTCTTCGACGTGGATTGGGATACGAGCAAAGACAACCGCATCCTGATGCCGATCCTCGGCGAGCACTACTTCGAGGCGATCGAACAGAAGCTCGTGAAGTTGGTGCGCGAGGGCGAACACTTCGTCGTGCATTACTATGATCATCGGTTGCCGGCGGCGCCGCGAACGCTCGCGGCGATCTTGCGCGATGCATCTCCCGGCGATGAAGACATGCGCTTTTGGGCGGACTCGCTCGAGAACTTGCCGGCACCGTGGGCGACCGATCGCGAGAGCACGGCGCGAAGGTCGCGGCACAAGTCGGTAATCTACGCGCAGCTGAAGCGCTTGTTCGAGGCGCGGCCCGACCTCGCGTCGCGCGTCGATACTGCGCTCGAAGAGCTGAACGGTTCGACCGAAGCGCTCGATGCTTGGCTCGAGCGGCAGAACTGGCGAATCGCGCATTGGAAGAACGCGACGACCGAGCTCGGTTACCGGCGCTTTTTCGACGTGAACACGCTGGTCGGTTTGCGGATGGAAGAGCCGCGCGTGTTCGAGCGGACCCATCGGCTGATCTTGGACTGGTTGCGTGACGGCACGCTCGACGGCGTGCGGATCGACCACGTCGATGGTCTACGCGACCCCGAAGACTACTTGCGGCGCTTGCGAAACTCGGCGCCGGATGCGTACTTGGTCGTCGAGAAGATCGTGAACGAGCACGAGTGTCTGCCGAAGTCGTGGCCGGTGGAGGGCACGACTGGCTACGAGTTCGCGCGGCTGATCGATCAGGTGTTCGTCGATTCGGACGGCGAAGTGCCGATGACGGAGTTCGCTGCGCGCTTTGCCGATCAGTCGACGCCGTTCCCCGAGATGGTGCGAGAGGCGAAGCTGCAGATCTTGCGCGAGGTGCTCGCGACCGAGCGCGAGCACTTGGTGGATCAAACGCATCGCATGTTGAGCGCGCGGATCGAGCTGCGCGATGTCACGCGGCGCAACGTGCATGCCGCGATGACGGCGTTGCTCGCGAGTTATCCGGTCTATCGGACGTACTTGCGGCGCGACCAGCCGCCGCCTCCGCACGAGGTCGAAATGATTCACCTCGTGATCGATCGCGCGCGCGAGATGGCGCCGCAGGTCGAGCCGCAGCTGTGGACCGTGCTGGAAAAGGCGCTCACGCTCCAGCTCGATGACGAGGCTGCAGCGGATGTAGCGCTGCGCGTGCAGCAGGTCACTGGTGCGATCACGGCGAAGGCGGTCGAGGACACCGTGTTCTACCGGCACGTGCGCCTCACGGCGCTGAACGAGGTCGGTGGGACCCCGGAAAAGTTCGGGATCACGGTCGAAGACTTTCACCGGCAGCTCGTCGACTGCAACCGCCCGCACGCGATGTTGAGTAGTGCAACGCACGACACGAAGCGTGGCGAAGACATGCGTGCGCGGCTCCTCGTGCTCAGCGAGATTCCGGCGGAGTGGGAGCACGCAGTCGAGCGCTGGTCGGCGCGCAGCGAGCGCTACCGCACCAACATTCCACGGGCGACCGAGTACTTTTTCTATCAAACATTGGTGGGTGCGCATCCGCTGCCGGCCGATCGGGCGTGGCAGTATCTGGAAAAGGCGATTCGCGAAGCGAAACAGCAGACGAGCTGGATCAATCCGGACGAGGCGTTCGAAGCGAATGTCCAGAAGTTCGTGAACGGCGTGATCGGGGACCGCGAGCTGATGGAGGACGTCGGCAAGTTCGTTGCGGGCATCGAGCACACGGGTTACGTGAACTCGTTGTCTCGCACCTTGTTGAAGCTGACGGCACCGGGCGTGCCCGACATCTACCAAGGTACGGAACTCTGGGACTTCAGCTTGGTGGATCCCGACAATCGTCGTCCGGTGGACTTCGCCCATCGGGCGCAGCTCTTGGCGCAGTTGCCGTCGATGACTCCGGAGCAAGTGCTGGCGGACATGGCGATCGGTACGCCGAAGCTGTGGCTCACCTGGAAGACGCTGCAGCTTCGCAAGCAAAACCCGCACGTGTTCGAGGGAGACTACCTGCCCCTAATCGCCTCGGGGCGCGACGCCTCGAGTGTGGTCGCGTTCGTGCGGGGTGGGTCGCTGATCACGGTCGTGCCGCGCCTCGTCGCGCGAGGTGGGCTGCACGCGCGCGATGCGCGGATTCCGGTGGTAGAAGGTACTTGGGTCGATGCCCTGACCGGGCATCGGTTCACGGGCGATTCACATGGCTTGCCAGTCGGCGCGCTATGGTCACGCTTTCCGGTGGCGCTACTCGAGAGGGAAGCATGAACGGAATTTGGAAGATTTGGGCACCTCGCGCGAAGGACATCGAGGTCGTGGCAAACGGCCGGCCGCGAACGGCAGAGCCGCTCGGCGATGGGTTTTTTCGTGCGGACACGCCGCCGATCGAAGCCGACTACCAGATTCGGCTCGACGGTAAGCCGCGGCCTGACCCGCGCTCGCGGTGTCAGCCCGACGGAGTCCACGGGGCCTCGCGCTGGTGTTCGGACGAGTTCGCCTGGTCCGACGAAAACTTTCGGGCTGCGCCGCTTTCGGCTGCGCTGATCTACGAGCTGCACATCGGCACGTTCACGCCGGAAGGCACGTTTACTTCGACGATCGCGCGGTTGCCGCACTTGAAGCAGCTCGGCGTGACGCACGTGGAGTTGATGCCGGTGGCTGCGTTTCCAGGTCACCACGGTTGGGGTTACGACGGTGTCGCGCTGTATGCGCCGCATCCGCAGTACGGCACCCCGAAGGACCTCAAGCGGCTCGTAGCCGCATGTCATGAGCTCGGGTTGGGTGTCCTGCTCGACGTCGTCTACAACCATCTCGGTCCGGACGGGAACTACCTCGGCGAGTTTGGGCCGTACTTCACGGCGCGGCACAAGACGCCGTGGGGAGAAGCGGTCAACCTCGATGACGAGCACAGCGACGTGGTGCGCCAGTTCTTCATCGACAACGCGAAGATGTGGTTGAAGGAATACCACTTCGATGGCTTGCGGCTCGATGCCGTGCACGCGTTGTTCGACCAGTCGGCGGTGCACTTTCTCGAGGAGCTCACCGCCGAGGTTCACACGCTCGGCACGTCGTTGCGCAAGCCGCTCGTGTTGATCGCGGAGAGCGACCTGAACGACCCGCGCCTCTTGCACGCACGCGATGCGGGCGGCTTCGGGCTCGATGCGCAGTGGAGCGATGACTTTCATCACGCCGTGCACTCGCTGCTGACCGGCGAGCGCACGGGGTATTACGCCGACTTCGGCAGCGTCGAAGACGTCGCGCGCGCGCTGACGCACGGCTACGTCTACGACGGCCGCTACTCGAAGTTCCGCAAGCGCGTGCATGGGCGGCCGCTCGGGGACCTGCTCGGGTCGCAACTGCTCGGCTACATCCAGGACCACGACCAGGTCGGCAATCGCGCGCAGGGCGAACGCATCGGGCATCTGACGTCGCCCGGGTTACTGCGCGCGGGCGTGGCGCTGATGTTCACGGCGCCGTTCGTGCCGATGCTGTTTCAAGGCGAGGAGTGGAACGCGAGCGCGCCGTTTCAGTACTTCGTCGATCATCAGGATCCGCAGCTCGTCGAGGCGGTGCGAAACGGGCGGCGTTCGGAGTTCGCGGCGTTCGGGTGGAGCCCGGATCAGGTCCCTGATCCGCAAGCCGAAGAGACGTTCCGGCGATCGGTGCTCGACTGGGGTGAGCTCGAGAAAGAGCCGCACTCGGGCATTCACCAGTGGTATTCGGCGCTCGCACGGTTGCGTGCGCAGACCCCCGAGCTGCTCGACGGGCGGCGCGACCTCGTGAACGTGCACTTCGATGAAGCGGCGCGGTGGCTCGTGGTTCAGCGCGGGCCCGTCACGTTGCAGGTCAACTTCGGGCAATCGGCCGTTCAGTTGCCGCGTCCGGTCGGGCAGGCCGTGCTTTCGTTTCCGGAACATCCGAGCGGCGATGATTTTGTCACGCTCGGTCCGGAGAGCTGCAGCATTTGGAAGGCCTGAGCGGCTGGTCTCGGCCCGCCTCGCCTCGCCTCGTTTCCCGTGCGCATTCGTGGGAAAGTGCGCGAGCCATGGCCATGAATCCAATCTTTCGAGCCTTCGTGCAGGGTCAAGCTCTGATCTATCGGTTGTCGGGCGGGAAGCTCGCGTCGACGATGAAGGGCACCCCGGTGATCATTTTGACGACGCGCGGCCGTAAGAGCGGTGCGGTGCGTCACGCTCCGGTTGCGAGGCTGATCGAGGGCGATGCGATGTACGTCATCGCTTCGCTCGGCGGCGCTCCGAAACACCCGGGTTGGTACCACAACTTGAAGTCGAATCCGGACGTCCAGGTGCAGAACGGACCGGATCGTTACAAGGCACGAGCGACCGTGCTCGAGGAGCCGGAGCGAACGCAGGTCTGGCAGCGCGTAGTCGCGGCGATGCCCGGTTTTGCCGACTATCAGAAGAAGACGAGTCGCGTGATTCCGGTCGTGAAGTTGACGCGCGCGACGTGATCGCGGGCGCTGCTCAGAGCTCGATGAACGCGAGCTTGCAGCGCAGCACGATCGCGATGATGGCTTGGAGCGCGAGCACGAGGCCGCGGTCCACCATGCCGAAGCGCGCGAGCTGAAGGCCTGCCGGGATGATGATCAGCGGTTGCATGAACAGCCAGACGCGTGCGGCTTCGCAGCGTAACAGGCCAGTGAGATCGACGATCAGGATCGCGGCCAGCGCGACGACCGTCATTCCGCGATCGATCGGGACTGGATTGGCGAGTGGATCCGCGCGGCGCAGGCTGAGCGCGATCAGCGGGAGCGTGAGCATGCCGCTACCCAGCAAGAAGTCGTAGATGTCCCAGAAGATGCAGTACTCCCAGGGGCGCGGGTATACCTCTGCGAAGTGTTCTTGGATGGCGAGCGATGCGCGCAGGCTGTCGATCGCGTGGTACGAGGTTGCAGCCCACAGCAGCACGTGCGCCGTGAGGGCGACTGCGAGTGCGAGCACAGCTGCGATCGCGTAGCGCTTGAACGCGTCGCGTTGCCAGTGCTCGCGATGCAATCGCAGCGCGGCGTACAGCAGCATCACGGCACCGAGCGTCACGAAGTTGTACGCCATGAGCGACACGCCGAAGAGCGTGAGGCCGAGCCAGATCGCTGCGCGTCGTTGATCGAGGGCTTTGTGCCAGAAGAACAAGAGCGCCATTGAGCCGATCGGATAAGCCGTATCGAGCTCGGGGAAGAACACGATGATCGACGGCAGGAGCGCGTACAAGAAGCACGGGCCGATGCGAGCCGAGCGATCGGTCGTCCACAGCGATCCGAAGAAGTAGAGCATCGCCGTGCCCAAGCTGGCGAGCAGGCCGATCAGGTACGCGCCTGCGAGCCGTGCGTCGTGCTGGCCGAACAGCTTGACGCAGGCGAACCAGAACAAGATCGGGCCGGGCGGATGCGTCTCGCTGTGGTGTTCGAGTTCGAGGTTTGCGAAGTTCGGCAGCCACGTGCCGAGGTCTTCGATGTGCGTTGCGTCGGTGTAGTAGCTCGTGATCGCCGTGTTCTCGACGATCTCTTGCAGCAGACGCCGGCCGCGCTTGTCGGCGTGGAAGCCGCCGTACTGAAACATCATCGAGCACGCGACCAAACCCGCGACGAGCCATCCGGCGCGGCGAGCGGTCAGCTCTGGCGACGCTGACCACTTCCGCAGCAAGTACACGAGGAACACGAAC
>DASRXR010000188.1:0-3712 GCA_035687405.1 Polyangiales bacterium
CGATCTAGTTGCTACCAAGCTGCGCCGATCAGCGCAGCTTGGTAGCAACTGCGCCGGTTGTACGTGCTACGCGCGTTCGGATTCGCGCCGTGGTCGAGCAAGCTTCGCAAACGCTGGATGTGCCCATTCGCAGCGGCTTGAGGGATCAGATAGTCGAGAACCCGCGGCGGCTCGCCCGCGCTCGTCCAGTTCACGCGTGCCTCGGGGTCGAGCCCGTGTTCGAACAACACCTCGAGCCAGCGTGGGTCGTCGCGCTCGAGGTGTGTGTTGTAGAGTGCTTGCGCGTCGTCCGGCTTCGCACCGCGCGTGAGGAGTAGCCGAGCGAGCGCGTTCGCCTGAGGGTGTTCGGGTTGGCCGAGCTCGCCGTGCCCAATCGCACCCGTGAGTGCGGTGAAGTTATAGTCGGCGTCTCCCATCACGAAACGCGCGTTCGGATCGGCGCCGGCGTCGAGGAGCGCGGTCGCGATCTCGACCGCAGCCGGATTTTCGATCCGCCCGTAACACACGAAGACGAGCGGTGGCCATTGTTGCGGGCCGCCCGGCTGTGAAGCGAGTGCGGGTGTGGCTGCGAGTAGCGACCGGACGTGCGCGAGCTCGCCGCTGACGGCGGCGGTGAATAGATTCGCACGTGCGAGCTCGGGATGTTGCGCACGCAGTCGCTCGGCGCGGCGCCACTTGCTCGGCCAATCGTCGTTGCCGTACGACAGACACGCGTGTTTGAGGAACTCGTCGACGAGCTCGTTTTGCCCTGGCGCGCGATCGGCGTCCTTCGATGCAGCTGACATACCGACGTTCGAGCACCGAATTGCAGACCGGTCAACCGCCCTCCCGGCGGCCCCGATCACTTCGTCATCGTCATCAACACCATCCAAGCGTTCGGCCCGACTCCCGGTAACTTGAGCACCAGGTCGTCCACGGCTTCGCACGTCCGCATCAACCAACCGCCGTCTCCATCGTTCGTGATCGCGACCACCCCGAGCGTCGTGAGACCGAAGTAACGCGTCTCGACCCGTCGAAAGTACTCGCGGGCGAGATCGAAGTCGCGCACGAGCAGCGGATGTTCGTCCGGCGTTCGCATCTCCGGCGTGCGCTGGCGAAACCGGTTGATGAGCGGGTTGTGCCCCATCGGCTCGAGGAAAATCGCGCGACCTGCCGGGCGCAGCACACGTTGAATCTCACTGAACGCACGCTTCAGGTCGAGGTGGTGGATGATCCCGCGGCCATAAACGAGATCGAATGCGTTCGCTTCGAACCCCATGTTCTCCGCATCCATCGTGGCGAAGTCGCAGTGGTCGAGCCCGAGGCTCGCTGCAGTCTCGCGTGCGCGCTCGATCGCGCAGTCCGAGATGTCGATCCCACAAAAGCGTTTTGCGTGCAGCGCAAACTTCTCTTCGAGCAGTGAGAGGCGGCCATCGGCGCACCCATACTCCAAGACGCGGGCGCCGCGCGCTGCGTCACGGATCAATTCGTTTTGCAGTCGAAGGCCTGCGTCTGCTGCACCGTACCACTTGTCCAACCGCGTTCGACTGTCAGACCGTTCCGTCTCGAACCGTGCGTTGTGGAACGCGCGCTCACCCTGCTTCCGAGCAGTCAACTCCAACATATCGTCCCTCCCCATTTCAATCGTCACGATGACGTGGATTGAGGAAATCCGGATATGAGCTACCTCACCGACTGACTATTCGTTACGCATTCGTCGCAATACGTACAGTCGACTGAACACGCCTGCAGCCACTGATGACTAGTCAGCGCAGGAATGCTTGATAAGCAGGGTTCGCGCTCTCTTCGCAACACGGATAGCCCAACTCATCCAGAAACGATTGGAACTTCGCCGCGTCAGAGGCTGGTACTTGTAGGCCAGCTAAAACCCGCCCAAACGCTGCACCGTGATTGCGGTAGTGGAACAAGCTGATGTTCCAGCGCCCACCGATCGCCGTTAGAAACTGCAACAGTGCACCGGGCCGCTCGGGGAACTCGAACCGAAACAGGCGCTCGTGCTCGACCCCAGAGCGCCCTCCGACCATGAAACGCACGTGCAGCTTTGCCATCTCGTTGTGCGTCATATCCAACACCGGGAGCGCCGCGGCCTGCAGCCGCTCGAGGATCTCCGCGCGCTGTTTTCCACCCTGACTCAACCCGACACCCACGAAGATCTGCGCCTCGTCGTCGCGCCCGTAGCGATAGTTGAACTCGGTCACGGGAAGCTTCCCGAGCACCTGACAAAAAGTCTGAAACGCGCCCGGCCGCTCCGGAATGCGCACAGCAAACAGTGCCTCACGCTGTTCACCGAGCTCCGCGCGCTCGGCGACGTGACGCAAGCGATCGAAGTTCATGTTCGCGCCGCTGTCGATCGCGATGAACGTCTTGCCGCGCGCACCCGTTCGTTCCACGTACTTCTTGAGGCCCGCGACACCGAGCGCTCCCGAGGGTTCCGCGATCGAGCGCGTGTCGTCGAAGATGTCCTTGATCGCAGCGCAGATCTCGTCGGCATCGACCGTGATCACGTCGTCGACGCACTCGCGCGCGATGCGAAACGGCTCCTCGCCGATCTGCCGTACGGCCACGCCATCCGCGAACAAGCCCACTTGCGGCAACCTCACCGGGCGACCCGCATCGAGCGCAGCGCGCAGGCACGCCGCGTCATCCGGCTCGACGCCGATGATCTGAATGCTCGGCACGAGCTGCTTTACGTACGCCGAGATGCCGGCGATCAAACCACCACCCCCGACCGGCACGAAGATCGCATCGATGTGATCGCTGTGCTGCCGCAGGATCTCCATCGCGATCGTGCCTTGGCCCGCGATCACGTCCGGGTCGTCGTAGGCGTGGACGTAACACAACCCTTCCGCCGCCTCGAGCTCCCGCGCGTGCACCAGCGCTTCATCGTAGCTGTCGCCGATCAGCACGATCTCCGCACCGAGCGCGTGCACGGCCTCGACCTTGATCCCCGGCGTCGTGTTCGGCATGACGATGCGGGCGCGAATGCCGAGCCGCTGCGCGGCGAGCGCCACGCCCTGAGCGTGGTTTCCAGCCGAAGCCGTGATCACCCCGCGCGCCTTTTGCGCCGCCGTCAGCTGCACGATCTTGTTGTAGGCGCCGCGCAGCTTGAACGAGAACACCGGCTGCAGGTCTTCGCGCTTGATCCGGACCTCGTTTCCGACGCGCGCGGACAAGCGCGGCGCGCGTTCGAGCGGCGTTTCGATTGCGACGTCGTAGACGCGTGCGCGGAGGATGCGTTCGAGGTAGCCGGAATTCGGCATGCACCTGCGAAGCTAGCCTACTTCTTCACGTACTGCCCACCGTTTTGAATCGCGAGCTGATCGAGGAACTTCGCGTCCTGGTCGTCGCCCAACCCCACCGTCGAGATCTTGACGTGGTGGGAAGCGTTCAGCGTGGTGACCTGGCCGAGGATCTGGTCCGGGCTGCTGTCGGTGGGTTGGCCGTCCGACACGAAAAAGATGATCGAGGCGTCTTTTGATTCAAAGGCTTTGGTGAGGGCTTGGCTCGCCGGCGTGCCGCCGTTGGCTTCGAGCTGCTTCAAGAACGCTACGGCCAAGTTGCGGTTGGTGCCGGTGGCCGGAACCATCCCGCGGTACCACTCCTGCGTGTCGTTTCCGAAAGTGATGATCGAGAAGGACGTGCTCTCGGGAAGACCTTGAATCGCCGGGATCAGCTCGCGCTTTGCACCGCCCAGCTTCGTCGCTTCCTCCGC
>DASRXR010000189.1:0-13430 GCA_035687405.1 Polyangiales bacterium
CGAAGCCGAAGGCGTGATGGACAACTCCGAGCGCAATCTGACGCTCATGCCAAAGGCGGTCGACCCGCCGGGCGACGCACTTCCCGACTGGCAGATCATCGCGCGCGTCGCGTGCGAGCTCGGCTACAGCGACGCGTTCAGCTACACGTCGGCGGCGGAAGTGTTCGACGAGATCGCGCGCGCGTGGAACCCGAAGACGGGATACGACATTCGGGGAGCGAGCCACGCGAGGCTGCGCGAGACGCCGTTGCAATGGCCAGTCGCGGAGTTCGGCGGACCGGAACGCAATCCGATTCGCTACCTGAACGATGGCACGAGCCAATGGCTGCGTACCGCCGACGACGGTTCGAAACCTCGCATCACGTTTGCGACCGAAAGTGGCAAAGCCGTATTTCTCGCGCGGCCGTTCTTGCCGCCGGCAGAGATGCCCGATCGCGAGTTCGCGTTCGTGCTGAATACAGGGCGGTTGCAGCACCAGTGGCACACGCTGACGAAGACCGGAAAGATCGCGACGCTCAACAAGCTGAATCCGGGTCCATTCGTCGAGATTCATCCGGAAGACGCTGCAGCGCTGGGCGTCCGCGACAAGGATCGCGTTGCGATTGGATCGCGCCGCGGGCGCGCGGTGCTACCCGCGGTCGTGACCGATCGCGTGCGTCCGGGCAATTGTTTCGTGCCGTTTCACTGGAACGACGCGTTCGGCGAGAACCTCGCGATCAACGCCGTGACGAGCGATGCGGTGGATCCGATCTCGCAGCAGCCCGAGTTCAAGTTCAGTGCGGTCTCGCTGAAACGCGTAGCGGAAGCGCATGTCGCACCCACTACCGCCGTGAGCCGCGCCAGCGCGGAAGCGCAGCCAATGGCTGCAAGTTCGATCGGAGTGGCCCCAATGGATCGAGTCGACATGCTCGCAAAGCTGCTCGGACTGGAATCGGCGCCCGCGGTGGCGCTCGACCCGAACGAGCAGCTCTATCTCGCGGGGTATCTCACCGGGCTGCGATCGACCCAATCGCATCCGACCGGCGTGCCGATCCTACCGCCCTCGGCTCCGTTGTCGGCGAACACGCGCTTGCTGGTCGACGGGATGTTGTCGGGGATGTTCGCGCGCTCACTCGTGCCGGAGTTTGCGCCGCCGCTAGCTGCGATGCCCTCGCAGCTGCGGGAAGCTACTGCGAAGCGAATTCCGGTCACGATTCTGTGGGCGTCGCAGACCGGGAACGCGGAAGGCTTTGCAGCGCAGTGCGCGGAGCGCCTTCGCGGGGCGAGCTGCGACGTGAAGCTCGTGAGCATGGATGGTTTTCAGGTTTCAGAGCTCGCAACCACGTCGAAGTTGCTGGTCGTCACGAGCACGTTTGGGGATGGTGACCCGCCCGACAACGGGACTGCATTTTGGGGCGCACTGCAGGCGGACAGCGCGCCGCAGCTCGCAGCGACCGAATACTCAGTGCTCGCGTTCGGCGACTCCAATTACGACCAGTTCTGTGGCTTCGGCCGCAAGCTGGACGCACGGCTCGAAAAGCTCGGGGCCAAACGCTTGAGCGCGCGCGAGGACTGCGAACCGGAGTATCAGGATTCCGCGCGAACGTGGCTCGATGCAGTCGTGCTCGCGTTGAAGAGTGAGCTCAAGCCGGCTGCAGCGGAACCGGCGGGGAGCGCCAAGCCGGCCGCGCCGCTTGCAGCTGCAGCCGCGTCGAACGCGAAGCCGGCTTATTCGCGCAACCAACCGCTCCGAACGCGTTTGGTCACGAACCGGCGACTGAATGCCGCAGGTGCTGCGAAGGAGATCCGGCAATTCGGGTTTCAAGTCGCGGACACCGGCTTGGTCTACGAAGCTGGCGATGCGCTCGGCGTGTGGCCGACGAATTGTCCCGACCACGTGAACGATTTAGTCACCGCATTCGGTCTCACCGGGGCGGAGTTAGTCGCAGTCAAAGACATCGGCGAGCTCACACTGAACGAAGCGTTGTTGCGTCACTACGAGATCGCGCGCATCACACCGGAGCTGTTGCAGTTCATGCGCGAGCGCTCGGGCAGCGAAGTGCTCGAACAGCTGCTCAAAGAAACGAGCAAAGCCGATCTGAAGAGGTGGCTCTGGGGCAAACAGCTCTTGGACCTGCTTCGCAGTTTTCCGCTGCGTGCGAGCGCGGGCGAGTGGATCAGCGTGCTCAAGCGCTTACAGCCGCGGCAGTACTCGATCTCGTCGAGTCCCAAAGTTCATCCCGATCAGGTGCAGCTGACCGTGTCGGTGGTGCGCTACGACTGCGAAGGCCAACCGCGGCGCGGCGTGTGCTCGAGCTTCATGGCCGACCGCTCGGCCGACGTAGACGTGCCGATCTACGTGCAGCGTTCGCCGCACTTTCGACCACCGAAACATCCCGACACGCCGATGATCATGGTTGGGCCGGGGACCGGTGTCGCGCCATTTCGCGGCTTCTTGCAAGATCGGCAAGCCGCGGGAGCGCAGGGGCGCAACTGGTTGTTCTTTGGTGAGCAACGCGCGAGTCACGATTTTTACTATCGCGACGAGTTCGACGTGCTGAAGCAGGACGGGTTTCTGCATCGGTTCGATACCGCGTTTTCGCGCGATCAAGCAGCCAAGATTTACGTGCAACATCGCATGCTCGAGCACGGCAAAGACTTGTGGGCGTGGCTCGAGGAAGGCGCGCATTTTTACGTGTGCGGAGACGCAAATCGGATGGCGAAAGACGTGGATGCTGCGCTGCGCGACATCGTGCGAACCCAGGGCGCGATGAGCCCTGAAGATGCCGGCGCTTATGTCGGCAGGCTGATGCAGGACAAGCGCTACGTGCGGGACGTGTACTGATGGTTGCGCGCGGTGCGCACCCGCGATAAGCCGGGCGCATGGGGCGACTCACGTTCGATTTTCAAATGCCGCGCGGCCCGGGACGCGAAGACGCCGCCGTCTCACGGGTGTTGGTGATCGCAGATTTGAGCGGGAGCGGCTCGTGCGACCTGACGAGCGCGAGAGTCACACGCATCGAGGTGGAGACGTTCGATGCGGTGCTGCGGTCGTTGCAGCCGACAGCGACGATCGAGGCTGCGATCCCGGGCGGTGCTCCGCAGCAGCTCACGTTCGCCTCACTCGAGGACTTTTCTCCGGACAACCTCTACGAGGCGCTCGACAGCATCGTGGAGCTGCGCCGCACGCGAGAGCGGCTCTCCAACACGTCGACATTCGCGGCCGAACAGTCGCGGTTGCTAGCGGATGCAGGGCCGGGCGAGAGCACCGCCGTAGCCGAGGATGACGCATCGACGCTCGAGCGCCTGTTGGGATCGCGGCCGGCAGGTCAACCCAGAGCGCAAGCGCCAGCGCCGGCAGCCGCCCGCACGGTGAGCTCGTTCGATCAAATGCTCCGCGACCTCGTCGCACCGCATATTCTGCGCGGACCTGGCAGCGAGCAGCAGCAGCTGATCGCTTCGGTCGATGCAGCCATCAGCGACGAGATGCGGCGTGTGCTTCACGCCCCGACGCTTCAGCGCCTCGAGGCTACCTGGCGCGGGTTACGCAACCTGGTGTTCGAGAACCCGCTCGGCCCCGACCTGCAAGTGTCCGTGCTCGATGCCAGTCGCGCCGACCTGATCGCAGACTTGCGGGCGTGTGGGGGCGACCTCGAGCGATCGCAGCTTTACCGTTTGCTCGTGCAGCCGACCACAGCGCTCGGAGCCACGGCATTTTCGCTCGTGATCGCCGACCTCAGCGTGACGGGCAGCGACGAGGACGTGTCGCTCCTCGCGGGTCTCGGAGCGGTGGCTGGGCAGGCCGGTGGTTGCCTGCTCGCCGCTGCCGAACCCGTGCTGTGGGGCGCGAGCGATCTATCGCGTCAACCCGACCGTAGGTCTTGGTCGAAGCCCGACGAGGCGTTACTCGCGCGCATGGCGCTGCTCCGCGGCAGTGCAGTCGCACCGTTCATCGGGTTGTGTGGACCGCGCATTCTCGGGCGTGTGCCATACGGCCCGAAGACTGATCCGATCGAGCGTTTCGAGTTCACCGAGCTCACCGCGGATCCGGCGCACTCAGATTTCCTGTGGGTGAACCCAGCGTTTGCGTGTGCGCAGCTGATTCTCGGCGCGGTCGCAGAACGAGGCTGGGAATCCGGCCCGGGCACACTGCTCGATCTCGGAGAGCTCCCCCACGTGATGATCCGCACCGCTGGCAGCGACGTCGTGGAGCCGTGTGCCGAAGTCTTTCTCGACGAGTCGAGCGCGCAAGTGATCCTCGGCCATGGCGTCATGCCATTTCTGAGTTACCGCAACCGCAACGCCGTTCGGCTGTTGCGGTTGCAATCGCTCGCGAATCCACCGGCCCCGCTCGCACTGCGCGGCGGTCACTGAACGAACGGCGGCTGAGGCTCGGCAGGTCCCGCCGGATTTTCTCCGGGCTCCGTCGGCGAGATCCAAGGTTTACGCGGATCGGACGGCTGCATCGGTGACTGGTCGGGCCCCGGCGGCTCGATCCACGGTTTGCCCGGTGGAACGGGTGCTGGCGGGTCATTCGGTTCGGTCGGTACCATGGAGACCTCATTCTGGGTGCAGCCGTAGGCTGCGGATGGAGCTTGCATTTTTGCCTCCATGAACTCTCGGCGGTGCGATCCTGCATCGCAGGAGTGCTACTCGAGCCACGAGCGCGCACCCGGGAACTAACGAAGCAAACATCGCGCCGTTTGCGCTTGGCCCTAGATAGGCCTCACCTAGAATGGGCACCCAAGGAGTGAAGTGATGGAATATCGATTGCTTGGATCCTCAGGACTGAAGGTATCGGCGCTCGGCTTTGGCGCCGGGACGTTTGGCGGGAAAGGCCCGATGTTCAGCGCGTGGGGCCAGAGCGACGTCAAAGAGGCCAAGCGCATCGTCGACATCTGCCTCGATACCGGAATCAACCTGTTCGACACCGCGGACGTGTATTCCGACGGCGAATCGGAATCGATCCTCGGCGCTGCGCTCAAGGGCCGCCGCTCGGATGCCGTGATCTCGACCAAGCTGACACTACGCGCTGGCGAAGGCCCCAACGATGTCGGTGCATCTCGCCATCACCTGCTTCGCGCGACTGAACGTGCGCTGAAGCGATTGGACACCGACTATATCGACCTGTTGCAGCTCCACCACTTCGACGCGTTGACGCCAGTCGCAGACGTCATGTCGACGCTCGATGATCTCGTGCGCTCGGGCAAGGTTCGCTACGTCGGTGCGTCGAACTTCTCCGGGTGGCAACTGATGAAGTCGCAAGCGGTGGCTGAGCGGTACGGCTACTCGCGCTTCGTCGCGAACCAGGTCTACTACTCACTGATCGGCCGCGACTACGAGTGGGAGCTCATGCCGCTCGGACTCGATCAGGGGATCGGCGCCGTCGTCTGGAGCCCGCTCGGTTGGGGCCGGCTCACGGGCAAGATTCGCCGCGGGGAACCGATGCCGGAGAAGAGCCGCCTGCACGAGACTGCGCACTGGGCGCCACCGGTTCCTGACGAGCGCTTGTACGACGTCGTGGATCTGCTCACTGAAGTCGCGTCGGTGACTGAGAAGACCATTCCGCAGATCGCGATCAACTGGCTCTTGCAACGGCCAACCGTGTCGTCGGTGCTGATCGGCGCTCGAGATGAGACGCAGCTGCGCGACAACCTCGGCGCGATCGGCTGGAAATTGTCGGGTGAAGAGTTGGCCGCACTCGACACGGTGAGTGCTGTAACGCCGCCCTACCCCTACTACCCGTACTGGAACGGACAGTTCTCGGAGCGCACTCCGCCGCCGGTTTGAAACGGGAAAGCTGACCGAGACAATCAGAATAGTCGCTGGAACGCGGCGTACATCTCCGTCGTGCGGGGCACGCGGATGCCGAAGTCGCGTTCGAGCACTTGGACGAGCTCCGCAACAGTCGCGAGCTCACGTTGGGAGCTTTCGCCGCCGAGGTTGTGAATGCTGAAGCTCCGGTTTCGCAGCCCATAGCGGCGGCCTGGGACCGCGCGTGCGATCATCAGGCCCGTGCGGAAGTGTGAGCTCGGATAAGTCGACACGTACCAGTTGCTCACTTCGTAGTCGACCGGGAACGCCGGCGTGAGGTCGAACCGGTACAAGGTCTTCCAATCGTCGCGCACTTGCGCCTGCATCCGCATCTCGCCCTCGGCCCCACGAATCACGCGAAATGCCTCGTGCGGAGTGGGCTGCACGGTATCGAGCTCGAGTTTCAACGGCGCCGTCAGCACCATTACGCCGAAGCCCACGTCTGCGAGGTAGGTGCCTTCGGGTAACTCGACCTTCAGCAGCGCATGGCTGCGGGGCGTGATCGCGTCGTCCGCCGGCTGGCCCCACAAGACACGTGCGCCCAGCGCCGATACCCGGAAGCCGAGCGCCTGCAGCACCTCGAGAAACAGGGTGTTTTGCTCGAAACAGTAGCCGCCGCGCGCATCGCGCAGGAGCTTCTGCTCGAGTGACGGGAGATCGAGCGGCACTGGAAGTGCAGCAAACGACGACAGATTCTCGAACGGGATTGCGGCAGGATGTAGTCCGTGCAATGCGCGAAGCGTGTCGAGCGTAGCCGCGGGCCGCCCGTCATAGCCAATCCGCTGGAAGTACGCTTTGAGATCGATTGGCATGCTCAGCGCATAGGGCGTTGCGCAGGAGGTGTCAATCGCACCCGAGTTCCGTCAGCACAGGTTCACTGGACGCGATCTGTCACGTCGAGCGCGATCGTGTTTGGAGAGCGCGACGCCACTGCCGAAGACGATGTGTCACTCGGAACCCAGGTTCGCCAAAACGCCGACGCCTGTTCGGCCGTCCAAGGCTCCGCATCGCAACAGCGCACGGCCCACGTGCGAAGCACGCGCGCATCGGCGGGCCGTTCCGTTGCTTTCTTCGAAAGGCACGCGAGCACCAGGTTCTCGATCTCTGCGGGGACCGAGCGACCGAGCGCCGCCGATGGCCGCAGCGGCACTTCATACAAGTGCTTGCTGCACACTTCGACGACCGTGTTGCCTTCGAACGGCGGACGGCCCACGAGCATGAACCACGCGAGCACACCGAGCGAATACAGGTCACTTCGCCCGTCCACTTCGTTCGGTGACGTAAACGCTTCGGGTGCCATGTAGAGCGGCGTCCCGGTGATGATTTGGCTCGTGCTGACGGATACCGAAGTGAGCTGCGATCCCATCTCGACACTGCGCGCCAAACCGAAATCCAGAATCTTTGCGAACTCATGCTCGTTCTTACGCGGCGAGAGCAGCACGTTCGCCGGTTTCACGTCACCGTGGACCAACCCCAAGTCGTGCGCTTCAGCGAGCGCACCGCAGATCTGCGTGAGCACGTGCACGACGCGCCCGGGCGGCTGCGCGCCGTGCGCTGCAACCAACCGCTCGAGATCCATGCCATCGAGCAGCTCCATCGCATAGTAGAAGATGCCCTCGCGCGTCCGCCCATAGTCATAGATTGCGACGCTGTTCGGGTGGGTGAGCCGCGCCGTAAACTGAACCTCGCGTTCGAACCGGCGAATCGCGGCTTCACCCATGCGATCGGGGGGCAATAGTTTGATCGCGGTCGGGCGACGCAACAGCGCGTGACTCGCACGCCAGACTGCGCCCATGCCGCCCTGCCCGATCTTAGTCTCGAGCGTGTACTGCCCCAACACTTGTGCGTCGCGCGCTTCGCGCCGCAGCCCGAAGATCGTGTGGGATGCGAGCGTCCCGAGTGTGATCGCCGACAAGGTCCAACAGCTCAATGCCACCACGCTGACTTGCGTCGCCGCAGACCCGACGAGCATCGCGCCACCGAGCACACCGATCGTCAGCGTACGCGAAGCCGTGCTCGGAACGATGATCGCGCGCGCAAGCGTGCCCATCGTGAAGGAGAGCAGTCCAACGAACACGCCACTCGGCGGCGGAATCGATAGACCTGCGAGCGCCCAAACGCCGATCAACCCCAGCGAAATGCCGACGTCGAGCGCATGCAAGGTCGCGCCGCTACGCGCACCTCGGCGAGTCGCCAGCCAGAGAAGTCCCGCAAGCGTTCCGTTCGCGAGGTGGAGCATTCCAGCAAGCGAGATCGGGTCGTAGTACACGGGCGACCCTCGACCGACCGTGACGGCATACGCGATCGCGAGAATGGCCCAGCTGCCCCCTGCGAGTACGAACAAACACAGCCCGAAGATCGACAGGCGCTCTTGATAAAATGCGCGCCCTTCCTCGGTGGCCGTAACGCCGCTGCGAGTCAGCTCGTTCCACATGCAAGCCGACTATAGCCGGCGAAATACTCAGTATCCAAACGACACGAGCATGTTGCTCGCTTTGCCGTCGTAGTAGACGTCCGACTTCAGCAGCAGCGTTTGACCGAAGCCGAGCTGCGTCAGCCCTGTCTGGATGTCGAGAAACCCCCAGGTGAGAGGTAAACCATCGCCATCGGTCAAGATGAACTGACCTTGCGCGAGTTCGATCGGAGCTGACGCCATTCCCATGTTCTCGAACGTGACTGCAAGCTCGTCGGTCGTGCCTTGCCAGCTGATCGGCAGCACTCGGTACTTGGGCCGCTCGAAGCGCGATGCCGAGACGGCCAAGGTCAACTCCACTTCAGCGAGCGAATCGAACAGCGATTTCATACCCGGCGGCGTCGATTGGATCTCGAGGAAGTAGCCCTTTTCGCCGGGGCCCAGGCACGTCGTAGTTGGTGAGCTGTCCGAATCGCCGACCGATCCGGACAGGTACGTGCTCTGACTTTCATCGCCCAACTCGATGACTTCGCCGCTCGCGGTCTTCCACGTGACGGCTTCCGCCTTCACGAAGCAGCGTAGCTCGGGATCGCTGTTCGAGATTGCGAGCGCGACATCGACGTAAGACGTCGTAGCCGATGACCGCATGACGTAGCCCTTGCCGACCATCGTCGTGTCACCGACCATCGTGACTTTGATTTGACGGCGAAGCTGAGCGTTGGGCGTCCTGCCTTCGCCGAAGGGCGTTCGCTCGAACTTCACCCACCCGTAGTTTTCTTCTTCCGGAGCGGCGCTCTCGGCGGCGTCAGCCTCATCGCTCGCAGTATCCGATTGTTCGCTGCTACCAGCTGCGGCGAAAGCTGCAGATGCGCCCGCACTGCCCGACTTTGCAGCGCCGCGGCCGGCCGCGGCAGCACCCGCAGCGTCTTCGATCGGCTCGGCATCCACGATCCTCCGTTCCTCGGTGCAGCCGATCGCACCAACGACGAACACTGCACACCAGAACCACAAATGCCGCACTCCGAGCACCGACCCCAATCTAGACATACGCCTGCTTTACAATCGTATCCACGAGCGTCAAGCCCGTTTTTCTGCTCGCGCAAAAAGCCATGTTCTCGTCCGCCAAGCGCGTCGGATCGAGCGCGCGCGAGTGACATAACCTCGCCACAGCTTCCGCCGCGAGCGGCGCAGCACGGACGTCAACCCGACTGCTGAATCGAGCCGCCACGTTCGAGCCATGTCTCGAACGTTGTGCGCAGCTGGTCGATCGTGACGGGCTTCGACAGGAAGCCGTTCATGCCCGCATCGAGGCAGCGTTGTTTCTCGGCTTCGCTCGAGTGTGCGGTCAGCGCGACGATCGGCAGATCGCGCAGTGACCAGCCTTGCCGGCGCAGCTCCCGCGTCGTCTCGTAGCCATCGAGTTCCGGCATCTCGCCATCCATCAGGATCAGCGCGTAGCGCTGCGACTTCACCGCTTCCAGCACTGCCCTCCCCGTGCTGACGACGTCCAGCTCGTAGCCGAGCTTCTCGATCAATCGCATCGCGATCTTCTGATTCACACCGTTGTCTTCCGCCAACAAGATGCGAGTGCCGACGCTGGGATCGCGCGCTAACTCGGGCGTATGCGTGGGCGTGGGCGTAGACGCGGGCAGCGGCCTGATACTTCCAAACTGTAAGCCCACCGTAAACTTGACCACGGTGCCATTGTTCACCTCACTCTCGATCCAAATCTGACCGCCCATAAGTTCTGTCAGCCGCTTGCAGATCGCGAGCCCGAGACCCGTGCCACCGAAGCGTCGCGCGGTCGACTTCTCGGCCTGCGCATACGACGTGAACAACTTCTCGATGCCCTCTTTGGAGATCCCGATCCCGGTGTCGCGCACTTCGAACTGAAGGTGCGATGCGAGGTGCGTATCTGGTTGCCAGCGCACGCGCACTTCGACCGAACCGCGCTCGGTAAACTTCACCGCGTTGCTGACGAGGTTCATCAGCACTTGCCCGATTCGGAGTGGATCGGCGCGCACGGAATGCGGGCAGTTCGGCTCGACGACGAGACTGAGCAGAAGCTGCTTTTGATTTGCGGCGATGCGCGTGATGCGCAAGATGCCTTCGATCATCCGGCGCAGATCGAACTCGACGATCTCGAGCTCCAACTTACCCGCTTCGACTTTCGAGATATCGAGAATGTCGTTCACGACGAGCACGAGTGACTCCGCTGCGAGCTTGGCGTTCTCGGCGAGGTCGCGCTGCTCGGCATCGAGGTTCGTGTCGAGGAGCAAGCCGGTCATGCCGATGATGCCGCCGATAGGCGTGCGGATCTCGTGACTGACGTTGGCGACGAACAGCGACTTCGCTTCGGAGGCCTCGAGCGCCGCCTCGCGCGCTTTGATCAGCTCGAGTTCGGCCCGCTTGCGTTCGGTGATGTCTTGCGCCGTTGCGAGCATGTGCATGCGCCCGCGGCCTTCGTCGGCGATGACGCGGCCGCGCAAGTGGATCGTACGCAGAGCTCCGTCGCGCCGCAGCATGTCGTAGTCGGTGAAAAATGCCTTGGAATGCTGCGCCGCGTCTTGGAACAAGCGTTCGAGCACACTCCGATCGTCGTCCGCTGCAAACTCGAGGAGCGAGGCACGACCCGGCCTGATCTGGCCGGGTTCTAGGCCGTGGATACGGAATAACTCGTCCGACCAGGTCGTGCGATCGGTCTCGAGATCCCAGCTGAAGCTGCCCATGTGCGCGATGGATTCCGCCTCTGCCAGCTGAGAGTTTGCCCGCAGCAGCTCTTGAGTGCGCGCTGCGACGCGTTGCTCGAGCCCGGAGAACAGACTCGCGTTGTCGAGCGAGATCGCGATTTGGCCTGCGAGCAGCTCGAGAGTTTGCAGCCGCGTCGGCGTGAACACTCCCGCAGACAAGTTGTTCTCGAGATAGATGATGCCGCTCAACCCGCCGCGTCGGAGCAGTGGCACGCACAAGATCGAGCGAGGCCGGCGATGAAGTACGTACTCGTCGGTCGCGTACAGCTCATCGGTGCAAGCGTCGTCGAGCAGGACGCGCTTCTGGGTGCGCCGGACGTAGTTGATCACGGAAACCGCAGCCGGAAACGCCTCTTCGAGGCCGCCCCGCGCGAGACCGTACGCGCGGGGCGAGGCTGACGTTTCGGACGATGCGGCGACTCGCAGCTGACCTGCGTCGATCAGGAACAGACAGCCGCGCTGGGCGCCCATGTGCTCGATCAATAGCAGCATCAGTTTCTCGAGCAGCGAGGGCAGCACGATCTCGGCCGACAGCGTCTGCGACGCGCGCAGGATCGTCGATAACTCGAGGCGCTCGGCGGTCGAGTCCGCCGTACGCGTGATCGAGTGCTCGGGGATGCTCTGGCGAGACTCGAGTGCCTCTGCACGCGCGGGCACGGTCGCTTTAGTCGCCGCACCCCAGCGAAAGTAGGCGGCGCTCGCCTCCGACGCGTAGCCGCGCGCAGCGGCACCGATTCCGCGCGCCTCGAAGAAGCGTCCGGCTAGCTCTTTCGCGATCGCCTCGTATTGCGTGAAGCCGCCCGCGCGCGCTCCACTCGCCGCTTGTTCGTACAACACCATCGCGTCGGCGGTGCGCTCTTCGAGCCGCGCCTTTTCGGCCGCAATCAGGTCGCGCTTGTGCGCGAAGTTGTCAGTGCAGTGTTCGGCCCAGCGACTAAACCGATCGAGGCTATCCTCGATCGCCTCCCACAGCTGCGGTTTAGTCGCGATCGGCTGACGCTCGTAGAGCGCAGCCGCGATCAAGGCTTGGAAGAAGTAGAACGTGACCTCTGCCGGCATCGCCATGACCGAGGGCAAAACCTCTTTTGCCGCGAGCGTGGACGCCCAGGCGTTTTTCGGATCACCGGCGAGGAACCCGATCACCATATAGGCGATATGGTAGAAGGCGATGCCGCAACCGAAGCTGCCCGCCTGCAGCTTCGCGAGACATGCCGCCTCGTCGAATGACGACGAGCTCAACGTGCGCGGCGACTCGGTGAGCCCGCGCAAACAACTCACTAGCTGCTGCTCGATTCGAATCGTCGCGAGCACCATGTCGTTTTTGGTCTTCGTCGCGAACTCGGCGCGCATGTCCGCGTAGCGCGCGACGTCGGGCAACGGCTTTCCCATTTCGAAAGCGTGCCAGACGCTCTGAAACGCGACGTAATTGCCATAGACCAAGTCACCGGCGGCGAGACACGCGGCAAACGCGCGATCGAGGATCGGCAAGTCCTGAGCGAAGTGGTTGCGCCAGAAGTTGATGTGATCGCCGTGGACGTGGAGCACCGACCCGCGAAGCTTGAGATCGCCGAAGCGCTCGTTCAGCGCGATCGCGAGCTCCGAAAACGCGTACGCCGATGGAATGTCGCCCCAGATCGACACGAGCATCACGCCGTAACAACTGTAGGCGAAACATGATTCCTGCGTGTTGCCGAAGCGCAGCGACAAGTTCAAACACTTCAAGGTCATCAGCGGAAACAGGATCGGGCGGCCGATGTACGTGCACGGCGCGAGCGCACTGAGCAAATCGATCGCCGCTTTCCGCTGCGGGTCGTTCAGAACGGGCGCGCCGATGAGATCCCTGATCTCACGGCCGGCGAGATTGGTCACGACTTGGTCGTGCTCACGAGCCGTCTCGGCTTCGATCGCTGAGTCGCTCTCCGGAATGTCGACACCCAAGATGCGCAAACCTTCGATGCCGGCGCGGATCGAAGCGGGAAAATCGCCCGCGACTTGCAGGAGCTTCGTTTGCAAGAAATACGCTTTGGAGCGGTCGAGTGACGTAGCCGCCTGCGCGAGAATCGTTTCGAACTCGCTGGCAGCGCGCGTGAACTCTGCCGACAGGTACAAACACTCGGCAAAGTCTAGGTGCAGCGCATACGCCTCTACGTACGCAGAGGACCAGGTGTCCACCGGCAGCACCGCGATTGCGGCGCCGTAGTAGCTCGCCGCCGATCCGTACGCAGTCGACGCGCGCGCTCTATCGCCGGCAGCTCGGTTGAGCACACGCACGCGATCGCGCTCGGCCGGTTCGACGAGGAGCTCAGCGGCGTGATTGAACTGATTGACGATCTCGAAGATCTGCGAGTCGAGCTCGTGGTCGGAGCAGCTTTGCAAAAACGAGCGACCGATCTGGAGGTGGGTCTGCGCACGCAACGTCGCGTCCGGTAGCAGCGCATACGCCGCTTGATGGATTCGGTCGTGGTGAAAGCGAT
>DASRXR010000190.1:0-2568 GCA_035687405.1 Polyangiales bacterium
CCGCCGCTGCCAGCTGCTGCACCCGCCACACCGGTACCGGCAACCGCACTCATTCCGGCACTACCGACAGTCGAACCCGCGGCGCCGCTGCCAGCTGCGGACGATCCAGCGACTCCCACCGTCCCCGCCGCGCCCGTTCCAGCCACGCCGAGAGTTCCCGCAGCTCCACCCGGAACCGCCAACGTACCGCTCGCTCCAGCGACCGGAGCCGCTACGCCTGCAGCTCCCAGCGGCGGCATTCCCGCGGTCGGACCGACCGGGCTCATCATCTGAGGATCAGGACTGTCCGAACAACCTACGAGCCAAACAACTGCGAACCATCGCAAGCCATGTCGAATCGGCATCTGTGCGCTGACCTCAATGAAATGAACGTCTACGCGCGCTCATGACATGGATGTATGAACGCATCAAGACACTTCATGACTCAGAGCGTCACCTGCGTGCGCCGCAAATGATCTGACGAACCGTGTGCGCAACCGCAACTGTATGCGCCAGGATCGCGCCAACACGGCGCCCATGAATAGGCGTCAACTGTGCTTCGAGCACGAGTCAGGGTGCGATGCCAACTTCACTGTTGCGCGCATCGCGCCACTCGTTGAACGACTGGCGCACTCGACACAATGCAGCGTAAGCAACCGGCAACACCATTAGCGTGACAGCGGCGGCAGTGAACGTTCCAGCGACGACGACCACAGCGATCGGCCGCTGCGTCTCACTACCGATCGCGTGAGAAAGCGCAGCCGGCAGTAGACCAAGCGACGCGAGCAACGCGGTCATCAACACGGCGCGCAAACGCTCGCGCGTGCCTGCCACGACACCGACTTCGATCGAATCACCTGCAGCGAGCCGCGACCGAATCGCCGACACGACGAGCACGCCGTTCAACACGGCTTGACCGAGCAACGCGATGAAGCCAACGGCTGCAGATACCGACAGCGGCATGTGCGCGACCGCCAAGCCGACCACTCCGCCGAGCAACGCGAGCGGAAGCGACCCGATGATGATCAGCGAGTCGAACAACGTCCCGAACGTCGAGAAGAGCAGCAGGAACGTCAACAACAACGCAATCGGCAACACGAGCTTCAACCGTGCCATCGCACGCTGCTGGTTTTCGAACTCACCGCCCCACGCCATCTCGTAGCCGGTCGGCATCGGAACCGACTTCGCGACGTGCGCCTGCGCTTCCGCAACGAACGAACCGAGATCGCGACCGCGGACGTTCATCCGCACGCCGACGTAACGCTTGCCGTTCTCGCGCGTGATCGCAGCACGACCCGTACCGAGTTCGACGTCAGCGACGGCCGACATCGGGATGACCGACCCGTCCTTCAGCGGCAACCGCATCGAACGAATCGACTGGGGATCAGAGCGACTCGCCGGCGGCAAACGCACGCTGATGTCAAATCGCCGCTGCCCTTCCCAGAGCTCCGACGCGACGTGCCCGTTCAAGCCCGTCTCGAGATAGTCCTGCACGTCGGCCATGTCCAAGTCGTAGCGCGCGAGCGCTTCACGGTTCAGGTGGACGACGATCTGCGGCGACTCGCTCGCCTTCACGACACCGACGTCCGCCGCACCGGGTACGGCGGCGATCACGTCACGCGTCTTGTCTGCCGCTGCTTGCAGCTGCGCTAGATCGTCGCCGTAGATCTTCACCGCGATCTGACCGAACTGACCCGAGATGTTCTCCGCCACGTTGTCGCGGATCGGCTGCGAGAAGTTGTAGTCGATACCCGGCACATCGGAGAGGTTGCGGGCCATCTCCCCGGTGAGCTCGTCGAGAGTCGTCATCTGCGGTCGCCACTCCGCGAGCGGCTTCAGCTTCACGAAAATCTCGAGGTTGTTGGGCAACGTCGCATCCGTGCCATCTTCCGGGCGTCCGAGCTGAGACAACACTTCGACCACTTCCGGGCTCTGCCGGATCTTCTTCTTCAGCGTCGGAGTGAGCTTGCGCGCCTGATCGAGCGAGATGTTGTCGGGCAACGTGAACGTGATGTAGAGCGCGCCCTCGTTCAACGCCGGCAAAAACTCCGAGCCCATGCGCGGCAGCAAGATACCAGTCGCGCCGAGCAAACATAGGCTCGCAAGCGCGACGGCGTGTCCGTTCCGCATCGCCCAGCGCAACATCGGGTCGAAGCCTTTTTGCGCCCAGATGAGCAACGGCGACACGCGCTGCAGCCGCGGGCGGCGCAAGGCAAAGTAGACGAGCGCCGGTACGAGCGTGAAGCTGACGAGCAGCGCTCCGAGCAGCGCGCTCACGACCGTGTGCGCGAGTGGCGCAAAGATTCGGCCTTCCACGCGCTGGAGCGAGAAGATCGGCAGATACGCCGCAATGATGATCAACAGCGAGAACAACGTCGGCCGCGCGACTTCCTTGGCCGTTGCGATCACCTTGTCCGCGAGCTCACTCTTGCTCTGGGGACGATCGAGCGCAGCTTTGTCGTGCGGCGCGAGCTTCTCGTACAAATGCTCGACGAGGATCACCGCGCCATCGACGATGATTCCGAAGTCGACCGCACCCATCGACAGCAGGTTCGCGCTCATGCCGCGACTCTTCAGATAGATGAAGCT
>DASRXR010000191.1:0-16703 GCA_035687405.1 Polyangiales bacterium
CGTGATCGAGGGAAACCGCCCGGGCGTGTTGGAGCGATTGGGGCTCGGTCCCGACGTTATGATGGAGCGCAATCCCCGCCTCATCTACGGACGAATGACGGGTTGGGGCCAGACGGGTCCTTTAGCCAACAGCGCTGGGCATGACATCAACTACATCGCATTGACGGGTGCTCTGGCGGCGATCGGCCGAACTGGAGAGCCGGCGCAACCGCCGCTGAACCTCATCGGAGATTTCGGCGGTGGTTCGATGTTCTTGGCATTTGGAATCGCGGCCGCACTGTGGGAGCGCGAGAAGTCAGGCAAAGGACAGATCATCGACGCGTCGATCGTCGATGGCGTGGCTTCGCTGATGAGTTTCTTCGCGGGCCTCGTCCCAAGCGGAGTCATCTCGCTCGATCGGAAGAAGAACTTTCTCGGCGGCGCAGCTCCCTTCTATCGGTGTTATCGGTGCGCGGATGGGAAAGAGATCTCGATCGGCGCCATCGAGCCGAAGTTTTACGCCGAGCTATTGGCGCGAATCGGCGCCGCCGACAGCGTCAAGTCCAAGCAGCACGACCAGACGATGTGGCCGAGAACGAATGCAGAGCTCGCAACCATCTTTGCGACCAAGACGCGGGATGAATGGTGTGCGATTCTCGAGGGCACCGATGCGTGTTTTGCACCGGTCCTGACACTCGAGGAGTCCTTCGAGCACGCGCACATGAAGGAGCGCGAAGTTTACCAAGAGCGCGACGGTTATCATCACGCCGCAGCCGCTCCACGCTTCTCGCGAACGCCAGGTTCGACCGCCTCCGCACCGTCTGGAGAAGACCTCTTGCAGTCATGGTCCGGCTCCCGGTCTTAACGTGGGCCCTTCGGCAGGCCGAGTACTCGTTCCGCGATTATGTTTCGCTGAATCTCAGACGTACCACCCGCGATCGTGCACTCGGAGTGGGCTCACGGGGCGCTGGGCATTTTGGCCGTCACGGGGAGTATGCAAACCGGGTCCCGTCGCCGAGACTTCAGCATGAGCGAGCTCGCCCCTGATCGCCCCGAGAATGTCCACTGGCAGGCGACTGACGTCAGCCGTGAGCAACGTGCGAATCTGAAGAATCAGAAACCCGCCGTGCTGTGGCTCACGGGCATCTCGGGTGCGGGCAAGTCCACGATCGCGAATCTCGTCGAGAAGAAGCTGGCGAGCATGAATCGCCATACTTTCCTGCTCGACGGCGACAACGTGCGTCACGGCCTCAGTAAAGATTTGGGATTCACCGATGCCGATCGTTTCGAGAACATTCGGCGCGTGGGCGAAGTCGCGAAGTTGCTGACGGATGCGGGCCTCATCGTGATCACGGCGTTCATCTCGCCGTTTCGCGCGGAGCGTCGCAGGCTCCGAGAGATGATTGCGCCTGGTGAGTTCTTCGAGATTTTCATCGATACGCCGCTCGCGCAGGCCGAAGCGCGCGACGAGAAGGGGTTGTATAAGAAGGCGCGCTCAGGTCAGCTGGAAGACTTCACTGGGATCGACAGTCCCTATGAGCCGCCAGAAGCACCCGAGTTGCGCATCGATACGACCGTGCTGACACCGGAGCAAGCTGCGGATGCGATCATCGCGATGCTGACGCCGGAGCAATAGCCGCGCGGGTGACCCAGGCGCAGCACTATTTAGGCTAGAGTGCGCCCATGAGTGTGTACCAAGCCGAGAAGCTGATCGACCTCGCGTGTTCGACTACGCACGAGGAAGAGGCGCGTACGGCGGCGCTGACCGCGTGCCGGTTGATCCGCAAACACGGCATGCGGCTCAGTGTCGATGGGCGATACGACTTCGACCGCGCGCCTCGCAGCCGCGCGCGTCCTGCGGCCGAATCCGCCTGGAATGCGCCTGCGGAGCCGCCGCGTCAGAAGCCGCCGAACGGTGGCATCTTCAAGCGCGCGACGCGGACGAGTCGCTGCGAGAGCTGTGGTGGAAGCATTGCCAGCGGCGATGAAATCTACGTGGTCTCCGGCACGACCTGGTGTCGGCGCCACTGATCTGGTCGCCGCCGCTCTGGGATCCGAGAGCTGTTCAGGAGATCACTCACTAGATCAGACGCCAACGCACGGCGCATCTACTCTCTAGCATCTTCGACTCTGACCTTGATCGACTTCGCCAAAAACTCGAAGTCGTTCGTGTTAGTGGTGACAACCGTTGCGCCGTGTCGCACTGCAGTGAGCGCAATCAGAACGTCGTTTTGAAACTCGCGACGCTTCGTTGTTTCCCAGTCCTGAGCGTCACCGATCGCACGAATCAGCTTTCCGGCTCTCCACCAATCCTCGGCGGTCGGCTCCCAAATCACCGTCGACAAGTCTCGCAACGCGTCCACCAGCCTGAGAGCGCTCTTCGTGCGTGCGCCACGGCGCAGTTCACTGAGAACGACTGCGGATTGACGCACTACGAAGCGTCGTCGCACTGCAGCGAGGACCCGGCCATGGCGCGAGTGCTCCCAGTGGTCGATGTAGACACCCGTATCGAGTATCGCAAACGCCACTCAGGGCTCCTCGAACGCGCCTGGTTTGACCTTTCCACGTGAGTTGTCCATGAACTTCCAGTAGCCCTCCATTTCCGCGACTCGCTCGAGCGAGATACGAATGGCCTCGGCATCGCTGGATGCGCGTAGCAAACGCTTTGCGCGCTGCAACACGCGTTCGTCCACGAAAAAGGATTTGCGTTTCAGCTGGGTCGGCTTGGCCATGTCAGTTCCACGTGTATGCCTATTGTAGCACAGACAGGCATACCTGTCGCCGACACATTCTCCGAGTAACCAGCGTTGATTTCTCGGGATGCAGATGGCGGGCGCGCCGTGAAAAGCTCGGGCTGACCAGGCCCCGCCGTGAAGTTGTCCTAAACACCCCATCCTCATCGCGTTGGTTTTGCATCCCTTCTCGCGGGCGTATGTTGACGTCGTCGACGCCAACACCACCCGCAATTAGCGAGAGAAACATGCCGAGCATTGATGGAAAGGTCGTTGTCATCACCGGAGCATCCAGCGGAATTGGCGAAGCCACCGCTCGTCTCCTTGCCTCCAAAGGCGCCAAAGTTTTCCTTGGCGCACGTCGCAAAGAGCGACTCGAAACCGTCGTCGCCGACATCGGACGCGCTGGCGGAAACGCCGCTTCCATGAAAGTCGACGTTACCCAACGCACAGAAGTCGATGCATTCGTACAGGGCGCGATCAAAAAGTACGGACGCATCGACGTACTCGTGAACAACGCCGGCCTGATGGCCCTCGGTCCGATCTCAAAGACACTGGTCGACGAGTGGGACCGCATGATCGACATCAACATCAAAGGCGTGCTGTACGGTGTCGCCGCCGCACTGCCAGTGTTCGCACAACAGAAGAGCGGACACATCATCAACATCTCCTCCGTCGCCGGCCACAAGGTCACCGTCGGCGGCGCCGTGTACTGCGCGACCAAATATGCAGTGCGCGTGATCTCCGAAGGCATCCGACAGGAGGTGGACGGGATCCGCACAACCATCATCTCACCCGGCGCTGTTCAGTCGGAACTGCCGCTCGGCATCTCTGACCCGGACACCGCCACAGGCATCAAAGAGTTTTACCGGCAGCAGGCTATCCCCGCGGACACGGTTGCGCGCGCCATCGCGTTCGCAATCGAAGAACCCGGCGACGTGGACATCAACGAGATTCTGCTTCGACCGACATCGCAAGAACTGTAACGAAGGAAATCAGCATACGAAAAGCGCAAACTCGGAAGTAGCAATCCCGAAGTGTCGGCAATTGGCGTCCTCTCCGACAGCGATCGAGGGTCGTCCCCCCTCGGCCATCGGTTGTCAGGCGGCGGCCGATGCGCGTTGGATCGCGATACCGGTACTCGCGCAGTCACGAACGGCGTTCTGGGCGTAGGTGCCGCCTGCGAAACGCCCGCGTCCGTGATAATTTCTCAGGCCGGTGGACGCATCCTACATGAATCGACTCGGCTCGAGCTTCGACGCCAGTAGCGCAGCATCACAACGCAATACCCAGGCGAACCTCGCCCTCGTTCAGACGCTGCGAGAGACCGTGGCTGCTGCAGCCCTCGGTGGGCCAGCCCGAACTCGCGAGCGGCACGTTGCGCGTGGAAAGCTGCTGCCCAGAGATCGAGTCGAGCGCTTGCTCGACCCAGGGTCCGCGCTGCTGGAGATCGGACAGCTGACGGCGCACGGCGTGTACGACGAGGACGCGCCGGGAGCCGGGATCATCGCCGGCATCGGCCGGGTTGCCGGTCGCGAAGTCGTGATCGTGGCGAACGACTCGACAGTAAAAGGCGGCGCGTATTACCCACTCACAGTCAAAAAGCATCTGCGCGCGCAGCAGATCGCGCTCGAGAATCTACTGCCGTGCGTGTACTTGGTCGACAGCGGCGGCGCCAACCTTCCCTTTCAAGCCGACGTGTTTCCCGACGAGCAACACTTCGGTCGCATCTTCTTCAATCAGGCGCGCCTGAGCGCGCTCGAGATCCCGCAGATCGCATGCGTCATGGGCAGCTGCACGGCTGGCGGCGCGTACGTCCCCGCGATGTGCGATGAAACGATCATCGTTCGCAATCAAGGAACGATCTTTTTGGGCGGCCCACCGCTGGTGAAAGCGGCCACCGGGGAAGTGATCACAGCGGAAGAGCTCGGCGGTGCGGATACGCACGGCCGAAAGTCCGGCGTCGTCGATCACGTAGCGGAAGACGACACGCATGCGCTCGAGATCGTGCGCTCCATCGTCAGTCGTTTGAACCGGCCCAAACACACGACGCTCGAGATCATCGCGCCCGAAGCGCCTGTCTACGCTCCGTCCGAGCTCTACGGTATCGTGCCGCAGGACGTCCGTGCGCCGTACGACGTTCGTGAAGTCATCGCGCGCATCGTCGATGGCTCGCGCTTCGCCGAGTTCAAGCCGCTGTACGGGACGACGCTCGTCTGCGGTGACGCGTACCTCTGGGGGCAACCCGTCTCGATTCTCGCGAACAACGGCGTATTGTTTTCGGAGAGCGCATTGAAGGGCGCGCACTTCATCGAGCTCGCGTGCAAGCGGCGCCGACCGCTGCTTTTCTTACAAAACATTTCAGGCTTCATGGTCGGGGGTAAATACGAAGCAGGAGGCATCGCGAAGGATGGTGCCAAGCTCGTGACTGCTGTCGCCTGCGCGGAAGTGCCCAAGCTGACTGTCATCATCGGAGGCAGCTTTGGAGCTGGAAACTACGGCATGTGCGGGCGTGCGTATTCGCCGCGCTTTCTGTTCACTTGGCCGAACAGTCGCATCTCGGTCATGGGCGGTGAGCAGGCCGCGAGTGTTCTGGCAACCGTAAAGCGCGATGCGATGGAGCAGCGCGGCGAATCTTGGTCTGCGGAGGAAGAAGCGGCGTTTCGTGCGCCGGTGCGCGAACGCTACGAAAGCGAAGGCAATCCCTATTATGCGACCGCGCGCCTGTGGGATGATGGCATCATCGATCCGGTGCAGACACGCGATGTCCTCGGCCTTGCGCTCTCCGCTACCTTGAACGCTCCGATTCCGCCGACACGCTTCGGCGTGTTCAGGATGTAGCGAATGATGGATTCACTGCTCATTGCGAATCGCGGCGAGATCGCTTGCCGCATCATTCGCACCGCGCGTTCGCTCGGTGTGCGCAGCATCGCGGTGTACTCGGAAGCCGATCGCAGTGGGCTGCATGTGCGGCTCGCGGATGAAGCGGTTTTGATCGGTCCCGCCGCTGCAGCCGAAAGTTATCTGCGGCCGGAGAAGCTGTTGGCTGCGGCGGCACAAACAGGTGCGCGCGCGATCCACCCCGGCTACGGATTTCTGTCCGAGAATCCTGAGTTTGCCGCAGCAGTCAAAGGCGCGGGACTGATCTGGGTCGGGCCGCCAGCCTCCGCGATCCGCGCGATGGGGTTGAAGGACGCCGCAAAGAAGTTGATGACGAAGGCGGGCGTTCCTGTAACGCCCGGCTATCTCGGCGATGATCAAGACGCGACTCGCTTGCAGAAGGAAGCGGCTGCGATCGGCTTTCCCGTGTTGATCAAGGCGGTCGCTGGCGGCGGTGGCAAAGGCATGCGCAAAGTCGAGCGCGGAGCGGACTTTGCGGCGGCGTTGACATCGTGTCGTCGCGAAGCCGCAGCCAGCTTTGGCGACGAACGTGTGCTGATCGAGAAGTACGTCACGAGTCCGCGTCACATCGAAGTGCAAGTGTTTGCGGATAGTCACGGCAACGCAGTTCATCTGTTCGAACGCGACTGCTCGCTGCAACGCCGGCACCAGAAAGTCATCGAAGAAGCGCCTGCGCCTGGTATGGACGCAGCGACTCGTGAAGCTGTGTGCGGCGCCGCGCTGAAAGCTGCGTTGGCAGTGGGATACGAAGGTGCGGGCACGATCGAGTTCATTGCGGATGCTTCGGAAGGGCTGCGCGCCGATCGCATTTGGTTCATGGAGATGAATACGCGGCTCCAGGTCGAGCATCCGGTGACTGAGTTGATCACTGGTGTCGATCTCGTGGAGTGGCAGCTGCGTGTCGCGAGCGGCGAGAGATTGCCGGCGGGGCAGGACGAGCTGATGATCCGAGGTCACGCGATGGAAGCTCGGCTGTATGCGGAGAATCCTGCCACCGGTTTCCTGCCATCGACCGGACCGCTGACACATTTTCGCATGCCTGGTGGAGGCGTTCGCGTCGACACCGGCGTCGAACAGGGCGGCGCCGTCACGCCGTTTTACGATCCGATGATCGCGAAGCTCATCGTAGCAGCGCCCACGAGACAGGCTGCCGCTGCGAAGCTGGCAGCGGCATGCGCTGAAGTAGAAGTCTGGCCAGTCAAGACCAACGCGGCATTTCTCGCGCGCGCTGCGTCGCATGCGGAGTTCGTTGCGGGGCACATCGACACGGGCTTCATCGAGAAGCACATCGCAGAGCTCGTGCCTGCTGCGGAAATCTCCGAGGACGTGTTCGCGGCTGCGGCGCGTGCGAGGCTCGATGCCTATCGAGAGCCCGCGACTCCCTGGGGTGCCGCGAACGGCCTTCGCCTGAATGCCGCGGCAAAGATTCAGGTCGACGTGCAGTGCGGTGCGGAGCGTCAGATCGTCAGTCTCGATGAGACGAGCGGTAGATCGCTGCGGTCCGCGAAAGTAGGCGCCGAGACGATCGTGTTCGAGCGCGGCAATGCGTTTGCATTCAGCGAGCCTCAGTCACTCGCTGCAGGCGCCGGTGCTGCGGCTGATGGTGCGATCCGCGCGCCGATGCCGGGGCGAATCATTGCGGTGAAGATCGCGGATGGCGCTGCTGTCGTCAAAGGGCAAGCGCTCATCACGATGGAAGCGATGAAGATGGAGCATACGCTCACGGCGCCGTTCGACGGCCACGCGGCTGATCTCGCGCACAAGACGGGCGATCAGGTGAGTGAGGGCACCGTCCTGTTGCGGATCACGCGCGAGAAGTGACACCTCGGGCGTAGGTGCCCTGCGGCTCGAAAGAGCGAAAGCGCTGGTACACGTGGGGCGAACTACAGCAGGTCGCCGAGCAAGTCAGAAGTTTTGCACGGGCACTTTTTGTCGAAGCGCGCGCGCTGCTGGCGAACGGCCGTATCTCCGAGGCATGTGAGCGCTTGGAACTAAGCAATGCTCGATCTGCCACAATCGGCACGCTTCTAAATCTGGAGTTGTGCTGCGTTCAGCTTGGGAGACTTGGCCGCGCTTACGAATACTATCAGCGCGCGCACCAAGCCGCCGTGGGCCGGGCAGATAGCGCGCGTGCTGGGGTCGCCGGAGCGGAGTTGCAACGCTTGGCACCAATGCTCGGCATAATCACGCCGATTACACTGAGTCCGAGCGGCTCGAATACGGTGGAAATGGTCATCGACGGCGAAGAACAACCGAAGGATGCGTGGGGACTGGCTATCTACGTTGACCCAGGCGAGCACGTGCTGGTTGTTCGAGAGGGAGATGGCCACTCATGGAGTGGAGTAGTTCGCGTTTCGGCCGGGCAGCAGCGCCTCGTGGTTGTTCCAGAGTTGAAAGCGGCGCGACAAAAGATCGGCGACGTCTTGGCAATGAACTCCGACTCAGCATCACCTTCCGACTCGGTCAAGCCACCGTTGACTTCGCAACTCGCGACCACGCTGGCACTGACCAAAGAAGTTCGACCGGCAGAGAACGCGCGCGAAGTCCTATGGAGCTCGACCAGCATAGGATCACAGAGAGCGGCTGCTCTTGGGGCCGGGGCGGCGGCGGTGCTCGGCGCTGGCGCGACCGTAGTCTTCAGTGTCTTGGCCAATGCTGCGTACACTGAATCGAACGCGTTCTGTAGACCTGACGGCGTGTGCAGCTTGAAGGGTATCGACTTGCGCAACGACGCTCGTGGCCACGAGAAACACGCAATCATTGTTGGCTCCGCGGGCGCGGCGGCACTTGTGGCCTCGGGTCTGCTCTGGGTCACCGCCACGACACCAAGCGAACGGCCCAGTGTTGGACAAAATGCCGGAGGCCGCAGACTCTAGTCCAGGATGCGTACCTCCCTGCGTCTTCCTCGACAACGCGCGGCTTTAACTCGCACTCACGGCTGCGTCGGGCAGTCGCGCGTCGTCGACTTGCGCGCCTGACACGGCTTTCCGTAGTACGTGTCGAAACTCGAACACTTGCCATTGTCCGTGTCCGACGTGTGCACTCCACCCACGAGCTTTCCCGTGCGGTCGAACGAATAGCTGATCGCCATAGACGTAGAACCCGATTCGATGTTGGTTCCGCCGCAACTGTTCTCGACTTCCGACCACTCGTCAGACCACAAGCCGCCATCTCGCTCGCACACGGAACGAATCGCGCTGGCTTGGTCCGCCGGGCAACGTGAGGCACACAGTTCGGCGAGCGGACGCGGACCACATGTGTCGTCACACGCGGCATCCCACGCGAGCAGAACGACGAGACAGAAGACTCGTTTCATTCCCCGGATCCCCGAGTAGGGAGCATAGCGCACCGAGTATCGCCTCGACAGTCATGTCGCAGCCGCGAAAGTCGCCGGAGCAACACGCGCCCTCCCACACACTGATCTATTTTCGCGGCGCTTGATAATTTTGAGGCTGCGAACAGCATGGCGCGCTAGAGCTGAGGACAAGGGCGCATGAGTAGACACCTAACAACGTGGACTATAGTTGTCACAATGATGACCGCAATTGGCGCTGGCTGCGGCGGCGACGACGCTGAAAAGCCTGCAAGCGGAGCGAATTCTGGCGCATCCGGTCGTGCCGCGGATGGCGACGATGCCGACAAGGGAAAGACGTGCGGCACGAAGACCTGCACGGTTCCCGAACCCGCCGGAGACCTCACCGCGTGCTGCCTAGACCCATTTACGAGCATGTGCGGCGTACAAAAGGCAGGAGGCCTGTGCGGAACAGCACAGAACAACGGCGACCCGCGGTGTCCCTCGGTCGACATCATGGGTGGACTCCTGTTGCCGAGCTGCTGCACCGACGATGACAAGTGCGGGATCAACGCCACCATGTTCGGTTCGATGGGTTGCGTCGAGCTGGGCACTGCAGCCGAGATGGCGAAAACGATGGGCGGTGCCAACCTGATGTGGCCAGCCCCGCGCGCGTGCACTGAATAGCGAATCCGGGCGGCCGGGCTCGACTCCGGCCGCCCTCCGCTAGCCCGCGACGCGGGCCGCGAACGCAGCCTTCACGGAGGCGCCGCGCGAGTGCACGCCTTAGCAGGCAGTGGCCAATGGTTGGCTGTGCACGACGACCATCGCACAACAACGAGCTAGCTGTCTGACAACCTAATCTGTTGGGGCGCGTCTACGAAGATCCTGCGGTTGCTTTCTCGGATGCAAAATGCGGGGGACCGGCCGTACCCTCGAGGCCTTGTTCGGCATCCATAGGACCAGCGTTGAAGCGCCGCTCGTTTGCGTCGTCGATGAGGATGCGTCCGTGCGCGAGAGTCTCGACAATCTGATTCGAGCAGGCCGATATCGAACCTCGTTGTTCAACTCTGCGGAGGCGTTGCTCGAGTCGAGTGACCGGCACGAGATGCGTTGCCTGGTAAGCGACCTGAAGTTGCCGGGCCGTAGCGGTTTCGAGTTGCAGTGTCTGCTCGCGGAACAGAGCGTGAGAGTCCCGGTGATCTTCATGACGACGTTGTCGGACGAGATGCGAGAGCTAGCGATGGCGCACGGCGCCTTTGCAGCATTGCGAAAGCCCGATGGCGGTGGCGTCGATCTGGTGCACGTGATCGGCGAGGCATTGAAGCAAACGAAGCGGCGCTGACGCTCTCGGCTATGGACTCACGGCGCGCAGCAGCCACTCGACTCGGGCTGCGCGATGCACTTGTCCTTCATGATCTTCACCGTCTCCTTCGCCATCACCGCAGACCCCATCGAGTTCTCGTGAATGCCGTCGTCGGCAAACCAGGTGGATTGGCCCTCGAAGATCGGTTGCAGATCGAGGAAATGGCAACGCAACTGACCCGACGTATCGGCCTCGGCCCGCGTACACAAATCTCGCGCCATCGGCAGCGAGTAGTCCAACAACACGTTGGGATTCATACCGCCGAAGCCACCACCGGGGATGTGAGGATAGTAGATGTAGATCACGTCCTTGATCCCAGCAGCCGCCGCAGTCTTCATCATTTTCCCCGCGGTATCGATCGCCGCCTTCACCACGTCCTGACAGACCTTCACCGTGGTTGAATCCGTGCGATCTTTGCAGGTATCGGCCTCCGGATACATCACAGCATCGGCGATCAAAATATCATTGCCACCGCCGGTCATCACAGCCGCGATGATGTCGTCGTCGTCCGCGACCGCTTGAGTCAATTGGTCGGGAATGAAACCCGAGATTCCTCCAGACGCCATCGACGCTCCGCCGACCGCATACATCCGATATTCGCCGCCGAACTCCGTCTTGAAGTCGTCGGGGAACGTATGTGTGATCCAGTTCAGATACGAATCACCGAGCACGACCACCTGACTGGCGTTCTTGAGACACGGCGGCTTCGCACCCGGCGCCGCAGCACCAGCCGCGCCGGACGCACCAGCGTCGTTCATTCCCGCAGAGCCAGCCGCGCCCGCGGACCCGCCCGCTCCGGAAGCGGCACCTGCACCGGCAGCACCAGCACCACCCGCGCCGGCAGCACGCGTTCCGCCGCTACCAGCTGCAGCAGCGCCCGCCGTCGCGGCGCCCGACCCAGCCGCCGCCGTACTGCCGGCGCGGCCGGCAGCGCCGCTTCCGGCGAGGCTCGTACCCGCCGTTCCGGTAGACATAGACGTGCTGCCTGCCGCCCCCTGGCCCGCAGCGGAGCTCGCCCCCGCGCCTGCTCCAGCAGCCGAGCCCGTGTTCGGCGTTATCATCTCGTTCTGATCGTCGCCGCAAGCAGCGACCAAGGCGAGCAAGCTCAAACATCCAAGGATTCGGCCCGCGCGCTTCTCAGACATCCATGACTTCGCCACTCGGTCTCCTTCGCAGCGCAGTGCGCATCGAGCCCAACGGCGCTGACGTGAACAACCTTGGGTAGCGTTCAACCGAGGGCGCCTCAATGTCTCGGGACAGACAAGTATTGACCGCTCGTTGACAACGCGGCCGCCAGTCGGACATTCGCCAGTGCGGCACACCCAGCACTAGCGCGGCACTAGCCAGCTTTCTCCCGCCCCCGAGCCGCGGGCTCGACGGGTGCCCGGCCAACCGAGGGGACCGAGAAGACGTATTGCTTCGGCGTGAGGCCGGTCCAGCGCCGAAACGCGCGATGGAACGCCGGTGCGCTGGCGAACCCCATGACGTCCGCAATCTCCTGAATCGTCAACTGACGACCTTCCAGCAATGACGTAGCCGCACTCATCTGCCGGCTCTCGACCAACATTGCGTACGTCATCCCTTCAACACTCAGCTTTCGCGCCAACGTCCGCGCGCTGATGGAGAGCTCACGCGCCAACGCAGTCATCGTCGGTAGCGCTCGCAAATCACTCGATGCCAACGCCAATTGAACTCGCTCGACGACCGTACCTCCACGCTCGAGCTGCGAGAGCTCGCGTTCCGCATGGGTCTTCAGTACCGCGTGAAGCGCTGGGTCACTGTAAAGCTGAGACCGCGCAAGCCAGCTTCGTGGAAACTCCATCTCGGTGTACGGTTGGTCGAAGCGCTCGACACCTCCGAAAATGCGCCGATACTCCGCAGCGTGCGCGGGCGCCGGATACGCAAACGACGCAGAATAGGGTCGCGCGTTCGGACCCACGTACTGGCGAAACATCCGCATGAACCCCGTCAACGCGAACTCCGCCGTCAGCTGCGTCGCACCGGTAGCTCCGATCAAGTACGGCAGGCGCAACGCCACGCGCTCACCGGACTCGATCAAACACGGCTCGTATCCCGTCGCCAACAGCCCCGAGTAGCGGATCATCATAGCGATCCCCTCGCCGAGGGTCGCAGCGTGATCCACCAGGTGAGCGACCACGCGGTACATCGCGGGACTCGCATGCTCGCCCAGGTGTAGGCCGAGCGCGGGATCGGCCGTCACCGTGATCGCGGCTTCGATCGCACGCTTGTAGTCGTCGACTAACAGGCGCGCTTCGCCCCGCTCTACGAGCTCGGGGTCGATGCGGGCTAGCGCAAGGAATTCGTTGCGACTTGCACCTGCGCGCTCGACGCTGTTGATAATCGCGCGAACCAACCAGATCGACACCTGCACGGCAACACCTCCAAGAGTCTGTAATGATTGCCTGAGATCGGGATTCGCGCTGGGGAGCTGCCGGGAGAGCCGCTCGGACCGGCGTCGCCACCGTGGTGGCGAAAAGCGGGCCGCCCGGCTCGAACAAAGTGTCGCCGGCCACTCCAAGTTTGTGGACTCCCCCTCCGCTGGCACCGGGAGCGTGATCTGGCCGCCACGCCCGGTCGAGATCGACCAAAGATCACGCTTCCGCAAAATGAAACACGTTTCATTTTGATCCACCTTGAAGCACCATCGCGATGAGACGTTCGAGTGTCGTGCGCGGGTCGGCCTCGCCGTTGTCGTTGTATCCGGCGCTCGAGAATTCTACGGTGCGCGCATGCAGGACCTACCGACAGTACGCACTGAGTTGATCATCCCAGCATCACGGCGTGCCGTTTGGGATGTCCTCGTAGACTTCGCGCGTTACCCCGAATGGAATCCGTTCACGATCGGCGTCGGCACGACCGGCCGCATCGGCGACCCGGTAAAACTCGACGTGATGCTCGGCGGCAAACGCATGAAAATGTCTGAACGCATGCGGGTGTACGAACCGCAACATCGGGTAGGTTGGGGTCTAAAAATCCTCGGCGGCGTGCTGCTCGACTGCACGCGCATCCAAGAGCTCGAAGATGTGGGCGAAGGCTCGACACGCTACGTGTGTTACGAGTCGTTTCGCGGCCTCTCCGTCCCGCTCTTCTTCGGTCGCTATCGTGCGCCGATGCAACAAGGCTTCGAGGCCAACGCCCAAGCACTCAGTCGCCGCGTGCTCAGTCTCGCCACACAAGCGAGTACAGCGAGCCTCGGCAGCACGGAGAGCTGAATGCGGCGCTTTCTGATCGGAGCACTCGATCAATTCAAACGTGTGCAACGCCTGTCGATGAAACTTCGCGGGCTCACCCCCGAAGGTGTCGCTGAGCGCCGCGTCGTCACGGGGGAATCCTGGGATGAGTTTTGCGACACGCTCAAAGCCGCAGGCGCATCGCTGAAATTTCCGGGCACGCCTCAAGATCCTTTCAGCCAAGCGGAGGGCTACCGCTACCTCGCTCGGCTCACGCGGGCTGGGCTCGAAGGTTTTCTCGAAGACTCGGATCCACGCGCGCCGATCCTCAAGCGAGTCGTGCACGAAACCGTGAAGATGGGCGCGGACAATCCCGACAACTACTATCAAAACGCGACCATCAGCGGCGCACACGAATATCGAATCGTAGGCAACCGCGGTAGCGTGAACTACCTCGCGTTCGGCACCCAGGCGGGGCACTACGGGCAAGGCGGGGGTTTACCGCCGACGGGATTTTTGGAAGCGTCCCAGCTCGCAATCGACGCGCACGGCGACTTCACGATCGCGCTCAGCACCCAGCCGCAGCCCGGCAATTGGCTGCCGATGAAGCCTGAGACCGGGCTTTTGATCGTGCGTCAAACCTTCCTCGATCGCGCGACCGAGAAGCTGGCGAGCTTGCGCATCGAACGCATCGATGGGCCCCATCGGCCCGCGCCGCTCACGGCTGCAGACGTCGACGATGGGTTGCGCAATGCGAGCACGCTCGTCGCCGGCGCCTCGCTGTTGTTTGCGAAGTGGGCGCGCGACTTTCAGAAGCACTCGAACACCCTGCCCCGCTTCGACCAAGAAGTATCGAACCAGGCCGGCGGCGATCCGAACATCGCCTACTACCACAGTCACTGGCAGCTCCAGCCCGACGAGGCGCTCGTCATCGACGTGATGCCGCCCGCTTGTCGCTACTGGAACTTCCAGCTCAACAACCACTGGATGGAGTCACTCGAATACCGCTTCTTCACCGTTCATCTGAACAAGCACTCGGCGCGCGCGGCGCCTGACGGCTCGGTGCGAATCGTGGTCGCGCATGAAGATCCGGGTGTGCCGAACTGGATCGACACCGTGGGCCACGCATCCGGAACGATGTGTTTTCGTTGGGTCGCCGCCGCCGCGCAGCCCGTGCCTGAAACGCGCGTGGTGAAGTCTGCCGACGTCTCTGCGCTGCCGCACTGAAGGCAAGGTTTGCATGTCGCGCGAAGCAAAACTCGTCACCTCCACCGACTACGTGCATCCGAAGCGGCCGGCTGTATTGCGCGCCTACAACGCGGTGTTCGATCCCGCTGCGCTCGACCTCGAGCGTCTACTCGATGCCGCAAGGCGCTCGACCGGCCTTCACGACTTCGGGGATCCGTTCTTCAAGACTCCGCTCGCGGTGCTGATCGATTCGATCGAACGCGAAGCACGCTTGCACGCATTTGGGCGAACGGTCATTCAGGGCCGCTTGGTCGGAATGCTCGAAAATCGCTTGCGTGTCGAGCAGATCGTTCGCGACGCTCCGGAGATCGAGTCCACTCCGATTCTGCGGCCGATCGTGATCGCAGGTCTCCAGCGCACTGGGACGACGTTGCTACACCGTTTGCTCGCCGCCGATCCCCAGTCGCGCGCGCTCCTCGGCTGGGAAGCGCTGCGGCCGGTTCCTCAGCCTGGTGAAGGTCGAACTGGAAGTTGGCGACGGCGCATCGGTGGAAGGCTTGCCGAGATCGGGCTGTATCGAATCGCGCCCGAGTTCTTTGCGGTGCATCCGGTCGAAGCAGACTCGCCCGAAGAAGACATTCTGCTGCTCGATCACTCGTTCACGAGCCAGGCATCGGAAGCGACGATGCACGTGCCGACGTACGCTGCGTGGCTCGAGCAGCAATCCTTGCTCGAACCGTATCGGTATCTCGCGAAGATGCTGAGAGTACTGCTGTGGCAGAAGCCTGGCGACTTCTGGGTGCTCAAAACGCCGCACCACATGGAATATCTGCACGACCTGTTCGCGGTGTTTCCAGACGCGGTGATCGTGCAGACCCATCGGGATCCGCAAGCCACGATGGGCTCGTTTTGCAGCATGGTGGCGCACGGTCGCGGTGTGTTTTCGGATCTGATCGAGCCGCGCGAGATCGGCAGCCACTGGCTGCGGAAGGTCCGAAGAATGATCGATCGCTCACTCGCCGTACGCGACGCGGGCGCGCGGGCGTCGTTCGTGGACGTTTCGTACTACGATCTGATCGCTGATCCACTCGAGCAAGTTCGGCGCATCTACGCGCACGCAGGCCGCGAGCTCTCGGCGGAGGCGCTGGCGGCGATGCAGAGGGTGCTCGAGCGCGACACCCAAAATCGCTACGGGAAACATGCCTATTCCGCGCGCGATTTCGGCTTGAGTCCCACGCGCATCGAGGAAATGTTCGCGGACTATCGGGCGCGGTTCGGCATCCGGCACGAGACCACGAACGGCATCGCGCGGCTGCGAACGAAAGCGACGGGCTTCGGTCATCGGTCGACGTTGACCGCGACGATGACCGCGTTCATCGACATGCTGAATGGCGAACCGTCCCTCAATCCGGTCGAACCGAACTTACGCCTCGGCGGCCAGACCGCGCTCGTAACCGGTGCGAACAGCGGGCTCGGCAAAGCCGTCGCGATCGATCTCGCGCGACGTGGTGCGCGCGTCTTGCTCGCATGTCGCAGCGGCATTCCAGAAGCCGGTTTGGATATCGCGCGCGAGAGTGGCTCGCAGGCAATCGAGATGCTGCGTGTCGACCTTGCGGACCTCGAATCCGTTGCGAAGCTCGCCGATGAGCTTGCACGCCGCGAAGAGCGCATCGACCTTCTGGTCTGCAACGCTGGGCTCATGCCGAACAAGCCTCGCGCAACGCGGCAGGGCTACTGCGTGATGTTTGGCACGCACTACCTCGCGAACCATTTGCTCGTGCAGCGGCTGCTCGCCAGCGGTGTGATCCCGAACGACGTATTTGCTTCGAACGGTCGCACGGGTACGCGCATCCCGCGCATCGTGTTCGTCGCATCGGAGACGCATCGCTCGTCGGATGGTCTGGCGTTCGCGCGCCTCGGGGAGCTGGTTTCGTTCAGCACTAACGATGCGATCCTCCACTACGCGAGCAGCAAGCTCGCCATGCTCACGTTCGCGACGGAGCTCGCACGCAGGCTCATGACCGAGCGCGGGCCTTCGGTCGCGGTGCACGGCC
>DASRXR010000192.1:0-6679 GCA_035687405.1 Polyangiales bacterium
AGCGTGCGCTCGGTCTCGGTCGCGAGCGAGATCATCTTGCCGCGCGCACCGCACCAGAATCGTGAGGGCTTCTTCGAGGTCTTCGCCCCGGCGAACCAGTGCGTGCGCGAGGTTGCGTTCCACCCCGGGCAAGGTCGTGCCGCTCGCGACGAGCGCGCGGTAGAGCTCGATCGCGCGCGGATCGTCCTGCAGCGCAAAACTCGCATGGGCGTAGCCGAGTAAAACTCGCAGCGGCGGTTTGCCGGAATGTTCTTCGTGCGCTTCGCGGTAGGCGTCTCGCGCGCCGAGAGTGTCGCCGGACTCCGCGAGCATCATGGCTTTGCGTTCGGCGCGAAGCCCGGGTGGAGAAAACAGGCGCATTCCGAGCGCGCGGTTGTAACGCGCGCGAAGTGCCTTGGCGTTGCGCGTGGCGAGCAGCGTGATCGCGTCGCGATCGAAGCTCGCCATCGAACGCACGGCGAGATACGGAGCAAATGCGTAGAGCGTCATCATCGGGATCGCACACACGAGCACGACCCAAAACGGTTGTTCGAGCAGGTAGTAGATCGCGAAGCAGGCCAAAAGTGTCGTCGGAAGAAGCAGCTCGCGGGTCGCCCCGAGCGTCAGTCCGTATTTGGGTTGCTCCGGCTGAGTCACGCGCGTCTGAGCGTACGTTGTACCGCGATGTCGGAGCAAGGCGTGCATGCTCCCCCGGAGGATTTCGCTGCAGCTAACAACTGCAGGGCTCGAGACGCTATCCTGATGCGGTGAAAGTCGCGTTCCTCGCGGGATTGATCGCGCTGTCTGGGATGTTCGCCTGCGCCGCCGACGACAGCGAAGCATTCAGCGATCACGACATCGAGGGGACGGTCCTGGACGAGTTCACGTCGCGGGGGCTCACCGGCGCAAAGGTGACGTTCGTCTCGGACACACTCGATCGAGTCGAGTCTACGAGCGAGAACGACGGGCGTTTCGTGTTGCACGTCGAGGTGCCGGACGGCGTGAAGTTTGGAACGATCGAAGCGTCCCGCGACGGCTACGCCGATAGTGCCAAGGCCAGCGTGTACTTCGACGGATCTGCACTTCGGGTAGAGTTGAAGCTGCGACCCAAGAACTGAGTCAGTCGCGTCGCGCAACGGTGGCTCGCACTTGGCCGATCACGCCGTCCGAATCCGCGTGGACTCGGGACTTCCAAGTCGGATCGATCCGTTCCAGCAGCACGCACAAATGAAAGCCGATCGCGTAGAAGTACTCCGCGTCCATCTGTTTGTTCGGCATTCCGGCGTAGCCGCGACCGGCAAACCCGACGTAGCTGCGAAACAACGGATCTTTCGCGAGTGCGAGGGATGGATGCTGCGCCGCATCGACCAAATATTGGCTCTCGACGTAGCGCGCCGCACCTTCGATGTACGTGAAGAGGCTATCGGTCGCGATGAGCGCGGCCGCGTTCGGTTGCTTTTCCAACACGCCACGGCGCATCGCATAACGTTCCAGCCAGGCACTCAAAGCCGCGCGGGCCTGAGTTGGGTTCGGGTCGGTCCAGGCTGCAGCTGCCAGCTGCGCATACTCCGCGTCGACGAGTCGGCGATACTCGGCGTCACCCTTGAAGAGCTTGGCGAGCCGAGCCGGATCGGACGCACCGGTGTTGATCGAGCGCAGCTCGTCGGCGAAACCAGGCATAGTGAGCTGTCTCGCATGCGCGAGCTCGTGGAGTGCGACCGAGATCCACTCCTCGGTGCTGCAGTCTTCGAACGCCGGATGATTCGCGCGCAGGCCTTCGAGCGATCCGAGAAGAAGCCAAGGATGGCCGGACGGAAGGTCGGAACGGCGCGCACCGGCCTCATCGACGTGTGCAGCTGCAGACAGCGTCTTGAGCAACTCGGCCGTCGAGAGCTCGCGCCCGCCGATGCGGTACCGCGAGCCGCTTCGCGCGAAGACCGGTTTGCCGCGAAACAGGTCCGCCGTGCGAGAGAACTGGGCCGAGGGAGGCTCGCTACAGTTCAACCCCCACTGCGCTTCGACGCCGAGCAGTAGCACACAGACGTCATCGGCGGTCGACCAAGGCCAGTTGCGCGAAACGCCGCTCATGGCTGCGAAGAGGTAGTCGAGCCGTGCCTGTTGTAACACCGGCAATCGAGGTGCACGGGAGTCGACTTCCGCTGCGCGTGCAGGTTCGGACCTAGTTTTCGCAGCGGCGTCACAACCACCTGCGAGAGCGCCCCACCAAGCCGCCGCGAGCAGCGCAACGCCATGAGCGACTCGGACGGCTGACACCGACCGAGCTTAGCGCACTTGCGATCGAACTTTGCGACCCGCGGATCACATGTTATCTCGCGCAGCATGCTGAAGTCGGGCGCTCCTCGCGGCGTCGTCACCGCGATCGCGTTGCTTCTCGCTCTCGGCGTAGCGCACGGCGCGGATGCGCAGGCCGCGATCCGCGGCATCACGATCGGACCGATCGAATCCTCGTAGCAACCCGGCCATGGTTACGGCACCGCGTACACCGCAAAACTTCTGGATGAGCTCGCAAAACTCGGCGCGAACTCCGTCTCGATCACGCCATTCGGCCGGATGTGGAACCTTCAAAGCACCGAGATCCTGCTCGACTTCGAAGCACCGTTCGGACAAAACCGCGCTGCAGTCGGCCGCCTCGTCGCACAAGCGCGTGCGCGCGGACTGTCTGTGTTGGTCGTCCCACACCTATGGGTCGAGACCCCAAACCTGTGGCGCGGTGAGATCGACCCACAGACCCCGGAAGGCTGGACTGCCTACCAGAAGTCCTACCGCAACTTCATCCTGACTTGGGCGAAGGCCGCTCAGCAGTTCGGCGCCGACGCATTTTCGATCGGCGTCGAATGCAAGTCGTGGTCGGGCCGCTTCGGCAGCTATTGGCTGCAGCTCATCGCCGATGTGCGCGCGGTCTTCAAAGGCAAGCTCGTCTACTCCGCCAACTGGGACGAAGCCGAAAACGTACTCTTCTGGGATGCGCTCGATTTCGTGGGCATCAACGCGTTCTACCCGCTGGCCGATCACGACGACGCCACTTACACCGAATACGCCCAAGGCGCAGAACACGCGCTCGCTCGAGCCGGCGAGCTCGCGGCGACAGTACGCAAGCCGCTACTCTTTCTCGAGATCGGTTACACGAGCCGCCCGAACGCGGCAGTCAAACCGTGGGTCTGGCCGGAAGACATGCCCGGCATGACCGTCGACGAATGGGAACAAGCGCGCGCGCTCTCTGCGCTGATCGGCGCTTCGGTCACCAAGCCTTGGTTCGCCGGCTTTTTCGTCTGGCGCTACTATGCGAACCTCGACGACGTGTCGCAGGAACCGGGGTGGGGCTTTTCACCCCATGCAAAGATCGCGGAGCGCGTCTTGTCGAGTGTCTTCACGACGCCCTGGGCTGCAGAACCTGATCCCGCGTTCGATTGGATCGAGCTCCCCGCGGCGCCGACATTGCTCTCTCGCACGCGCCGAAAACGCTGATCGATCGTCACTCTTGCGTCACGCGACGTTGTGACAGTCCCGCGCAGTTCGGCTTGAGGCGAGCCGAACTCATTCAAGGACGGGCACTCATGATCCACAGCTCACGACGCGCGTTTCTCAGAGCTCTCGCCGGCACTGCCGGTGCGAGCGCAGCGCTCAGCACCTTCCCACCGATCCTGCAAAAAGCGCTCGCGATCCCAGCGAACCGTGCCACCGGATCGATCCGCGATGTCGAGCACATCGTGATTCTGATGCAAGAAAATCGCTCGTTCGATCACTACTTCGGCACCCTGCCCGGCGTGCGCGGCTTCGGTGATCGCTTTCCGATTCCAGTGAAAGACGTGCCGGGCGTCACGGGCAAAAACGTTTGGTACCAGACCAACGACGTCGACCCCGCAAACGCGCACATCGTCGCGCCGTTCCACCTCGACACGCAGCAAACCTTCGAAGTGATGCGCGTCACCGGGACACCGCACACCTGGCCCAACGCAGTGAACGCGTGGGCCGACGGTCAAATCCGCACCTGGCCGACGTTCAAGAACGATCACGCGATGGGCTATTTCACGGAAGCGGACGTTCCGTTCCAGTTCGCGATGGCAAACGCGTTCACGATTTGCGACGCGTACCACTGCTCGTTTCACGGCGGCACGAACCCGAATCGATTGTTTCTGTGGACCGGATCGAACGACCCGCTGCAGATCGGCAATGGCCCGGCACTCTACAACGACTACGACAACGTCGAGAACGATCCGGACGGCGGCTACACCTGGGTCACGTATTGCGAGCGGCTCGAGCAGGCAGGCATCCGCTGGCAGATCTACCAAAACATGGCCGACAACTTCACGGACAACCCGGTCGCCGGGTTCCGCAGCTTCCGTGACGCGTATTCGGGTAAGCCGGGAGCACTCTCGGCGCTGCTCGAAAAAGGCCTGAGCACGCGTGATCTCGACTTGCTCAAAGACGACGTCGTGAATGGCACGCTGCCACAAGTTTCGTGGATCGTCGCAACCGCGGAAGGTTCCGAACATCCGGGGCCGTCGAGTCCAGCGCAAGGCGCCGACTACACCGCGAAAGTACTCGAAGCGCTCACGGCCGATCCGGACGTCTGGAGCAAAACCGTACTGGTCGTGAACTTCGACGAGAACGACGGCTTCTTCGATCACGTGCCGCCACCAGCTGCCCCGTCGTATCTCTCCTACGACGTCGATCCGAGCAAAGCCAAGTTCGCCGGCGCAACGACGGTCGACGCGACCGGCGAGTACCACGAGTTTCTTCCGGCCGGCTCGGCCGAAGAAGAGAAGCTACTGCTGCACAAGAACTACGGTCCCGGCCCGCGCGTGCCGCTCTACGTAGTCTCGCCGTGGAGCAAAGGCGGCTGGGTCGATTCGGAATGTTTCGACCATACCTCGGTGATTCGTTTCATCGAGAGACGCTTCGGTGTGACCGAGCCGAACATCACGTCGCACCGGCGCGCAGTGTGTGGCGACCTGACCTCGGCGTTCGACTTCGCCTCACCGGACGAAGGTGACTTCTACGAAGCGCTGCCTGAAACCGAAGAGTTAGCAGCACGCGCACGCGAGCTCACTGAAACCACGACGCCACCGACGCCCGAGCTGCCGGAGCTCCCGGCGCAAGCAACCGGAACCCGGCCATCGCGCGCGTTGCCCTACGCACTGCACGTCCACGAAGCAGCATCTCCCAGCCCTGGCCAGGTCGCCCTTCGCTTCGTGCACGCCGGCCGCAAAGCCGCAGCCGTATTTCACGTCTACGATCGAAAGCATCTCGACCGCATCCCGCATCGCTACGTCGTCGAGCCCCGCAAAGAGCTCACGGGCGTCTGGGACGCAACCGAGGACGCCGGCGACTACGACCTCTGGGTGCTCGGCCCGAACGGTTTTCACCGACACTTCACCGGTAACCTGAACGCCGTTGCCGCCGAGAACGCACCCAATCCAGAGATCAAGCTCGGCTATGAAGCCGTCCGCGGCAGCCTCTACGTGAGCTTGCGCAACCGCGGCGCTTCGCCCGCGAAGTTCACGTTCACTGCGAACGCGTACGATCACGAATCGCGCGCAGTCGTGTTACCCGCGCGCGGAGAAGCAACGCAGTCGTGGGGCCTCCGGAGCAGCGGCTACTGGTACGACTTCACGTCGACGGTCGAAGGCCTCGCCGGCTACACGCGGCGCTTCGCCGGCCGCATCGAGACCGGTCGCGACTCGTGCAGCGATCCCGCCCTCGGAGGGCCAGCGATCGGCGATCAGCTGAAGATCACCTGAACGCGCTCGGAGCTGGCGCCCGCGTCACGGCGCGGGCGCCGCTGCGGCGGCTGGCCCGCCAAGCGGAGCTGTCAGCACCGCGATCGTGGCCGCGCCACCCGCGCGTGCGAGATCCATCGTGGCCACCGCTTTGCCGAACTCGGCTTCCTCGTCGGCATCGAAGAACACGGTCCGGTCGCCTTTCGCCGCGAGCACACGCTTCAACTTCGCGGAGAACTCGGCATCCGGCACGATCTGTTGATTGATCATGATCTCGCCCGCCTTCGTCACGCTCACGACGACGGGCCCATCGTTTTCATCCGGTACGGCCGGCTCGTTCTTGTCGACCTGGTTCGGCAAGTGAATCCAGAACTGCCGCGCCATCAGCGGCGTGATCACCATGAAGATAATCAACAGCACGAGCACGACGTCGACGAGCGGCGTCACGTTCATGCTGGGTGTCGCCCGCCCGGGTTTGCCCCCGCTCGAGCCTACGGTCATCGCCATGGCACAACCTCAGTTCTTCTTCTGTTCCGAACCCTTGAGCTCGTTCACTCGGAGCGAGATGCCGGGGAATCCGATCTCCTGGCATGTCTTGAACAACTTGCGCACCTCGCCGTAGTGCGACCCGCGATCGGCCCGCAGCACCAATCGGCGATTCGGCTCGTTCTCGAGTGCCGCCGTCAGCTTCGACTTGAACGAATCCTCTTCGAGCTTTTCTTGCTCGAAGAACATCCCGCCATCTTTCGTGAGCGACAGCGTGAACGGATCGGTCTTGCCCTTCGCCTCGGGGTCGACGTTGAAGATGTTGGGCAAGTCGACCGCCACCGACTTTTCCATCATCGGGATGACGACCATGAAAATGATCAGCAGCACGAGCACGACGTCGACGAGCGGCGTCACGTTCATCACCGGCTGCGGCCGGTTCGAGTTCCTCGCGAGCGACCGCATGCTCAGCG
>DASRXR010000193.1:0-8695 GCA_035687405.1 Polyangiales bacterium
GCTCATCAAGTTGTAGTCGACCCAGAGTCCACCCATCGTGTAGTGGATCGCGGGGTAGATGCGCATCGGCGTCTTGTAGGGATTTTCGCCGGTGATCCGCTCGTACATCTCGAATAAGTTGCCGTAACGCTCGGCCACCGCAGACTCGCCCAAGCGCTGAATCGACTCCGCGAAGTCGAGGTACACGCCGAGACCACCCGGCCCGACGCCGCGCTGCTCGTCACAAACTTCCTTCGCGTTGCGCGATGCGATGTCACGCGGCACGAGGTTGCCGAAGCTCGGATACTTCCGCTCGAGGTAGTAGTCGCGTTCGGCTTCTGGAATCTGCGCCGGCGGTTTGCCGACGTCTTCCTTCCGCTTCGGCACCCAGACGCGGCCGTCGTTACGGAGCGACTCGCTCATCAGGGTGAGCTTCGACTGATAGTCGCCACTCACCGGAATGCAGGTCGGGTGGATCTGCGTGAAGCACGGATTCGCGAACAGTGCGCCGCGACGGTGCGCGCGCCAGGTCGCAGTTACGTTGCAACCCTTTGCGTTCGTCGACAGGTAAAACACGTTGCCGTAGCCACCGGTGCCGAGGATCACCGCATCGGCGAGGTGCACCTCGAGTTTTCCGCTCACCATGTCGCGCGTGACGATGCCGCGCGCGACGCCGTTGATCACGACGAGGTCGAGCATCTCGGCGCGGGGATACATCTTCACTTTGCCGTCGGCGATTTGCCGCGACAGCGCTTGGTAGGCGCCGAGCAGGAGCTGCTGGCCGGTTTGCCCGCGCGCGTAGAACGTACGCGAGACCTGCGCGCCACCGAACGAGCGGTTCGCGAGGTGGCCGCTGTACTCGCGCGCGAACGGAACGCCCTGTGCGGTGCACTGGTCGATGATGTTCACGCTCAGCTCGGCGAGCCGGTAGACGTTGCTCTCGCGCGCGCGAAAGTCGCCGCCCTTCACCGTGTCGTAGAACAGGCGGAACACACTGTCGCCATCGTTCTGATAGTTCTTCGCGGCGTTGATGCCGCCCTGAGCGGCGATGCTGTGCGCGCGGCGCGGGCTATCTTGGTAGCAGAAGCATTTGACGTTGTAGCCCAGCTCGCCCAGCGTCGCGGCGGCAGCGCCGCCAGCCAACCCCGAACCCACCACGATCAAGTTGTACTTGCGCTTGTTCGCGGGGTTCACCAGCTTCATCTCGAAGCGGTGCTTGTCCCAGCGCTTTTCGATCGGGCCGGTTGGACTGTTTGAGATCAGCTCCATGTCACTCTACTCCTCAAGCAAGTCTGTCAGGTCGCTCGGGTCACTCAGCCAATCAGCCAGTCAGCTAACAAGGCCAAACAGCACCGACAATGGAATCGCGATGTCTCCGAGCGTCACGAACACCGTGAGACCGAGCGCGAGCCGCATCAGCTTGTGGTTGTAAGTGGCGTGATTGAGACCGAGCGATTGGAACATGCTCCAAGTGCCGTGAAACAAGTGGTTGCCGAGCGCGAGCATCGAGACCACGTACAGGCCGGTGACCCACGGAATCGAAAACCCGCGCACGACGTTCGAGTACACGTCCGTCGTGCTGTGTTCATACGTTCCAGGCGCGACGCCGAGCGTCAGGTGCGCGAGGTGGAACAGAATGAAGCCGAGCAAGATCGGCCCGCTCCAGATCATGGTGCGCGCAGCGTAATTCGTCACGTGGTCGCGCTTCTTTTTGTAGCGCTGCGGCCGCGCCGCCGTGTTCTTGGCTGCGAGCTTCAACGCCGCACCGATGTGCGCGATCACGGCAACGATGAGTACGATGCGAGCGACCCACAGCAATTCTGGCGCAGCGTGGAGCGCGTGGCTGTAGGCGTTGATGGCTTCCGGCCCGACCCAGATCAACGCGTTGCCGATGAAGTGCGCGACCACGAACCCAACTAAAACCACGCCACTCACGGCCATGACCAGCTTCAAACCAACCGTCATGGACAAGAAGCCCAATGGACCGGTTGGAACGGTGAGCGGACGATGCTGTGCGGTAGCGGGAATGTTGGACATATGGATGTACGACCTCAGTTGGCAACGCTCTTAGCACACAGAGTCAAGACACAACATTCTCGTCTTAGCCAAGAGGAGATGTGTTTCAAGGAGCTACATCGCACGCGCTAGTGCGCCCGCAAGCGCGCGTTCGTAGGCCCTCGAGGATATAGGGCCTCTACCGCATCGCGCGCACGGCGCGCATCGCACATGAAGCGAGCGCTATCGACCGGGAAAGCGAGGCGTGCGCTTCTCTAGAAATGCGCGCATGCCTTCCTGCTGCTCGGGCCCGAAGCATTGACCGAATGCGACAGCCTCGGCAGCGATCGCTGCGGGCAATGCGAGATCTGCGCCCGCGAGCATGACGCGCTTGGCTGCGGCGAGTGCGCCTTTGCCGTTTGCGAGCATCGTGTTCGCGACCTGCACAACCTTGTCGAGCAGCTCGGCGCGAGGATGGATCGCGTTGATCAACCCGATGCGCAGCGCCTCTTCGGGGCCGATGAGTGCGCCGGTGTAGATCAGTTCGCGCGCGAGGCCGGGGCCGATCCGTCGCATGAGTCGTTGCGTTCCACCGAATCCGGGAATGATTCCGAGCTTCGTTTCGGGCTGGCCGAACTTCGCGTGGGAGGACGCGTAGATGAAGTCGCACGAGAGGGCGAGTTCGCAGCCGCCGCCAAGTGCAAACCCATTCACGGCAGCGATCACGGGAACGCTGAGTTTCTCGAGCCCAGCAAAAACCCGTTGTCCAAGCTCGCCAAAAGCTTGGCCTTCAGTGGAAGAAAGCGCGCTCATCTCGGCGATATCAGCGCCAGCAACAAAGGCTTTTTCGCCAGCGCCGGTGACGATGACAACCCCGGTAGCATCGCGAATAGCAACTTCGCCAATGGCCAGCTCGAGTGCATCGAGTGTGGCGCGATTGAGTGCGTTGAGAGCAGCCGGACGATTGACGGTGATGCGACTGATCGCACCATCATGCTCAAGAAGAACGGGTGGAGAATCAGTCATGACAGGCTCTCCTGTTGGTACGCCGCAGCTCTTCTCTAGTACGCCGCAGGCAACCGCGACGCCACCAGCTCGGTTAAATCGCGACGGATGACGCGCAAGCCGTCACGCGAGGCGCCGCCGGGCGCGAGGAGTGCGCGGAGCGTACGCTTTGGTACGTGAGCACACCCCGCAGCGCGCGGTGGCGGATCGCGCGGCGGATTGCGCCGTCAGGCGCCGAGATTTAAACACCACCGCATGGCGCGTGAGACGCCACGCGAGGCGCCGCCGGGGCCGAGGAGCGCGCGGAGCGTACGCTTTGGTACGTGAGCACGCACCGCAGGCCGCGGTGGCGGATCGCGCGGCGTATCGCGCGTCAGGCGGCGGTGTTTTGTGGGCGATGCTGGAATTGAACCAGCGACTTCCTCCGTGTGAAGAAGGCACTCTACCTCTGAGTTAATCGCCCTGGATCGCCGGGCTAAATACCAGCCCGGCTCCGGAATCGCAATGGTTACGAGCTTACTTGCTCTGCGCTTCGCCGAGCTTCGCCCGCAGCAAGTCCCCGAAGGTACCGAAGCCCTGCTTTGCAGCCTCGCGACGGTAGTTCTTCACTGCCTGGCGCTCCTCGTCGATTTGCATCGCCTTCACGGAGCACTTGAGCGAGCCGTCTCGATCGATACCGATGATCTTCACTTCGAACTCGGAGCCGACCGGGAACTTCTTGCGCAAGTCAGTCCCACGCTCAGTCCCCGTTTCGCTATTCGGAATGAACGCGCGACCACGACGCCCGACCGTGCCGACGACTCGCGCGAGCAAGACGCGCGGCTCGACCTTCTCGATCTTGACCTTGACGTTGGCGCCTTGCCGGAGACTCCGCGCAGTCGCGTCGTCCTTCGTCATGGTGCCCGCTTCGAAGTCCGCAATCTCAGCCGACGAGAGCTTCGACAGCGAGATGCGACGCGCGCGACGATCGACGCGATCGACGACGACGTAGATCTCTTCGCCTTCGCGCACCGCTTGATTGCCGTGCTTGAGGTCCTTGCCGAGCTCCGTGATGTGCAAGAGACCTTCGATCTCCGGCACGATCTCGACGAATGCACCGAACTCGGTCGCACGCACGACCTTGCCCTTGTGCACGTTGCCTTCGCTCAGCGCGGCTGCATGCGCATCCCACGGATCCGGCAAGAGCGCCTTCACCGACAGGCTCACGCGAGTCAGCCGTTCTTTTTTCCCGGAGTCGCGCTTCGCGTCACCACCGACGCGCAACACCTGCACGTCGATCTCATCGCCAACCTTCGCGATGCTGCTCGGCTTCACGCCGAACGCGAACGACAGCTCGCTCTGATGCACGAGACCTTCGACGCCGCCGATGTCGACGAACAAACCGAAGTCGCGCACCGCCGTCACGCGGCCCTTGAACTTCTGGCCGGGCGTGAGCGAGCGCAAGAAATCCTTCGTCTTGCGGCGCTGGAGGCGCTCCAAGATCGAACGGCGACTGACGATCAAGTCCTTGCTGCCGGCGCGCGACGCAGGAAGCAGGAACTCGAGCTTGTGGCCGACGAAGTCGAGCGGATCGCCGATGTCTTCGAGCGCCATCGCGCTCGCCGGGCAGAACGCGCGCAGACCTTCGACGAGCACGTCGAAACCACCGCGATTGAACCCGTACACGACGCCGTGCACGCGCTTGTGCTCGTGACGCTTGCGCTCGAGGCGCTCACGCACACTGCGACCCTCGATGATGCGATTCAGGATCGCGACGTGGCCGCTCTCCGAAACAGCACCCACGCGACCCTTGAAGACTGCGCCGAGCTTCGGCGGCTCGGGCTTTTCCAGCGGAGCTTCGGCAATGCCGGGCTCGGTCTCGTCGTCATGGTCGTCATCGAGGTCGTCGTCCGCGGCAGCAAACGTCTCGCCGCTCGCGGTCGTCAATCCTGTCGACCCCGTGGATTCGGTGTGCTCGGCCGGCGCCGCAGCATGCTCGGGCTCGGCGTGCGCGACATGAGGCTCCGACGCTTCGGGAGCCGCAGCTGTAAGCGGCGCAACATCAATATCCCCGTTCGCCGTGCTCTCAGCAGGCGCTGGTGGCTCGACCGGCGGCTGGCTCATCGTCTCGATGCCGCTCGGCGTGTGCTCACCCGTCAGCGTCGTTGCAACTTCACTCGCGCCGAGCTCGCTCGGTGCGGCAATGTCACTCGCGCCGAGCTCGCTCGGTGCGGCTAGATCACCCGCAACGGTTGCAGCTTCACTCGACGGATCACCGCTCGCTAGCTCCGCATGTTCAACTGGCGGCGCAGGCAGAGGCGGCACGTCGCGAGGCTCGTATTCGTCCGCAATCGCAATCGCCTTGCCGAACAAGTCGACGACGATCACGCCATAGTCGACGCGCTGCACACGGCCCGCGACGACTTCGCCGACGGCAAACGCATGACGCTTGCCACCGCCCTGTGCACCTGTGAAGAAGTGCGCGAACGGCGCGTGCGATTCCTTCTTCTTGTTGCCGACATCGGGACCACGCGGTGCAACCGCCTCGGCACCCTCGCCCGCTGCAGTCACTTCACCGCTGGGCGTCCCGTCCTTGCGCTTGCGGCGACGGCGACGCTTGCGCTTCGCCTTTGTCGGATCGCCAGTCGCGGCGCCCGCAGCGTCATCGCTTCCGCCTGCATTCGCCGGCTCGTCTGCGCCGCCTTCACCATCTGCGCTGGCTTCGCCGTCAGCGTCGCCGTCGTCTTCACCGACTTCGGCATCGCGACCAGCTGCGAGCGGAGTCGCCTCTGCTGTTTCTGTCCGCGTCGCATCGGATGCGCTCGGTTCGGCTGCATCCGATCCCGCACCGGACGCTTGCGGCACCGGCTCGGATGGACCTGCTTCACCTTCCGGTGCTGCAGACGTTGAAGGACTGCTCGACAGCCCGCCACCATTTACTGATGAGGCGGGGGCTGCCAGCACAGGCGCCTGCGGCGCTTCGGGCTGAGTCTGCTCGGAGGTTTCTGCCATGACCTAACGGTGCGCACGCTCGCGGAGAGTGCGGCAGCCTAGGTCGGCGGCAGGCTCGGGTCAAGGCGCTCGAAACAATGGAGTTTTGTAACCGCACGGCGCGCCGAAGGGATGGACCGGCGCGCCGTGCGATGCGTGCATCACACGAACGCTCGCTCAGAGAGCGAACGGGTAACGAACGCGGAGCTGTGGTGTCGCAAACTGAGGAAACTGTGCGCCGCGCAGCGCGCGCGCCATGCACGAGCCCTGGGGTGTGCCTGCAAACGCGCCTTCAATAGTTACGTACGTCACGCGCCCCGCCCCGGAGACTGTGACATTTGCGGTGGTCCGGCCGTGCGCGCCTGCAGCGCAGCTTTGGAGCTGGCCGCGCACGCTCTCGAGCCCGTTTTGAACCTGCGTGCGCGACAAATCTTGCTGCAGGTTCTGCGATGTTGCAGCGACCGGTCGTGCAGTTAAGCTGGCCGCCGGTGCGACGGCGCGCGTTGCGGCCGGCGAAGCCGTGGCAGTCGTGACGCTCGGAGCGGCTGGCTTCTCTTCCAGTACCTTGGCCGAGACTGCGGGTGCGGGTGCGAGCACACGCGCAGCGCGACGACGGCCGCGCGCGGTGCGGATTTGCTCTGCGACTGGGGTCGCCGGCGTCGCCGAAGTGGTCGGCTCGGTCGCTGTGGCACCAGCCTGCTCGACACTCGCTTCGTTCTGCGCGGACTCGACAATCTGCGGCGTCGTGTGAGCTGCTTCATGGACATGCGCCCGTGACGCGACTGCGGGTGCGAGTACGGGTGCAGCCGCTTGTGCGATTTCGGCTGACGCAGGCGAAGCCTCGGTTGTTGCAGCCTGCAGCTGCGGCTGGATCGACACGGCCGAAGCACGCTCCGCCCCCGTCCAGTTCGCGACTGCCGAGAGCGCATGGCGCTCGACGTGATAGACCGCGCCGACGTAGCCAGCACCGATCAACACGACGCCGCCGAGCGTGATCAACATCGGCTTCAACCACGGCCGCTTCGACGGCGCGGGCGGCATGAGCGACGAACCCAAAAATGGGTTCGCGAAATCGAGACTCAAGTCGGCGATGCGAAGCTCAGCGCGATCCGACCTGTCGGGAAGTTTGCCGTAGAACGGCTGCACTGCACTGGGCACGATCACCGGCTCTGCAGCTGGTGGCGGCGGAAGCGGTGTCGGCGTTCGGAGCGCGCTCCAATCCAGCTGCGATTCCCCGAGGCGCTTGCTGAACGCGCCACTGGTTACACCGCGCGCCTCCGGCGGCGAAAGCTCGGCGAGCTCTGCTGCGGTCAATGCGCCGATGTTCTCCACCGGCATTGGAGCTCCAATCTGCACGCCGTTTACAGGCGCGACAGCCAACCTCGGAGTCGGACGATCTTCCTCGCGCGTATGTTTTCGCGCGGTCGCGGCACTGCCGCTCTCAGCTTCAGATCCGATGCGAGGGCTCATGGAACACTCCTGCCAGTACTGGCTTTCCTCATTCTAATTTCACCCCTTTAAGAGAGCGCGACGCGCTCCAAGTTGCGTACCCATCCTAGGATGCACCCCTCGTGCCACGGCGGATACTGAGCAGTTTCGTAAGTAGATGTTTGTGTGTTCGACGCTCCTACCTAGGTGGTGCGGCGCGTCGCACAGGTTGCGCAACCAGCTCTGCGCACAACTAGTCATTCGAGAGGCCGAGCCCTATCGTCAGAAGAGTGCACGACGACGAACGGCGAGACGGGCCGCGGACGCCGATCGAGCTGAAGGTCGAGTACAAGCGACTCAACTCGTTCTTCGCCGATTACACGAAGAACATTAGCCGCGGCGGCACATTCATTCGGACGGATCGTCCGCTTCCGATTGGAACGGACTTCGTGTTCAAGCTCGGCATCCCGACGCTCACAGAGCCGGTCGTGCTGACGGGCAAAGTGCAGTGGGTGATCACGCTCGAGCAGGCGACCGGCAATCAAGAACCGGGCATGGGCATCGGCTTCATCTTCGAAAGTGAAGCGCAACGCCAGCGAGTGCTCGGCGTGGTCGAACGCTTGATGCTCGATCAGCTGGGTCCGGTCCTGTACGACAAGCTAATGACGCATCGCCCCCGTTAATTTCGGCGCGCGCGATGGTTACGTTGCTTGTGTTCGCGAGCCGCGCCGATGGCGCGAGCAGAGCGCGAACGGCCCTCATTGATTGACAGCCTGCAGGGCGCGGGCTACCAGACAGACCCCCGAGTTTCCGTATGGAACGACCAGTCTCAGAAATTCGAGAAACCCTCTCCGACCTCCAACAGCGGCTGGAAGCGCTGGGGAGGTATCTTTGACGTCGACGGGTTACGCCGAAAGCTCGACGGTCTGAACGACCGTTCGCAACGCGAAGGCTTCTGGGAAGACCAAGACGCCGCGAAGCAGCTGATGAGCGAGCGTTCGGGGTACGAGCAAACGATCGGCCGCTTCGACAAGCTTCAAGGCGATATCCGAGACCAAGCCGAGCTGCTCGAGCTCGCCCTCGGCGAGAACGACCAATCGGTCGTGAACGACGTCGCGGATCAACTGGCTGCGCTCGAGAAGCGCACACGCGAGATCGAGCTCGCGCGCATGTTGTCCGGGCCGCAGGATCGCGCGGATGCGATCGTGTCGATCAGCCCGGGTGCAGGCGGAATCGACGCGCAAGACTGGGCCGAGATGCTGATGCGCATGTACCTCCGCTGGTGCGAGCGCAAAGGCTTCAAGACCGAGGTCCTGAA
>DASRXR010000194.1:0-3382 GCA_035687405.1 Polyangiales bacterium
GCGGCCTCTGCCACGTCTGCGCCAGCGCGGCGCGCGCGCTCGACGACCTGTGCGCCGAGCTGAATGAGCTTTTCAATGTCGTAGTCTGCCATGCCGTTTGGGCCTGTTCTGCTTATCGATGAGGATTGCGGGCTCAGCCCAACTGAGTGCCGCCCACGGTCATCGACGCGATCTTGATCGTCGGACAACCTACGCCGACGGGCACGGACTGCCCATCTTTACCGCACGTCCAGATGCCGTCCGATGTCTCGAGATCGTTCCCGAGCATGCTGACCTTGCACATCACATCCGGACCGTTGCCAATCAAGTTCACACCCTTGAGCGGCGCGGTGATCTTGCCGTCTTCGATCAGATAGCTCTCGGTCAACGAGAACACGAAGTCGCCATTGCTGATGTCGACCTGACCACCACCGAACTTCCGCGCGTAGATGCCCTTTTTGACGCTGCGAATGATCTCGTCTGGGCTGTGAGGACCCGCGAGCAAGAGCGTGTTCGTCATGCGCGGCATCGGGTGCGACTGGAAGCTCTCGCGGCGACCGTTGCCCGTCGGCTTCGTGCCGTAGTGCTTCGCCGAGTGTTGATCGTGCATGTAGCCCGAGAGCACTCCGCCCTCGATCAACACGGCTTTCTCCGGCGTGTTGCCTTCGTCGTCCACGCAGATCGTGCCGCGCGAGTTCATCAAGGTGGCGTCGTCCACGACCGTGCACAGATCGCTCGCGACCCGCTCGCCGATCTTGTTCGTGTAGTTGCTCGTACCCTTGCGATTGAAGTCGGCTTCGAGGCCATGGCCCACCGCTTCGTGGAGCAAGATGCCGCTATCGCCGGGCGCAAGCACGACTTCCATATCGCCTGCCGGGCAATCCCGCGCGTCGAGCATCGCAAGTGCATGCCGAACCGCTTCCTTCGCATGCCACTCAGGAGAGCGGTCATCGAAGTACTCGAGCGACATGCGACCGCCACCACCCGACGAACCACTTTGCCGCTTACCGCCGTCTTCCGCGATCACGCGGACCGAAAACCGAATCATCGGCTGGCGGTCGTGCGCGAGCTTGCCGGAGCTCGTCGCCAGCAAGATCTCGCGCAACTCCTCGTGCAACGACGCTTCGACGCGAATCACACGTGGGTCCGCCGCGCGAGCCGCGCGATCGGCCCGCTGCAAGAGATCACGCTTCGACTCACCCGAGAGGTCGAGCGAGAGCGCCTGCGCGTCGTAGCGCGGCGTCGTACTCGGCACTTCGAACGCTTGCGGCGATTGAACCGGCGAGCCCGCCGCGATCTGCGCGGCCGTCTTCGCCGCTCGCAACATCGCCTCCGGGGTGAGCTCCTGTACGTAAGCGTAACCCGTGGCGTCGCCTTTCATCACGCGAACACCGACGCCCATCGCGATGGAGCGACCGGCCGATTTCAAAATGCCCTCTTCGAGCGCGTAGCTACCGGCGGCGTTGTACTCGTAGAACAAATCCGCGTAGTCACCGCCGTGCGCGAGCGCAGCCGACAAAAGACGCCGTGCGATGTCGGCGTCGACAGGTGCGCTTCCGGCAGGGCCGAACGGCGCGTGGTACCGACTGGTGGAACTCATGTTGGCTTAACCTAAGGTGCGACCTTGCAACCGGAAAGGGGCGCACCGGCAATTTCCAGTCAGTGAAGGTGGCATGCCGGGCTTCGGCACCGCAACCCGCGCGTTTTCAGCCGGCGAGCTCGCGTACGACTGCGCGCACCACGCGCTCGATCCGCGCCGCTCCGAGCTCCGCGTAAATCGGCAAGGCGAGCGCCTCTTTTGCTGCGCGCTCTGCAACTGGATGTGCGCCCAACCTTTCGCCTAGGTAGGCGAAGCACTCCTGAAGGTGCAGCGGGATCGGATAGTAGACCTCGCAACCGATGCCGTGTGCTCGAAGCGCGGCCTGCAGCGCATCGCGACGCGGCGTGCGAATCACGTACTGGTTGTAGACGTGCCCGTCGTAAATGCGCGCCGGCGTCTGCAAGAGCGCGGGATCGAGGTTCGCTTCCGCAAACAGCGCATCGTAGAGCCGCGCGTTTTCCTGGCGGCTCGCCGTCCAGCGCGCGAGATGCGGCAACTTCACTCGCAAAAACGCGGCTTGGAGCGCATCCAACCGGAAGTTCCCGCCGATCAGTGCGTGGTGGTACTTCGGTTCGGCGCCATGCGCTCGCAGAATACGGGCGCGCTTCGCGAGAGCTGGATCGCGCACGGTGAGTAGTCCCCCATCACCGAGCGCACCGAGGTTCTTGGACGGGAAAAACGAGTAACAACCGAACGCAGCATCGACGCCGGCGCGATGTTTCGTGCTCGCAGCGCCGAGTGCTTGCGCGGCGTCTTCCACGACCGGAATGTGGTGCGCTTCCGCGAGCGGTAGCAGTCGTTCGAGGTCGCAGGTCTGGCCGAACAGATCGACCGGAATGATCGCTTTCGTCCGCGGAGTCAGCTTCGCTTCGACTTGCGCGACATCGAGATTGAAGCTGTGCGGTTCGATATCGACGAAGACCGGCTTCGCGCCGAGTCGCGCGATCGCACCCGCCGTCGCAAAAAAGCTGAACGTTGGCGCGATCACCTCGTCGCCCGGCCCTACCTCGAGCGCCATCAGCGCCAACACCAGCGCGTCGGTGCCACTCGAAACCCCGAACGCAGACGGTGCGCCCAAATAGCTCGCGATCTCGCGCTCGAACGCATCGAGCTCTGGACCCAGGATGAATTGTCCACTCGCCAGCACTCGCTCGAACGCAGCTCGGAGCTCGCCGCTGATGGCTGCGGACTGTGCGTTCAGGTCGAGTAGCGGAATCGGCTCGTTCGAAGCAGTCGGCGTCGCAGCGAGTGGTTTCGGCTCACGCATCGCGTCGCTCGCAAGCTGTGATCGAGATCGCGTAACCGCGACCGCAGGATTCACACCGGACGTGCCCGACCCCCGGCAAAGCTTCTCCGCAGCTGCAGACCCAGCCGCGCTGCCGGCCCGGGTTGCCGACGATCAGCGCAAACGGAGGAACATCCCGCGTCACGACCGTACCCGCACCGATGAAGCAATATTCGCCGAGCGTCACGCCGCAGACGATCGTCGCGTTCGCGCCCACGCTCGCACCTCGCTTGACCAGCGTCTTCGTGTACACGCCCTGACGCGACACGGCCGCGCGTGGGTTTTTGACGTTCGTAAACACGCACGAAGGTCCGAGGAACACCTCGTCCTCGACCTCGACGCCTTCGAAGATCGACACGTTGTTTTGCACGCGAACGCCGTCGCCGACCCGCACGTTGCGGCCGACGAACACGTTCTGGCCGAGCGAGCAGCGCGCGCCGATCCGAGCGCCCGTGCTGATGTGCACGAAGTGCCAGATGTACGTGTCGACCCCAACTTCGACGTCGGAGTCGATCACG
>DASRXR010000195.1:0-2933 GCA_035687405.1 Polyangiales bacterium
GGCAGGCGTTCCTGCGCGGAGTTGAGCCGGCGCGCCGGCTATCAGAGCAACATCGCGTCGCGGTGGGAAGCGCGTGAATGCTGGCCGACTGCGGCGCGATTTTTGGCGATCCACCAGTCGCTGCGCCGTTCGAAAAGCTCTTGGCTCGAACGCTTCTTCCACGGAGTACCCGACTGGGCGAGCGAGCTCGATCCAGATTCGCCCGAAGCGGTCGCCGCGTTTCTGCGGCACCTCAAAGGAAAGACTCCGATGCTGCGCATCGCAGCACTCGCAGGCCAGAACCGCTTCAGCGTGTCGCGGTGGTTGAACGGCAGCGCCGAGCCGAAGCTTCCCGAGTTCTTGTGCATGGTCGACGTCACCGGCAGACGGCTACTCGATTTCGTCGCATCGCTCGAAGATCCATCGCAACTTCGATCGACGCGAGACGCATGGGCACGGCTCCAACTTGCTCGCGAGTCCGCCTACGGTTTTCCTTGGTCGCACGCCGTACTCCGTGTCCTCGAGATCGAAGGCTGCCCGCGAACACGAGTGGCCCAACTCGCCTGGATCGCCGAGCGCTTAAACATCACGACCGGCGAAGCCGCGAGCGCGTTGTCGATTCTCGAATCGACGGGTCAAGTCCACAAGACGCGAGCGGGTCTGCGTCCGGTCGCCGTCACTGCCGTCAACACGAACGCGGACCCAGCGAGAGATCGCGAGCTCAAGTTGACCTGGGCACGCACCGCGCTCGCACGAATCGAGGCCGGAGTTGCGGGCACGTTCGGCTACAGCTTGTTCGCGGTGTCGCATGCGGATCTAACCAAGTTGCGCGACTTGCAGCTCGAATACGTGCGCGCGATGCAAGCGACCATCGCCGACTCGAAACCGAGTGAGTGCGTCGGATTGTACTGTGTGCAGCTACTCGACCTGGCTGCGGTTCCGGACAAGTGACCGCGCCCAGCACGTCTACCGACCTGCTGGGCGCGCACGACATACGCGGCGTGGAAGTGTGTCCGCGACGGTTCTACGACAGTGTCATTTCCGCACGGACGCCGGGTTCGCGCGCGTGGCCGTGTTTGCGTCGCCGATCATTTTTACCAGCGCGTCGGGATGCGAGATCATCACGACGTGAGACGCATTCTTGACTGCGACGACTTTCCTCGCGTGCGCACGCTCGGCCATGAACGCGTGAACCGCCGCCGGGATGTTCTTATCCAAACCGCCGTAGATGAACCAAGACGGGATCGTCTTCCACGCCGGCGTGCCGGCGGGCTCATTGAGCGCGGCCTCGGTGACAGGACGCTGCGTTGCCGCCATCACCTTCGCCTCGCTCGCGGGGACGTCGGCTGCAAACTGCTCGAAGAATTTCTCCTGTTGGATGTACAGATCCTTATTGCCATCCGACAACGGCACCGGCGGTGCCAGCGCCTGCCCCAAGCTGCTGCCGGGAAATTTCGACGAAAGTGTGAGTGCACTCTCGCCGACGTCCGGCGCAAATGCGGCCACGTATACCAGCGCTTGCACGTTGCTCTTGCCGATGGCGGCGGTGCTGATGACTATTCCGCCGTACGAGTGCCCGACCAGAATGACTGGGCCCTTGATCGAATCGATCACACTGGCGACGTAACTCGCATCGCTCTTCACTCCGCGCAATGGATTTGCTGCGGCCACCACCGGATAACCTTCGGCGAGTAAGCGTGTAGTGATACCGCTCCAGCTGGATGACTCGGCGAACGCGCCATGGATCAATACGACGGTAGGCTTGTCCGCCGGAGACTCTTTGGCATTGCCGGTGAGAGGAACGATCGTCGCCATGGCCAGAAAGACTGCGGACAATGTGACGAAGGCGGGAACAGTCACACGCGCTGCGAAGAAACGTTGTGCGATGGATTTCATGACACTCTTTCCAATAGTGGATCGGGCGGTGAACGCCGGTATGGCGGACTCCCTTCAGGCAAAGACCGAACCACGAGCCGATTCGTGACACTGGCTCTTCGGATTATTGCGATGGCAACACGGCGGTCGACCGATAACGAGACGCGTCATGTCGCCGATGCGCACACTGGCGCCCCAGCGCAAGCTGATCAAAACTCGTCCACACGAAGCCGCACGGGGAGGCCGGCCATGCAGATTCTCGATGCCAATAGCTTGTCGCGCACGATCGACCTCGCGAACGCCGCAGCGTTTTACGGCGAGTCTCCGAGCAAACAGAAGGCGAGCCAGGCGATAGCCTTCATCGCGTCGCGCTTCGGGGCCGCCAACGCATACGCGGGCACGTTCGGCATCACGCCCGCGGACGAGCGAACACGCCTGCATACCTTCACAGGTGAGGCCCTGACGTCACGGGCATCGCTGCGGCACATCCACGCCGAGGAGGCATGTCGTGCGCTGATCCTGCTGCAGCGCGTCGCCAAAAGCCGGGTCCCGGAGCTTGACGCCGCGAGCGAAAAGCTGCTGGCCTGTTTCGAGCGCGCGCACAATCAGGGCACACCCGCGGGGACGTATTGTTGTGGTCCTTGTACGGTTGCGCTGTGGCGTCACATGGCGACGGGCGGCCTCGGCGCCTACGCTCAGAAGCTCGACCAAGGCCTGCGCGTGCTGTCCACACATCGCCGCGCGGACAAGGGCTGGCGACGGTTTCCGTTCTTCTACACGCTCTCTGTCCTCGCTGAAGTGGATCTCCCTAACGCTCGCAAAGAAGCCCGCCACCACTTGCGAGAGTGCGAACGCCAGCTGGCCAGCATCCGTCGCGGCACCGAGACTGGGAAACGCCGCGCGCTGGTACTCACGCAGCTGCTCGAGCGTCATGGTTGACCCGCGCAAGTCGGCCAAGGCGAAGTCGAAGGCCAAGACGAAGTCGAAGTCCCCGCCGAAGGCACGCACCAAGGCTAAGGCAGGTGCGCGTAAGGCCAAGCCGGTGAAACTTCTTTCGGGCGGGAACCCGCAGATCGCGA
>DASRXR010000196.1:0-8882 GCA_035687405.1 Polyangiales bacterium
GTCTTCACCAGTAAGGGCGTAACGGCGCCGATCAGAGCGGCTTTCGCAACGCGAGAAGTGCCATGCCGGCCGATGTACCGAGCGATTTCTGCGCCACCCGTCGAATGTCCGACCAGGATTGCGTTCCTCAGATTCAGTTGCTCCATCAGCTGCGAGAGATCGTCGGCATACGTGTTCATCTCGTTGTCATGCCAGGTCCGAGTCGAGCGCCCGTGACCGCGTCGGTCGTGTGCGATCACGCGATATCCATTCGATGCGAGGAAGAACATCTGTTCCTCCCAAACATCGGCGTTGAGAGGCCAGCCGTGACTGAGGACAACCGGCTGACCTTCGCCCCATTGGCCCCAAGACCTCGCGGCGCACGCGGGCAGCTATGCGACCCCTCAACGCACCGCTGGCAGATTCCCATCCGCATCACGCTTCGCCGCGATCGCCTCCGCTGCCGTCATGCTGACGCTAACAGCACCACCGCTGCTGGTCAGCGAACACAGCAGGCCCTTGCCGTCGCCACGGCCACCGCACATCGAGAGCTGCGGGACCTGCGTGTTGTTGTTTCGCGTGTAGCCACAGGCTCGGTTCTCGAAGGAGACGCAGTTTTTCACCTGGTGCACCGCGCCGCCCATGTTCTGATCGCCGGCCTGCGCCGCGCCTCCCAGCTTGAAGCCGTTTCCGTCTCCATTCGTGTTGTTCTGGCTCGGCCCAATCTTGCCGTTCGAGATCGCCCAACAGTTTTCGATCACAACCACGTCATCGGACGCGAAGAGGTCCCAACCATCGTCGGCGTTGTTCCATGCTCGACAGCCGCGGAACACATTACCCGGCCCGATGTAGAGCTTGGCAGCAAAGCCATCGGCGTTCTCGCCAGAGTTGGCTTCATCGTAGTTCTCGTACGAATCGCAGTTGATCACCGTGTTGTTAGCGGCACGCGTGGCGTCGGCGGCGTCCGAGCTGTTGGCGGTGATCTGAATGCCGGAATCACTGCAACCGTGCGTGACCACGCGCTCGATGGTGTTGTGAGATCCGGAGATGTGGATGCAATTGTCGCCGGCGTTGATCACATCGACGCCACGCAAGTGCCAGTAGTTGCCAGAGATCTGAATGCCGCGGGCAGAACTCGAGCCACGCGGCTGTCCCATGAAGTCGAAAATCGGGCGCTCGCCCGCTTGCGCAAAGATTCGCATCGGCTTGCTGTCTTCTCCGCTGCGAGTGATCGGCACTGTTTGACTGAACTTGTAAGTCCCGGCCGCGATCCAGATCGTCCCGCCGGCTTGGATGCGCTCGACCGCTGCCGCCAACCCAGCGAGCGGCATGGCCTCGGTTCCCGGGTTCGTGTCCACACCACTTGGAGCCACCCAGAGATCGTTGTCGCCAATGGCTGCAGGTGCACCCGCGCCGCCACCCGCTGCTGCGCCGGCAGCGGGCGGCACCATGGCCGGTGTTCCCGCGCCTGCGGCGGACGTTCCACCGGCCACGCCTGACGAGCCAGCCGCTGCGGTCGCCCCTGCAGCAGTCGCGCCCGATGCACCGGATGTACCCGACGCCGACCGTCCAGCCGCGCCGCCGATTCCTCCGGCCGGAGTTCCGGGCGATCCTGCGCCGCCAACAGCTGCCGCTCCGGCCGCCCCAACACCTGCAGCAAGGCTCGGATCCGCCGCGGTGGTTCCAGCGTCGGACTTCGAACATGCGAGCTGCACAAGACACAGCAGACACGCCAGGCCGTAGCCGGCGCACGAATGAACGGCCCTCGAGTACTTTTTCATCGATGCGCGTCTCGTACTAATGCCGCGGGCGAGCGATTGCGATCCAAAAAAACTTGGCTCAATGCTGTCGCACCTGACTGACCTGCGCACTGCGTCGATTTGCTGACCCGAAGCGCGCCTCGTGACTCACAAACCACTACTGAGATGAAATTCACCATCGCGTTCGCGTTACTGCTCGTGATTCAGCTCGCCGGCTCGCGGGCGCAGGCAGCGGACTTTTACGTTGCGCCAGACGGGGCAGACACCAATCCAGGCAGCATGGCGCAACCCTTCGCCAGCCTAGAACGCGCGCAAATGGCCGCTGCGCCGGGCGACACGGTCTACATCCGCGGTGGCATCTATCGCTTCAGTGGTACTGAGGCGACCGTCGGTGTTGCATTCACCAAGAGTGGACAGCCCGATAAACCGATCCACTATTTCGCATTCGCCGGTGAGGTCCCGATCTTCGATCTGTTCGAGCTCAAGCCGCAACAGCGCGTCACCGGCCTCGACGTGCGGTGCAACTGGATCCACATCCGCGGGCTCGAAGTGCGCGGTGTGCGCCAAATCATCGTCGGCGATTCGTGGGGTGTGCGGATTCGCGGCGATCACAATCTGATCGAACAGCTGAACGTGCACGACTGTGAGGCGCCGGGCATCTTCATCGCGAGCGGCACCGCGAACCTAGTTCTCAACAGCGACTCGCACCACAACTACGATCCGCTCGAGGACGGTGGCAACGCGGACGGTTTCGGCTGTCACTCAACCGGCGGAGACAACGTGCTCCGCGGCTGTCGCGCGTACGAGAACAGCGACGACGGCTTCGACTTCATCAACGCACCTGGCACGTGCACCGCCGAAGAGTCGTGGGCGTTCCGCAACGGCTACATCCCCGACACCAACATGACCGGGGCCAACGGCGCGGGCTTCAAGGCCGGTGGCTTCGGAAATCCGCCGATGACACCTGCGTCCGGCGCGCCGCGGCACGTGATTCGCAAGAACCTCGCGTTCGGCAATCGCGCGATCGGCTTCTACGCGAACTATCACCCGGGCGGCATCGACTTCTTCAACAACACCGCGTTCGACAACCCGGCAAACTACGACATGCGCACGCCGAGTGGAGTGACGTCGTCACACGAGTTGCGAAACAACGTCGCACTCATGCCGGGCCGCGACATCGTCAGCTTCAACGGCGGCACGGATACGAACAACTCGTGGACGTTGCAGGTTATGGTGTCGACCGCCGATTTCATGAGCGTGGACAAGACAGTTGGGCTCATGCCGCGCCAGGCGGATGGCAGCTTGCCCAATCTGGGCTTTTTGCGGCTCGTGCAGGGTAGTGATCTGATCGATCGCGGCGAGGATGTGGGGCTGAAGTTCACGGGCAGCGCACCGGATCTCGGCGCGCACGAATACGGCGAGTCGGCTGAGCCTGCTCCGACGGACGCGGGTATGCCGGACGCGGCGCCGGCCGCTATGGACTCGGGTACGACGGCGGCGGGCGGGACGGGCGCGACTGCTCCGCCCGTCGCGACGATGGACGCAGCCGTCATGCAGCCGTCGCAGGCGGGGATGCGGCCACCGCCGCCGACGGCCGCAGGCGCGCGAGCCTCTGCTGCTGGTGCGCTTTCGTCTGCGGGCGCATCAGGTGGGTTGGCTGCTGCAGCTGGTGGCGGCACGGCCAGTCCGGAGATGGCGAGTGATGGTTGCAGCTGCCGTGTCGGCGGGCCACGGCGCATGCCCAGCACTGGGCTCACGCTACTGCTGGCGCTGGGCTTCGCCGTGCGCGTGCGCTCTCGTCGCCGCAGGTGAGCTACGCTCGCTGCGCACCCGCGCGGCTGAAACACGGCGCCGCCATCAGCGTCACACCCAGTGTGATCAACCAGACGACCGGTCGATCGAGGCGATTGCCACACAGCTCGGTATGGGCCCGCGCAGCTTGCAGCGGCGGCTGACCGAGGAGGGTACGCGCGACAACGACGTGCTCTCGGACATCCGCGCAGAGTTTGCAAAGCGTTATCTCGCACGTGGGACGATCTCGGCGAGTGAGGTCGCGTATCTGATCGGTTTCACCGAACCGTCGGCGTTTTTCAAAGCGTTCAAGCGCTGGACCGGCACTACGCCGCGCGAGTGTCAGCTCGGCGTAACCGCCGAGGGGTAGAGGACAGTTTCTTGCGCTACGAAACTCGGGTCGCCTCCGCTGGACCTTCGCGGCTCGTACCGCTTGTCTCGAGTGCGTCGAAGAGCGCCGACGCGACTGCATTGAAGAACGCCGGGCGCGGTCTGCGCAGCCCACGACCTTCCGGTTGTAGCGCCGCGAGCGCACCCAGGATGCGCCCTCCGTTCTCCAGCAGATGAATGACGTACAGCGCCTGTGTCGAGAACTCGGAACGCCCTTGCGCGCGCGTCGCGAGATCGTCGCTCGTCGCAATCGTCTGTTCGTCGGTTCCAGACGCGCTGCGCAGCTCGATCGCCACGCGGTCCAGCAGCGGGGGCGGCGGCTCCTCGCCGTGAAACGGCGCGATCAGCGACGCTTCGTCGTGCCTGTTCACGAACAGGTAGCCGGCGCTTGCCCCGATCTGATCCAGCAACAAACGCAGCGCGAAGTCCGCGCGTTCCTCCGCCGCTGGCAGCTGCGTGAGACGAGATAACGCGGACTGGACATCGAGTGTGCGTTGGTCGTTCGCCGGGCTCGGTGCGCTGAGCTCGGTACCGATCGCCATCCCCTGCATCGCGCGCAAGCGCCGCGACAGCTTCTCGTGCTGGGCGATCAGCACCGGATTTTCGGTCGCGCGAAACCAGCGCCCCATTTCGTTCGAGTGGCCGAGCGCGCGTAACATGTCGCCGGCCGCGATCGCTACGCTCGCAGCCGTGCTGTGCAGGTTGCCGAGCAGCAGCGGATGCTTGCTGTTCGCGTAGCGCCCGAGGTTTTCGTCGAGCACGCGGAATGCTTCGTCGAAATCGCGCAAGCCGGCGTGGGCGAGTGCGTACTCGCGAGAGAGATTGATGTACATCAAAGCAATCCGGTGGTCGGATTCCGACAGACGGTCGATCATCGGCTTCAGGATCGCCTTTGCTTCTGCGTGACGCTCCAACTGGTTGAGCGCGCGGCAACGAGTCGCGACTGCGGCCGAGCGGCCCATGAAGCTGCGGTCGCTCGTTGACTCGAGCACGGGCGCCGAGATCGCAAAGGCAATCGCGTGATCGCCCTTGAGGTGATGGTACTCCGCCTTGACCATGGTCGCGTCGTGGCACACCGACGGCACTTCCTGCACCAGACGATCGAACCGTTCCGTCAAGCGCTTTAGGCCCATCGTGTCGAGGCTGCTGAGGTAAACCAGGATGAAAAAGCTCGGCGACCAGACTTCGAACAACCAGAGCGTGCCGCCTTGGATCGCATGCATCTCGACTTTGTTGCGAAAGGCGTGTGCGAGTTTCGCTTCGCCGCGCAGCGCGTGATAACTCAGTCGGAGCTGATCTGCTGTAGCGCGATCTTGAACCATGCCGGTTTGCTCCAGCCGGTTCGCGATCGACAGCGTGTCCGGATCGGCGCAGAACAGTTCCATCGCGCCCAACAGCTGCAACACACCCGCGCGCAGTGCGCCGCGGGCCGCGTCCGGCAGCAATGGGATCGGCTTTTTGTCGTCGAGGCGTGCGAGAAGCAAGCGCGACTCCGCGATGACCTCGCTGACGTTCTCGCGCGGAGCGGTCGCAAGCACGCGAGCGAACCGATACGCGTAAGCTGCGCCGCTGTCCGCACCGAGAAGGCATAACGGTGCGAGACGTTCGGCGATCTGCGCGGCGCGTGTCGAATCCAAACACACCGCAGCAGTCGCGCACAGGCTCGTGATCGAAGCGATGCACTGGACGATCAACGCGTGAAAACCCGCGAACAAGCCAGAGCGAGGACGCACCGCAAAGCGCAGGGCCGCGAGCGCGATCGAAAGAAAAAGCGCCGCGCGGCGGCCGAGCAGCGGCGCCAGCCGGGCGTGCATACGCAGGCCCAGCACGCGTTCGATGACGGCGATCGCTTCCGTTCCGTACTCGTCGCCGAGGCGCCGATCGGCGAAGAACGAAGCTAGCGCGAGAGGACAGAGCAACCGCACGCGATCGTAGTCCGAGAAGTTTTGACTCCGATAGACTTCCAGCGCGGCCCGCAGCGCTGGTACCGCGCTCGCCAAGTCGTCGCTCGAATAGCCGACCGACAGCCCTGCTTCGGCCAGCAAAGCGGCGCCGCGCTCTCGCTCGCCACCCTGCAAGAGATGCCAGCCCGCATCGAGTTTCTGCATGACGTCTGTGCCATCCGCGGCGATCAATCCACCCATGCGCAGGTGCAGCTCACGGCTGCGTTCGGGGGTGAGCTCTGCGAGCAGGGCGTCGCGCAGCGCGTGGTAGCTCAGGGCGTACGCGTCGCCGGTATTGTGCAGCACGCTCTCGCGCACGAGGTTCTCGAGCAGCGCGTACGGATCGTCGATGCCTTCGCCAGCGGCGATCTCGAGACAGCGCGCGAGCGGCACGTTCCCGCGATGCACGGCGAGCGCTTCGGCCATGCGACGTTCGGAGTCGGAAAGGGCGCGCACGCGGGTTGACTGCAGTTCGTTTGCGCCGGCCGGCAGCTCGCTCGCGTCGAGTGCGGTCGGAAGCACCCACGCACCTTGAACGTCGCGCACGACGCGAGTACGCACCAGATGTTCGGCGAGCTCGCTGCACGCTCGCACGTTGCCGCCGGAGACTCGATGCAATCGATCCGCTAGGCGTGCGGCGTGCTCGACGTCGCCGAACCACAGCTGCACGAGCGCGTCTACGTCCTGCCGGGTGAGTGCGCGCAAGCGCAACCGCGTTCCAGCTTGAGCCTGCAGCACTGCGCGAACGCTCGACGGGGCAGGCTCGCGCTGATCCGTCTTTACACACGCCACGATCAACATTTTCACCGCGCTCGAGGCATTCGCGAGCATCGCAAACAATGCACCCGAGACGTCGTCGAGCGCTTGTGCGTTGTCGATCGCGATCAACAGCGCGCGCCGTGCGCACAGGTTGTCGAGCCAGCCGCTGAGGGCGGCGAGGAGCCGACGGCGAAGCTCGCTCGGCGTGGTGCTGAAGTCCGTCGCATCCGGCTCGGCACCCAGCGCGCGTTGCAACACCGGTGAGAGGCGCGCGAGCATCGCCTCGTATCCGCGAGCAGCAGCGACCGCATCGTCGTGTGCGGCGGTCAGGACCTTGTCGATCAAGTCGTGGACTGCTCCGAACGAGTCGCCGCGCACGGCTGCATCGATCACGAGCGGCAACGCTCCGGTCAGCTGCGCCTCGACTGCGAGATCGGAGATCAGCCGCGTGCTCCCCAAGCCCGCGGAGCTCTCGATCAATACACTCGACCCGCGTCCTTCGATCGAGCGCGCGAGACGTTCGCGCAGCCGCTCGAGCTCGTGAGCGCGGCCGACCGTCTGGACGCCGACCAAGTAGCTTCGCGCCGCTTCCCCTGCGTCGGGATCGGGCGGCAGCTCGCCGATGCGATTGAGCCGATCGATGACTTCCGCTGCCGAACCTGGACGGCCCAGTGGATCGAGCGTGAGCATCGACATCACGAACTCGTCCAGCTCTGCGGGGATCGCCGGCAGACTGGGTTTGTTCAGCCGTGCGACCACTTCGGAAGGCCGCGCCGGCGTTCGACGCCACACCTCCCACAAGCCCGCGACGGAGCGCGCAGGATAAGCGTGGCTACCGGTCAGTAACGAGTACGCGACGGCGCCGAGCGCGAACAGATCGGCGCGCTGATCGAGCGCGAGACGGTGCAGCGATTCGGGGGCGATGAACGGCGGTGTTCCCACCACGAGCTCTGTGACGCCAAAGCCACTCAGCACGCCAAAGTCGATCAGCTTGCAGCGCCCGTTGTCACTCACGCGCACGTTTCGCGGACTGAGATCGCGGTGCAACATGCGCCGCGCATGCAACAAGCCGAGCGACGACGCAACATCGCGCAGATAGCGGCACGCGACGCGGTAGTCGAGCGGCGCGAGCTCGGCGAGATCTCGGCCCGAGATCAGCTCCATCGTGTAGTACGAACCGTGTTGGTCGACGCCGTACTCGTAGACCTCGATGATGCTCGGGTGTCGAAGCCCACGCAGCGTGTGGTACTCGCGCTCGAACATTCGGAGGAATTTGCGGTCGTTGCCGAGTGAACGCTTGAGGGCGAGCGGATTGTTCGCGACCGGATCGAACACGCGGTAAACCGCACCCATCGCGCCGCGAGCGAGCTCAGCATCCACGCGATAGCGGCCGTCAATCGGCCTTACGGAGCTGCGGGCTTTGCTAGGCGGATCACTCACGGACCCGTTAAATTATACGTTGGATCGTTCTGTGCCGTAGCCGGTGGGCGATGGACACATTGGACGCACGCGCGCCCCCAGGCTGCGGGGCGCTGTCGCAGAGCGTCGCCTGCCTCCATCGATGACCTGTTCATGTGCGCCAGAGCAACTACCTGATACGCGTAACGCGCGGGGCCGTACCCCTCTGTCCAGAGTTTGGAGACGAACGCATGTTCGAGCACGACAAGTCATTGATCTCGTTGGTTTGCGCGAGCGGCCTGGCGCTGTTCGCCTGTTCGGCCGACGAAACCGGTGACGGTAGGGCCATTCAGGCCACCGGCGGGAGCGGCGGGGTCAGCGGACAGGCCGCAGCGGGAGCCGCAGGCCAGGTAGTTGCCGGCATGGTCGGAACAGGCCTCGCGGGCAGCGGCGCCGCCGGGGTTCCTTCCGGTAGCGGCGGCATGGTTGCAGGTCTCGCAGGCTCGATGGCTCCACTGGCCGGAGCGATGGCAGCTGGTAGCGGCGGCGCGATGAGTCCAACCCGTCCTGGTCGCGGAGGTGCTGCAGGCGCGCCGCCACCGTCGATCCCAGTCACTAATCCCGCGATGTGCCCCGCCGCGGCGATGGATGCGACGCCGGGAGCCGTCGCGGCACTCGCTGCCGTCAACGCAGTTCGCGTCGCAGCTGGCACTGGTTGCGTGACACTGGTCAACACGATCAGCAACGGCGCGACGGCTCACTGCGACTACTACGCGATGTACATGAAGGGCGACATGTGCATCTCCGACCCGCACGGCGAAGTCATGACTTGCGCGGGCTTCACCGGTGCGAGTCCCGGTGC
>DASRXR010000197.1:0-8648 GCA_035687405.1 Polyangiales bacterium
TTTCTCACGGCCCGGCTGGCTACAGAATCTTCGTGCACATCGACGGACGTGGCCAACGAATCCACGGTGATCATGATCCTTTGGACGGGAAGTATCCGGTTAGGCTATGGGACCCGGGTGACGTAGTCGTCGATGAACAAAAACTCGACGTGCCGGCCAACTACGGCCGTGGCGACTACACCATCTATCTGGGCTTCTACAGCGGTGAGACACGCCTCGCGGTCGAACACGGGGCAAGCGATGGTTCGAATCGCGCGGTCGCCGGGGTATTGCGGATCCAGTAGTGCGCGTGCAAGAAACACGAAACGAGCGTGGGCAGATGACCATCAAGAACGACAAACCGGTGGATGAAATGCCCGACGATCGCAGCTCGGTCGAGCCTTCGGGCGCGGACCGGCGCATACATCAACGTTTCGACACCAGCATCGCGGTGGACTACGCGAGCGGAGAAACGTTCTTGTTTGCGTATCTGCAGAACATCAGCGAGATGGGCATCTTCATCCGCACCGACCATCCTGCGGCGATCGGCACGCGGTTGCGATTGCGTTTTCACGCGGACCAGGAAGAACACCCACTGACGCTCGACGGCGTCGTGACGTGGATCAATCCGCTTCGCGCGAGCGGCGACAATCTCAATCCCGGCATGGGTGTGCGCTTCCAGGAGCTTTCGGCCGACAAGCGCGAACAAGTCGTGAGTCTCGTGCGAACCGTCGCCTATCTGCACGACGACGGCGACGAGACCGACGCACAAGCTTAAACAGTGTCGCCTGGAGCGCGATCCGTCGCGCGATCCGCCACCGGGCCCTGCGGTGCGTGCTCACGTACCAAAGCGTACGCTCCGCGCGCTCCTCGGTCCCGGCGGCGCCTCGCGTGACGCCTCGCGAACCATGCGACGCTGTTGGTCGATAAGAATGACTAGTAGTAGTACTCGAGCGCGCGACGCGTTCGGAAGATCGCGGTCATCGGAGACGTGCTCGGCGCTAGACCGAACGTGTCGATGCGATCGGCAGTCATGAGTCGCGCTTCGGAGACCAGCGTGTACGCGCGGCCATCGCCGAGCGAAATCGTTGCGAGCCTTGCGAGGCGTTCGTACGGATCCTTTCGCCGTGGGACCGGTGGCGGCATGCCGTGAAGTGCACGCGTCAGTTGCTGGACTTCATCGGCGCGCAGCTCGTGAAAGCTCACGCCCATGCCCGCGTTTCCGCTATCGGTGCGACGCCGCAACAAGCTCACGCGAACGACGCGACCAAGCACGTGAAACGGATCACGTTTCGGGCAATCCGGCGGGACGAACGAGATCGAGAGCTGGCTACCGATCCCGCGCGGAAAGTCCGCTTCGAGCCACATACCGTGCAGCGAGATGTCGGTCGCGAGGAGCGTGATCGCGCCGTCCCAGAGATCACTCGTGACTTCGGTGTCGAGTCGCACCGTGCGTCGCAGCGAACGGCGGCGGCGTCTCGGTTCCAGCTCGAGTGCGAGGTTCGAACCATCCATGCTGGCCCTCCTGTACGGGGGAACAGTTCCGGAGTGTAGGAACGGTTGGGCCGCCCACCAAAAATTCGACAAGCCGCCGCCGTGAGCAGCAGCCGCCCTGCCCTAGACGACGTATTCGCCGTTTGTGTACCGGCCCGGCGCTGCGGTAAGCCCATCCCGGGTCACGTCGAACAGCCACAGGCCTTCGCGATGCTCACACGTCGAGCTACCGGCGCCGAAGATCTCGGCCGTGAGCGAAGGCACCGCGAGGCGAAAACGGTGATGGATGTGGCCGTGTAAGATCGCACCGCGCTTCAGCGCTTTGCACACGTCGAGAAACGCGTCGGCGTTCTCGAGCCCGTGTGTCCACGTGTCGGGGGTCCCGTCCGGCCGGCGCGGCGCGTAGTGCGTGATCACGAAGACGAAGCGTGACGCGATCTCCGGCGCCGCGAGCAGATCTTTCAACGCTTCGAGCTGCCGCTCCGGGATGCGCCCGCTCGAACGCCAGACCTGCGGATTGGGCCGGGCACTGTTCACTGCGACCACCGCGACCTCATCGCTGATCAAACGCGCGATCGGCCACGGTCCATCGGTCGCCGCACCCGGCACCGCATCCGACTTCAAGAACGCGCCGAAGTGCCGCTCGAAGCGCCGATCCGCGAGCGAGTCATTCAAGTAGATGTCGTGATTGCCCGGCACCGTCAGGTAGCCGGAGCCGATCGCAGCTAGGCCGCTGATGGCTGCACGCGCCGCGACGAACTCCGGCTCGGTCCCGAGCGCGGTATAGTCGCCGGTGCAGATCACGAGGTCGACGTGCTGCTTCTTCGCGAACTCCGCGAGCGCCGCCAACTTCTTGGCGGCGTGCTGGAATTGCTTGAAGCGCCGAAGTTTGTAGTTCAGCGCTCCGAGCAGACGCTTGTTGACCATGTCGCGCCACGGAAGGTCCGTGAGCGCGACGGTCACGTGCACGTCGCTCACATGCAGGACGCGCATGGTTGCGACCGAAGCTCAGCGCTTCGAGTACTGGAAACGCTTACGCGGACCGGGCTGACCGGGCTTCTTGCGTTCCTTCTTACGCGCATCACGCGTGAGGAACCCCGCCTTCTTGAGCGTACCGCGCAGTGCCGGATCCACGACGAGGAGCGCGCGGGAGATCCCGTGACGCACTGCACCGGCCTGGCCGGACTCGCCACCGCCACACACGTTCACGGTCACATCGAACTCGGACTGCTTTTCGACGGCTTCGAGCGCTTGCTTCACCACCATCACCGAGGTCGGGCGCGGGAAGTACTGCTCGAGCGGGCGGCCGTTGACTACGATGATGCCGGTCCCGGGCTTCAACAGAACGCGCGCGATCGCGTTCTTGCGCTTGCCAGTACCGTAAGCTTTGCCGTGCATTGTGCCGTTGATCATGGCTCTTCTCAGACCTTAACAGTGAGGGGCTCGGGCTTCTGCGCCACGTGGGGATGGTTCGGGCCGCGATAGACCTTCAGCTTCTGGCGCAACGTGCGCCCGAGCCGGTTCTTCGGCAGCATCCCGAACACCGCTTCTTCGATTGCGAGCTCGGGCCGGCGACGCAGCAGCGTCGCGTAGTTCTCTTGTCCGTGACCACCCGGGTACGCCGAGTGCCAGTGACGGAACTTCGTCTGCAGCTTGTTGCCGGTGAGCTTCACCTTGTCGGCGTTGATCACGATGACGAAGTCACCTGTGTCGACGTGCGGCGTGAAGATCGGCTTGTGCTTGCCACGAATCACGCTCGCCACGTTGGAGGCGAGGCGGCCGAGAGGTAGATCCGTCGCATCGACCACGAACCAATGTCGTTCTACTTCATTGGCCTTTGCGCTAACGGTCTGCATACCCACGCCTTTCCTGTAATCCTGGCACGAAACTGCTCGCTCAACTGCGAGCTTTGGGGAGCGGATTTCTAGCCGTGACCCCCTGACGTGTCAAGGAGTAGCAGAAAACCTGGACTGTATGCGTTTAGCCTGCCGTGAATAAGGCCCCTGTTCGCCCTCGTCTCATGCCTCGAAACCCCCGATCGATCCCGGCAATTGTCTTTATCCCAGGCTTTCGGCGACCATCCCATGTTGGGTGGTGCGAAAGCTCGGGACTGCCGGGCAGGCGATCGCGGGGGCGAGGAGAGACTGATGACCCGAGCAAGCCGACGTTTCGCCATGGCCTTTTGTGCGTTCGGCTGGGGCGCGCTAGGCGACGACGCGGACGCACAAGCGGGGCGTGGCCGCGTGATCTGCGAGATCACGGAGAATGGGGACTCCGCCTCCGGCACGGTCTCGATTCAACGCGACGGCCAGGAGGTCGCGAACGCCACGTGCGGCAAAGAGCTGAGCGTAGAGGCGGGTTCGTACACCGCGCTCGTGCGCCTCGACGGAGCGCTCGATGGCCCGTCGCAGCAAAAGTCGGTCGCGGTGACCTCGAACGGCAAGGTCTCGGTCAAGGCAGACTTCGCGACGGGCACGCTCGAAGTGCGCATCGCGAGCCAGGGCAAGCGCGCTGCGGGCATGGCGATCATCAAGAAGAACGGCGTCCAGATCGGAACGCTCGGCAGCGGTGTTGCGGCGCATCTGAGCGCGGGCACCTACCAAGTGTTCGCGCGTTATCGCGCATTCGAGAAGTCGCTCGGCGACGTGACGATCGGGCCGGGGCAGCGCCTGGCGCTCGACGCCGCGTTCGAGTGATCGAATCGCTGCTGGCAGTGGCACTGCTGTTTGTCGCGGCGTGTGCGGGCTCCCTGGGTGGACCGACGACGCCGGTCCTCGATTTGAAGGTCACGAACGAGCAAGGGCGCAGCCTCGAGCTCGCCGAGCTACGCGGCCGTCCGAGTGTCTTGTTCCTGTTCACGACTTACGACGCGACTTCGCAGCTCGCGCTCACGCCGCTGATCCTCGCGAGCCAAACCGAAGATCGCGTGACGTTCATCGGCATCGCAGTGCAGCCCGATGCGAGACTTTTCCTCGGGCAGTTCAAGAAATTCCTCGAGATTCCGTTCGCGCTCTACATCGACGACACGGGCGCGCTGCTGCAAGGCACGAGTGCGCTCGGGAAAGTGCCGGGTGTGCCGGCCTATGTGGCGCTCGATGCCGAAGGGCACGTCCGCAAGACGTTCTTCGGCGTCGCAAAGAAGGACGCGATCGAAGAGCTCGTCGACAGTGCGCTCTAGAGACCGCGCTTAGCGCTTGATATCGCGGTGATCGACCACGATCTCGCCTGAACCCCGCAGCACACCTGCAAGCGCCTCCGCGAGCGTGACCGAGCGATGCCGCCCGCCGGTGCAGCCGAGCGCGATCGTCAGATACGACTTGCCTTCGCGCTGGTAGCGCGGCAGCAATTTCGCGAGCAGCATGCCGAGATCATCGAGCAGCTCTCGCGCTTCCGGCGCCGCCATCACGAAGTCGGAAACCGCTTTATCGAGCCCCGTCTTCGGCCGCAGCTCCGGAACGAAGTGCGGATTGGACAGGTACCGCAAGTCGAACACGAGATCGGCATCGACCGGCACGCCGTACTTGAAACCAAACGACACGACGCGCGTGACCATGCGCGAACGCTGGCCCCGCTCGATGTGGCCGACCATCGCTCGCCGCAAGTCGTGCGAGTTGAAGCCGGTCGTATCGATGATCAAATTCGCGCGCGCACGCAGCGGGGCGACACGTTCACGCTCGCGCGTAATCGCCTCGAACAAGTTGCCACCAGGTGCGAGCGGGTGCGCGCGGCGAGTCTCGCTGAAGCGGCGCACGAGCTCGACGTCCTGGCACTCGAGAAACAACAGGTCGACGGCGTGACCTTCGGCCCGAAGCGTGTCGAACAACCCCGCCGCCTCTTCCAGGAAGCCACCGGTCCGAACGTCAATTCCGACCGCGACGCGCGTGAGGTCCTGCTCCTGCGTCAGCAAGTCCATCAGCTGCGGGATCAGCGCCGGCGGAATGTTGTCGACGCAAAAGTGGCCGAGGTCCTCGAGCGCGCGCAGCGCGGTACTACGACCCGCGCCGGACAGCCCCGTGACCACGACAAGTTGCAGCGCCATGTAAGGAGGCTAGCAACTCTTTGAGTCGGAGGAGACTCGAACCGGGATCTTTCAGAAGTACTTTTTGCGCTTGGAAGAGCTCAAGATGCCGAGCATTTCTCGGTACTTAGCGACCGTCCGACGGGCGATCATGATCTTCTCTTTCGCGAGCATCTCGACGATCTTCTGGTCGCTGTGCGGATGCTTCGAATCTTCGGCATCGCAGATCCGCTTGATCGCCTGCTTCACGCTCTCGGACGCGATGTCGTCTTCGGAGTCGCGCTTGATCGCGCTGTTGAAGAAGAACTTCAGCTCGAACACCCCACGCGGAGTCGCAACGTACTTGTTGCTCGTCACGCGAGAGATCGTGCTCTCGTGCATCCCGACTTCTTCCGCGACGTCGCGCAAGATCATCGGCTTCAAGAACTCGATCCCGCGCTCGAAGAATTCGCGCTGCTTGTCGACGATGCACTCGGTCACGCGCTCGATCGTCTTGCGACGCTGATCGATGCTGCGGATCAACCACTGCGCCGAGCGCAGCTTGTTTTGAATGTATTCTTTCGCCTCGGCATCGCCCTTCATCGCCGAGCGATAAAAGCCGCTGATCTTCAGCTTCGGCATGCCGTCGTCGTTGGCGACGACGAAGTACTTGTCGCCGACCTTGTGCACCCACACGTCGGGCACGATGTACTGGGGCTCGGCCGTGATGAAATTTCGGGCGGGCCGGGGCTCGAGCTCTGCGATCACCTGCGCGACGTCGTAGATCTCTTCGAGCTCCACGTTCAGCTTCTTCGCGACCGCTTGATAATTGCGCCGCTCGAGGTCGGCCAAGTGCTCCTCGAGCACCGTGATCACGAGCGCGTCCATCCCGAAGTGCCGCGCCTGCACGAGCAAACACTCCGACAGACTTCGCGCAGCGACGCCGATTGGATCGAACGTCTGCAAGACCTTGAGGACCTCTTCCGCGTCCTCCGGATCGAGCCCTGCCTCGACAGCCAACTTCGGAACCACGTCCTGGGGCTCGACGCCCTCCATCATCAAGTAGCCGCGGTCGTCCAAGTTGCCCACCACGAGTGCCGCGAACGCACGCTCGTCGTCGACGAGGTCGCTCATGCGGATCTGCCACTCGATGTGGTCGACCAAGTCCTCGGTCTTCGTCAGCGTCGCTTCGAGCGACGGCAGCTCTTCGCTGCCCCCCCGATAGACGCCACCGGGCATCGGCGCCTGCATCGCATGGTTCTCGATGTAGCGATCCCAGTCGATCTCAGACGCTTTCTTGTCGGCCTCGCGCGAGCCTTCGACGACCTTTTTCTCGTCGGCCGCGATGACTTGTTCGAGACTCGCAACCGGCGCATCGCCGCTGTTTGCGCCGTTGCCGCTTCCCTCGACGACTTCACGTACGTCTTCGAGAACAGGGTTTTCGAGGAGCTCTTGATGGACTGTCTCGACCAGCTCCATGCGCGACATCTGCAGCAGCTTGATCGCTTGCTGTAGCTGGGGCGTCATGACCAGCTGTTGAGACATCTTGAGCTGCTGTTTGAGCTCCAAAACCCCTACCTTTCCTCTGGGACGTCGACCACCGCGCGGGACGGCACGAGCCCCCACGCTACCTGGCCTACGTAGTATACGGTGGTTACTCCCACAAGGCAGCCCGTGGAAATCGGCCTGCAATGCGGGCGAGTGTAGCGCGACTGTGGCCGGGGACGCACTGTACCGTCCATTGCGGCGCGACCACCACCCGGGCGCGCATCTTGGCCTTCCAGTCTGCTGTGGTAAATTTTCTGATTGGGTCTCCTCAGACGCGCTGAATGTACACGCGCCTGGCGGTTCGACCACTCGGAGGCTCTGTCTTGAATTCCATGCCCGCCGCCCCGCCAGTTGCGGCAGCCCCAACGATCCTCGTCGCCGACGATGATCATCAGGCGCGCCAATACATCGCGACCTTGTTGAAGAAGCACGGCATGAACGTGGAGTTCGCGCAGGATGGTGCGCGCGCAGTCGCACGGGCCCGGGAGCAAGGCGTCGACCTCGTGCTGCTGGACATCATGATGCCCGGCCTGGACGGGCTCGATTGCTGTCGCTTGATCAAAGGGATTACCCAAGACGCGTTCTTGCCGGTGATCCTCCTCACGGCGCGGACCGACACCGATAGCCGCGTCAGTGGTTTGCGAATCGGCGCGGACGACTACGTCTGCAAACCGTTCGACGACCGCGAGCTGCTCGCACGCGTCAGCAACTTGGTGCGCTTGAAGCGCATGCACGATCAGATCAACGAGGCGAAGGGTCGACTCGAGCAGTTGGCGGTCAAAGACGAGCTGACCGATCTGTACAACTATCGTTACCTCCACACGCGCCTGAGCGAGGAGTTCAAACGCTCCGAGCGCTATCGCGATCCGCTCGCGTGCGTGATGCTCGACATCGATCACTTCAAGCGAGTGAACGATCGCTGGGGTCACGACATCGGCGACGCGGTGTTGCGTGAAACTTCAGCGCGCGTCCGCAAAGCGGTTCGCGAGATCGACGTGGTGACGCGCTACGGCGGTGAAGAGTTCTTGCTCGTATTGCCGAGCACGAACTTCTCGGGCGCACTCGCCGTCGCGGATCGGGTCTGGCGTGCAGTCGGTACCGATCCGTATCAGCTACCCGTCGGCGAAGAACGCGTGTCGATCTCGGTCGGCGTCGCGGTGTTCCCGAGTCGCGACATCAAGTCGAAGGACCAGTTGATCAAAGCGGCCGACAAGGCGCTCTACCAAGCGAAGCACGAAGGTCGCGATCGGATCTGCGTGTTCCAACATCAGGGCTACATCTATCGGCCCGAGTCGGCGCGTCCGAGCTCGACCGGCTGAACGGTGCTGCTCGCGGGGCGAGCAGCACTAGTGCACGCGCGGTTTCGGGGGCACGCCAAACCGCAGGCTGCCCCAGGCCAGCGGGATCGCGGCAGCCAAGGTCAGCCACGCGCCGACGCCCCAATGCACGCCGATGTGCGCGCCGAGCTGCTCCGCCATCCGCTGCGCCGCGGCCGCCGCGCCCGACAGCGTAAACAGCACGAGCCCGCTCGGGAGCAGCGACAACAAGCACAGCGCAAGTCGCGCGCCGCGCATCCCGGCCGGCGTTCGCCGTCGCATGAGGATCGAGATCACGGCGAGCGCGGTCGCAG
>DASRXR010000198.1:0-13293 GCA_035687405.1 Polyangiales bacterium
ACCGCTTCGCGAGATCGTCCATCGTGGATCGGATGTTTTGCGCGACTTGGAGCGCGTTCGAGCCAGGCGACTGAAAGGCTGCGATGACCGCCGCCGGCTTGCCGTTGAACGTGCCGTACTGCTGATACGTCAACGCCCCGAGCTCGATCCGCGCGACATCGCGCAAGCGAACGCTCGACCCATCCGGGTTCCCGCGCAAAATGATATTCCCGAACTCCTCGGGTTCGGCGAGCCGGCCGGGCGCGCGCATGGTGTAAGTCAGCTGATTGCCGGGAGGCATCGGCTCACTGCCGATCTGGCCCGCAGGGTTCACGCTGTTTTGGGCGCGCACTGCGGTCGCCACATCGGTCGCAGTCAGACCGAGGCGCGCCAGCACATCCGGCTTGAGCCAAATGCGCATGGCGTAGTCTGCCGCGCCGAGGTTGCGAACGTCGCCGACGCCCTTCACGCGCAAGAGCGCATCGTTGATATTGATGAGCGAGTAGTTCGCGAGGAACGTCGGGTCGTAGCGTCCGTCCGGCGAATACAACGAAATGGCCATCAACGGGAACGCGAGCGACTTCTTGATCGTGACGCCGAAGTTGCGAACGTCCGCAGGCAGCGACGGTTGCGCCTGCGAATAACGGTTGTTCACGAGGACGTTGTTGATGTCGATGTTCGTGCCGACGTCGAACGTGACCGTCTGGGTCATCGTCCCGTCGTTCGCGTTCGTCGACTGCAAGTACAACATGCCGTCGACGCCGTTCATCTGTTGCTCGATCGGTGTCGCAACCGACTGCTCGATCGTCAGAGCATCCGCACCGGTGTACGTCGTCGTCAGATTGACCTGCGGCGGCAGGATCTGGGGAAACTGTGAGATCGGCAGGCCCAGCAACGCGACGACGCCGATCAAGACCGTCAGGATCGCGATCACCATCGCCACGATCGGACGTCGGATGAAGAACGCAGACATCGTGTCCCTCTCTCAGTTGTTCGCGGATTGTTTGGCGGGCAGATCGGCCGCACTTGCGGTCGCTTCCGGTGCCGGCTTCGCATTCACGACTGCGCCGTCGCTGATCTTTTGGACGCCTTCGACGACGATCTTCTCACCCTCTTTGATGCCGCTGGACACCAAGCGCAGACCGTTCGCGCTCGGGCCGACCTCGATCCGGCGCAGTTGAACCTTGTTGCCCTCCCCGATCACGCCGACGGAAAATGTGCCTTGAACGGAGATCAGTGCCTTGTCCGGAACCGTGAGCGCGTTCTTGCCCTCGTTTTCGCGACGCAGTCGTACGCGGCCGTATTGGCCCGGACGCAAGAAGCCATCTGGATTCGGCACGAGCGCTTGGATCTGAATCGTCCCGGTCGTCGAGTCGATCTGACGGTTGGCACTCACGACGATGCCGCGGTGCGGATACACGCTGCCGTCGGACAGAATCAGCTCGACGCCCGGATCCTCGTGTTCGGCCACTTGTCCCGACTCGAGCATGTCGAACTGCTTCTGCGCCCACTTCAGATCACGCAGAGAGAGATCCTTGAAACGTTCTGGATATTTGACGTAGTCGAGTTCGCTCAGCGGGAACGTCACGCGGATCGGATCGATCTGCGAAACCGTCGTGAGCAACGTGGGACCATCCTGCCCCACGAGGTTTCCGATGCGCACGGTTGCCACGCCTGCGACGCCGTCGACCGGCGATCGTATCTGCGTATATGACAAGTTCAATTGCGCCTGCTCGATTTGCGCTTGCGCGGAAGCGACCTGGCCGTCCGCATCTGCGGCGCCGGCCGAGGCGTTGTCGATCTCTTGTTTCGCGACGGCGCCGCTCTTGAATAACTCCTGGTCGCGTTGGAGCTGGAGCCCGTTGCGCTGCTGGGCCGCTTTCGCCCGCGCGAGGGCGGCACGAGCGGATTGCAAAGCCGTCTCGTACTCCGTCTCCTCGATCCTGAACAAACGCTGGTTTGTTTTGACTGCGGAGCCGTCCTTGTACTCCTGCGTCTTCAAGTAGCCACGGACGCGCGCGCGAATGTCCGCGTTGATGTAGCCATCGAGCGAGGCGATCGACTCGACGAAGAGCGGTACGTCCTTTCGCACCACAGTCGTGAACAACACGGTGGGCGGAGGCGGTGCAGCTGCGGTGGCCTTCTGCTCTCCCTGACAGGCCGGACAGCCCGCCGACACGGATATGAGCGCGACCGCGCAGGTAAAAAGCCAACTCAATCTTCGCGGAAGCATCGAATCACCGTCTTATCTCAACTACGCACACGCGGCCCTGGGGTGCGGTTCGGTGCTGCATAACAGTAAGATTCAGTCGTGAACGACTTTTGCGCGCCGCGTGACGCCGCCAGCCAGGGAGCCGCAATCCTGTGCGTGTTCCTAAAGCGCAGCCATCCACGCGCAATCCCAGGCTGCACACTTTCAGCCCGTGCCAGGTTCGGACAGCGCATCCGGAGTCGCGACTGTTGCATCGCGCATCGCCGGCAACTCATCGCATCTGTGTAACGGTCTCGTGTCCGCGCCGATCCGAGGACGGAAGCCGAGCCGACGCAGTCGTGAGACAGGCGACGCTGTCCGCTCGAGCTCGTCTGCGAGTCCGGATTTTCCGGGCTCGCCGGGGCGCCGCGGACGGCTGCGGTGGTGCCGATCGAACGCAGCTTGGAAGTGGCAGCGAAGGGTCAGAGCGCACGAGTTGCTGCAGCTACTGGCGGCACTGCGAAACTGCTCGCGATCTCCGATGTAGGGGCAGCGCCCCTCGCCGCCGATAGCGGCATCGCCCGCATGTCTGAGAGTGTGAGCACGACGCGTGTGACATGGCCACGCGTGCCCGCAGTGGTAGACTATTCGAGTCCGAGCGAGAGTCGGCGCGCGGTTTTTGCGACGCGACGTCCGAGACGCTTCGGTTTGGATAGCTTTCGTGTCAGCCAGCACGTTTCCGAGTCAGCCCGCACCGTCCGAAGAACGCTACGAAACTCTTCGGACCCTCGGTCAAGGCGGCGCCGGAACCGTCTATCTCGCGCGCGATCGCGAGACGGGCGCGACGATCGCGCTGAAGAAGCTACTGCGCATGGATCCGAAGAGCGTGCTGCGCGTGAAGCGCGAGTTTCGCTCGCTCGCAGACATGCATCACCGCAACTTGGTCGAGCTGTACGACTTGAGCGCCGGCCGCGATGGCTGGTTCCTCACGATGGAGTACGTCGACGGGACCGATCTGCTCACGCACCTCGGGTGCTCGCCGCACGAGTCCGGCGATCGTGACATCTCGAGCACGCGCGACATCGGTCCGGCCGGCACGCGGGCGGTGACAACACGCGATCTCGAGCCGACGCTCTCCGCGTTCCACCAACTCGCGAGCGGCATTCGTGCGCTCCACCAAGCTGGCATGCTCCACCGTGATCTGAAGCCGAGCAACGTGCTCGTCTCGGCCGGTCGTGTCGTCGTGCTCGACTTCGGGCTCGTGCGCGACCTCGACGCGCACGACGTCGCGCTCACGCAAGACGACCTGATCTCCGGCACACCTGCGTACATGGCGCCGGAACAAGCCGTCATCGAGACGCCGCTCGGTGAGCCGGCCGACTGGTACGCGTTCGGCGTGATGCTCTACCAAGTGCTGAGCGGCGAGCTTCCGATCGAGGGGCGCACCGCGGTCGAGATCATCCTGCGCAAGACTTCGAACGATCCCCAGCCGATCGAGCGCCTCGTCTCACACCTTCCGCTCGAGCTCGTCGAGCTGTGCAATGCGCTTTTGCGACGCGATCCCGCCCGCCGTCCGACCGGTGACGACGTGCTGCGCATGCTCGAATCGATGATGCACGGTCAACCGACGTTCGACACGTCGCGCTTCTCGCTCGATTTGTCGTTTACGACGCAGACCGTGAGCCGTGGCAAGAGCGCACCGGCGCTGGTCGGGCGCAGTACGGAGTTGGGGCAGCTGCAAGCGGCGCTCGACGAGGCGCGCGAGGGAGTTGCGGTCGTCGCCCACGTGCGCGGCGCCTCAGGTGCGGGAAAATCCACGCTCGTCGAGCAGTTTCTCACCAGCCTGGACGACGACACCGGCCGTCTCGGCTCAGCCGAGCCGCTCGTGCTGCGCAGCCGCTGCAACGAGCGCGAGGCGATGCCGTACAAGGCGCTCGACGGTGTGATGGACTCGCTCGTGCAGTACTTGCTCGAGCTGAACGACTTCGACCTCGGCCGCTTGTTGCCCGTCGACGTGGCCGAGCTCGCACAGCTCTTTCCGGTGATGCAGCGCGTGCCGAGCGTGCGGCGGTTGCTCGAGACGACGAAGTCGCGCGCCGACGCGACTCAAGCGCGCATGCGTGCCGAAGCCGCGTTGCGCGAGTTGTTTTCGCGGCTCGCCACACGTCGGCCTCTCGTGTTGTGGATCGACGACCTGCAGTGGGGTGACCTCGACAGCGCCAACATTTTGAAGGCGTGGCGCGAGCAGCTCGCGTCGTCGCCGATCTTGCTCGTGTTCAGCTACCGCAGCGACGAGGTCGAAACCAGTCCGTGCTTGCGCGAGCTGCTCGATCGCACAGTGCGGTCTCGCAGTCAGGCGGTCGAGCGGATCATCGACCTCGCTGCGCTCGAGCAAGACGACGTGCGCGAGCTGTGCGAGCGTCGTTTGGGAGCAGTCGCACTCGAGCGACCCGACCTCATCGGTCGCATCGCCGGCGAGTCGCAAGGCAATCCGTTTCTCGTGTCGCAGCTCGCGACCCTCGTGCAAGCGAAGCTCGCGCACGGCGAGTCCGATCTCGACGCGCTCTCGATCGAGCAGCTCGTCGATCAGACGACCGAGTTGTTGTCGTCCGATGCGACGCGCACCTTGAAGATGCTTGCAGTCGCAGGCAGGCCGCTATCGCCGAAGGTCGCGCTCCAAGCTGCGGCCGTGCGGACCGAAGGCCGAGCGCTCCTGCACGCACTGCGCGGGCTCCGCTTGATCCGCGTGCGCGAGATGGGAACCTCGCAGTTGCTCGAGGTCTATCACGACCGCGTTCGTGAAGGCGTGCTCGCATCCCTCGATCCCCAGGAGCGAACGCGCATTCACGCAGACTTGCTCTGCGCTCTCGAGCTCCAGCCGGATTGTGATCCGGGTTGGTTGCACGCGCTCGCGCTCGGTGCCGAGCAGCCGACGGCGGCGCTGCGCCACGGGCGCGTCGCAGCTGAGCGCGCCGAGGCCGCGTTCGCGTTCGAGCGCGCGGCAGAGCTCTACGGGCGTTGCATCGAGCTGAGCGATTCGACCGGGCCTGATCGGGTTCAGCTTCGCTTGCGTCTGGCCGAAGTGCTGGCGCGGAGTGGACACGGGCGCCGTGCCGCCGACGCCTACATCGAGGCGGCTAAAGGCCTCGAATCCGCAGCGTCCGTGCGCTGCATGCGTCTCGCGGCATCGCATCTGTTGCGCTGCGGTGAGTTCCAGCGCGGCGAAGCGCTCGTGCGTGAGGTGCTCGCTGCGCTCGACCTTCACGTCCCGGAGACTGACGCCGGCGTCATCGCGGCGGTGGTTTGGGAGCGAACCGTGCTCGCAGCGCGCGGGCTCGAGTTCAAGCGAAACCCGGTTGCAAACGAGCTCGCGACGACCTCCGACTTGTACACCACACTCGCGGTCGAATATCAGGCGCACGATCCGTTGCGCGCTGCGCTCTTTCAGTGCCGTGCACTCCGGACCGCGCTCGCAGCCGGTGACCCTCGCAGCGTCGCTCGTGCATTGTGTGTGACTGCGATCGTGACCTGCGTGAACGGTTCGGCGCGCGCGGGTCGCGAGTGTGACGCGCTCTTGGAGCGGGCCGATGTGTTGTCGCGCGAGCTCGGTATCGATTCGCTGCGCGCGGACGTGTTGGTCTCGCGCGCGTTGTGTGCGTACATGTTGGGCCGATCGACGCAGATCCTCGAGCCATCCTACGAAGCGGAGCGCCTCTTCCGCGCCGACGGCGCTGATTCGAGCGGCGACTACTTTCATCGGTTCGTAGTCGTCGCGGTGCGGATTGGAACGCTGCTCACGTTTGGCGAGCATCGACGTGCCGAGTTGGAGCTCGCGCAATCACTCGAGGAAGCGCGCGCGACCAACAACCAGAACGCGATCCTTCAGCTCACGGCCGGTCAGACGTTCGTGGAGGGTATCCACAACCAGGCCGAGTCCTCGAAGGCGCGCTTGTTGGAAGAGCGCAAGCTGCTGCCGCTCAATCGGTTCGGGCCCCTGCACACGTTGCACATGATCTCGGTGATGCGAGCGTCGTGCAGCACGCACGACTACAGCTGGGCAGAAGAGTGGCTCGAGGTCGCGTGGAAGCAGTGGAAGCGTTCGCCGACTCGCTTGAGCGCATTCATGAGCATGCTCGCGGTCGGCTCGCGCATCCGGTACTTGATCAATCGGCACGTGGTCGAACGGCGAACCGAGAACCTGGAGGCGGTCGTGCGGGCGGACCTCAAAGTTGCGCGCGGGATACCGTTCGAAGAGGGCCGCCTCGCGCTGATGGCGCGCACGCATGCGCGGCTCGAGTTTTTGGCGGGCCGGCGTGGTCCGGCGATCGCGCACATGAAAAACGTCATCGAGCTGCTCGGTCGAATCGGTGCAGAGGGAGAGCTCGCGCGAGATCGGTACGCGCTCGGGTTCTTGATCGGCGGGACAGAGGGCGCGAGCCTGCGTGCGGAAGCCGATCGCGCGATGCGAGAGCAGGGCACACTCGATCCGCTCGCGGATTTGCACACGTATTACCCCGAGTTGATGAGCGAGAGCCTCGGCAGCTGACAACGGCGGCGCTACCAGCGATAGCCGGCGTGCAGGCCGATCGACACGTAGGGAAAACTTCCGATGTCGATCTTGCCGGTGACGGTGGGCGGCGTTCCGAGCTTCTCGATGGTGAGAACTTGGAGGCGAGCCTCGAAGCCGAGCAGCAGGCCTTCGTAGATCGAGAAGTCCCAGCCTGCGCCGAGACCCGCGAGGAACCCGAAGGTGCTCGTAGACGAGGATTCGATCGTGTTGCCTTGGGCGCTGACGGTCTCTGCGGTCGCCACCGCGACCACTCCTCCGAGCTCCGCTGCGATCCAGATCGCGCGTGGCCATAGGGGTGGGTCGAAGCGCGCCTCGACCGAGCCTCGCCAGAGCCACGTGTCGCGTTCGCGAGTGCTGGCATCGCCATCGACTTGGGTGCCGTCACCAAAGTCTTTTCCGCCGGCTAGACGCAGCCCGAGTGCCAGCCATGGAATCACTTGTGCGTGTGCGGCCGCGTCCAGGCCCGCGAACAGCCAAGGGCCGCTGCAGCCGACCACGTCGCCGTCTGCTTCGCAGCGGCGTTTGCCGAGCACGAGCACGTGAGCGCCGCCGGTGGCTTCGAAACGCCCGGCTAGAGGCTCGGCTTGGGCTGCGCTCGCGACCACCCATGCGAAGACACTGGTCACGATCAAGACGCCGCGCGTGTGGATCACCACGCCGCCACTTTGCCCGCGCAACGCTGTTCGTTCAACCCCAGCCTGAGGTCGGATGTGGCCGCCCGTGGCAGCTGAGAGCGGCGGGCTCTAACGTCCGAATAACTTCCGCAGCTCGTCTTTGGCGCGCTCGAGGTTGTTCCGCTGCCGCGCGGAGAGGTTCTTGCCGGCTCGGTTCTCGTAGAACGTCAGCATGGACATCGCCGACCGATACGGCGTGCTCTTGCGGCGCTTGCTCCGTTCGGCCGAGCGCTTCACCGAACGCGCGATCGCACTCGGCGTTCGTTTGAACACATCCGAATCGAGGTCGAGCGCGTCGCTCGTCGCTGTGACCTTGGCCGACCAGCGGCGCGGCTGCGACTTCGCCGCCGTCTTGCGCTGGGCTCGGCTAGGCGTCGCACGGATGGATGAACGGGTCGAAGATGTCCGCGTGCTGCGCTTCGACTTCGTAGTCTTAGTAGATCGCGTGGATCGCATCTCAGCCCTCCTTGGCGCGCCGCTGCGTCGCGGTGGTGCGCGTTCGGCGCTTCGCCGCACTCGTGCGCGTCTTACGTGTGGTCGTTCGCGTCGTTCGCTTGGCCGCCTTCCGACCTGTCACCGTCGTGCCGGTCGCGCGCCGCCGCTTCGCCGCACTCTTCGCCTGCTTCGATAAGGCCGTTCGCGACACCGTCGACGTAGGCTCGCGCTTGAGCGCTTTCTTCATCGCCCGGCTTCGTTTCGCCGAGGGCTTCGTCCGCTTCGGCCCAGCCTCGGTCTCGCGCTCGGCCTGTTTTCGCGTCGCTTCCGAGGTGCGTCCGCGCTTCGGCGTACCGAGCGGCACACCCGCACGGCGCGCCTTCGAGAGTCCGATCGCGATCGCCTGCTTCGCGGAACGCGCCCCGTGTTTGCCTTCGCGCACGTGCTCGATCTCCTCGCGGACGAACTCCCCCGCGGCAGTCGATGCACTCTTGCCCTGGTCGAGATCCTTTTCGGCGCGCTCGACCACGTCGTGTTCGGCGGCAGCATCCGAGAGGTGCGTGTGTTTTGATTCGTCGTTAGTCATGGCTCCTCCTGGATTTATTTCCGGAGCAAGAACCAGGCCGCCGCGACCCGTAGTGCTCTCGTCTCTCTCCTCGCACTCGCGCGGCGCTTGATGCAGACTCGCCTCACATCGCAGTGGGGAAGTCGTGCAGCTCGAGCTCGAAGCAGTGTCGAAAACGTATGCGAACGGCACGCGCGCACTGGACGCGGTGACGCTTCGAATCCCGACCGGAATGTTCGGGCTGCTCGGCCCAAACGGGGCTGGCAAGTCGACGCTGATGCGCAGCATCGCCACGTTGCAATCTGTCGATGCCGGCAGCCTGCACTTCGGCGAGATCGACATCCGCACGCAGCCAGAACGACTGCGCGAAGTACTCGGCTATCTGCCGCAAGACTTCGGCGTGTACCCGAAGGTCAGCGCCTGGGACATGCTCGAGCACATGGCGGAGCTCAAAGGTTTGTTCGACCGCGCCGCGCGCCGGGAGGCGGTGACAGCACTCCTGCACAAGACCAACCTCTGGCAACACCGCTCGCAACGTCTCGGCGGTTTCTCGGGCGGCATGAAACAACGCTTCGGGATCGCGCAGGCGCTGCTCGGAAATCCGAAGCTGATCATCGTCGACGAACCGACTGCCGGGCTGGATCCGGCGGAGCGCATGCGCTTTCACGAGCTGCTCGCGGAGATCAGCGAAGATGTCGTCGTGCTGCTCTCGACACACATCGTCTCGGACGTCTCGGAGCTGTGCCAGAACATGGCCATCCTCTCGCACGGTCGGGTGGTACTCGCAGGTCGGCCGCTCGTGCTGACGCGTGAGCTCGAAGGTAAGATCTGGCAGTGCTTCGTCGACGGTAGTGAGCTCGAAACGCTCTCACAACGCCTGGACGTCGTCGCGGTGCGGCGCGTCGCTGGCCGGCGCGTGTTGCGCGTGTACAGCGAAGGCTTGCCGGCGGCTGGCTTCGAACCATCGCCACCGGATCTCGAAGACGTCTACTTTCACGCGCTCGCGGTGGCGGCACGTTCCGTATGATCGGCCGGTTGATCGCATTCGAGTGCAAGCAGCGCTTGCGTTTGCCTTCGACCTACGCCTACGCGCTGGCACTCGCCGCAGCCGGAGCATTCATGATGCTCGGCTCGGGCGGCGTGTTCCGCAACATGTCTGTCTCCGTCGGCGGCGAGCGCGTTCACGCAAACAGTCCGTTCGGGGTGTTTCAAACGACGACCACCGTCGCACTCCTCGGCTTGCTCACGGTCGCGGCGGTGTTCGGGCAGGCCGCTTACCGCGACTTCGAGCACAACACGTGGCCGATCATCTTCACGAAGAACGTCGGTCGCCGCGAGTACTTGCTGGGCAGATTTCTAGGCGCGTTCGTGTTCAGCGCCGCGTTGTTTACCGTGATCGGGATCGCGCAGTGGCTCGCGTCGATCGTCGTGATGTTCGTGCGGCCCGCCCGACTCGGCCCGACTTGGTTTTCAGCGTATGCCTGGCCGTACGTCGTGCAGGTCTGGCCGATGCTGTTCTTCACCGGCGCGCTGTTCTTCTCGCTCGCTGCACTCACCCGGCGAATGGCGCCGGTCTACGTCGGGGTCGTGGTGGTCGTGCTCGGGTACGTGCTCGCGAGCATCCTGATGCAAGACATCGAGTCTTGGACGCTTGCATCACTCTTGGATCCGTTCGGCTTCGTCGCGGTCGAACGCGAGGTTCGCTACTGGACGCCGGTGGAGCGGAACCGCGACCTGGTTTCGCTGTTCGGCTTGTTGGGTTTGAATCGGCTGTTGTGGTCCGGCGCTGGGGTAGGGCTCTTGCTCTTGTCGCTCTACGGATTTCGCGTCGGTCTGACCGAGCAGAAAGCCTCACCTGCAGCGAACGGCGACATCGATTCCGCACGCGGTCCCGCCGCGCCGGAGATTGAAATCGCGTATCCACGGACGATTGCGACACCTTCGTTTGCGGCATGGTTTCGCGCGTCGCTTGCAGCGGCAGGCCTCTACGTGAGCGAGGTCCTGCGTTCTGCGATCTTTTGGGCGTTTGCGCTGTCCGGGCTCGCGTTCTTGCTGATCGCGTTCAGCAGTACCAAGAACATCTACGGCACCGCGACGTGGCCCGTCACCTACCAAGTGATCGAGAACGCGCGGGGCTCGTTTCGGCTCTTCTCCCTGATCACGATCACCTTCTACGCGGGTGAGCTCGTCTACCGCGAGCGCGACTCCGGCGTGCAAGACGTCGTCGATGCGACGCGTGTTCCGACCTGGGTGCTCTTGTGGAGCAAGCTCCTCGCGCTTTGGGTGATCTCGTTCGCACTCTTGCTGGTGAGCGCGCTCGCCGCCGTGTTGGGCCAAGTCACGCGTGGCTATTTTCAGATCGAGCTCTCGCAGTACCTCGTCCAATTCGGTGTCCTCGAGTGGAGCGGGCTCGCGCTCCTGTGCGTCCTCGCGATCACGCTGCAGGTGCTCAGCAACAACAAGTATCTCGGCCACCTGGCGATGGTCGTGTACTACGCGAGCACTACGCTGTTCGCGATCTTCGGCGTCGAAGAACGTCTGATCGATTACCCGTCGGCCCCGCGAGTGCCGTACTCGGACATGAACGGCTATGGCCACATGCTCGGGCCCTTCGCGTGGTTTCGCCTGTACTGGTTTGCGCTCGCGCTGCTGCTGATCGCGGCCGCCTACGTGTTTTTCCAGCGCGGACGCGAGTATGGGTTCACGCAGCGGGTGGCGGCGGCGCGGTTGCGCTTCGGCCGAGCCTGGAAAGTCACGTCGCTCGTGGCTGCGCTCGTCTTCGCGAGTGTCGGCGTGTTCCTGTTCTATCGAACGCACGTCACGCAGCCGTACGTCACGCAGAAAGAGGAGCAGCGAAGGAGCGCCGACTACGAGCGCCGCTACAAGGCTTGGCAATACCGCTCGCAGCCGCGCATCGTAGACGCGCAGGTCCAATTCGATGTCCACCCCGAGCTGCCGCGCGTCGACATTCGCGGCGTCTACCGGATTCAGAACAAGTCAACCACCGCGATCGAACACGTGCTCGTGGAGTTACCGGTCGATGCCGAGTTGCGCCGGCTTCGCGTCGCAGGCCAGAGCCAGCCCGCGGAACAGGACCTCGCGCTCGGCGTGCGAGTCTTCAATCTGCCGGCGCCGCTGGCTCCGGGCGCGCAAGCCGATCTGGAGTTCGATGTCGGCCTCGACGAAGCCCGGTTCAGGCATTCGGGCCCACGCACCGAAGTCGCGCACAACGGCACGTTCGTGAACAATTTCGAGTTGCCGATCCTCGGCTATCGAGAGGATCGCGAACTCACACGCGACGAGGACCGCGCCGACTACGGCTTCAAGCCGAAGCAGCGGATGGCGTCGCGCGACGATCAGCGCGCCGCGCAGAACCACTATCTCCGCCAGGACTCCGACTACATCCATCTGACTGCGGACGTGACGACCTCGGCCGATCAAATCGCGCTCTCGCCCGGGCGTTTGGAGTCGAGCTCGCTGGAAAACGGCCGGCGTCACGCGCGCTTCGTGCTCGACACTCCGATCCTGAACTTCTTCTCGGTGTTGTCGGCGCAATTCGCGGTGAAGCGCGACCAGTGGCGCGACGTGTCGCTCGAGATTTATCACCACCCGAGTCACACCTTCAATCTCGAGCGCATGCTGAAGGGCATGAAAGACGGCCTAGAGTACTGCTCGACCGCGTTCGGTCCGTATCAGCACAAGACGCTGCGCATCGTGGAGTTTCCGCGCTACGAGACGTTTGCGCAGGCGTTTCCGAACACGGTGCCGTATTCGGAAGCGATCGGCTTCATCGCGCGCGTTCGCGACTCGGATCCCGACGACATCAACTATCCGTACTACGTCACGGCGCACGAGGTCGCACATCAGTGGTGGGCCCACCAAGTGATCGGCGCGAACGTGCGCGGTGCGACGATGACGACTGAAACGCTCGCCCAGTACAGCGCGCTGATGGTGATGAAGAAGGCCTACGACCCGCATCACATGCGGCGATTCTTGCGGTACGAGCTCGACAAATACCTGGTCGGCCGCGCGACCGAGCGCGAGCGCGAGCTTCCGATCGCGTACAACGAAAACCAGCCGTACATCCACTATAATAAAGGCAGCATCGCGATGTACGCGCTGCAGGACTACATCGGACAAGAGCGGGTCGACCGGGCACTGCGCCGGTACCTCGAAGCTTGGAAGTGGCGCGGCCCACCGTACTCGACCACAGCGGATCTCGTGGGGTTCCTCCGCGACGAGACGCCGCCGGAGTATCGCTACCTGATCGAAGACCTGTTCGAGACGATCACGCTCTACGACAATCGGGCGACTTCAGCGACGATCAAGCAGACGCCGGACGGCTACTACGATGTCACGTTGAAGTTGGTCACGCGCAAGTTCCGCAGTGACGAACGCGGCGAGCAGACCGAGCTCGACTTCGCAGACTACCTGGACGTCGGTGCGCTCGATGCCGACGGCAACGCGTTGTTCATCGAGCGTCGCAAGTTGCCGAAAGGCGCCTCCGAGCAGCGCTTTCGCTTGCGAGAGCGGCCGTCGAAGGTCGGTGTCGATCCGCTCAACAAGCTGATCGATCGCCAGTCGGACGATAACGTCGTGGCGCCGGAAGCGGGCTAGAGCACTAACTCGGCCCGCCTCTCGGCCGCTCACGCTTTTCAGTGCACGGACCACGAGCACAGATGGTTGTCGCCGCCGACTACGATGCGGCCCTTCACTGCGATCGGTGACGTCCAACGCCGCACGCCACTGCACGTGTCGTTGCCGCCGTTCCACAGCACCGCGCCAGTTTCGCCGTCGACCGCGTTGAGCTTGCCGTTGTTCGAGAACCACACGATCGGCTCGCTCTTGCCATCGGTCGTCGTCACGATCGGCGCCGTGG
>DASRXR010000199.1:0-4856 GCA_035687405.1 Polyangiales bacterium
GGGATCGGCCGCACCGGTTCCTCCAGCCGCACCTGCAAGCGACATGGCGTGGTCGACTCAGACTGCATTGTCCGTGTCGCGAAAGGTGAAGAACCTGCTCGTAGGTCTCGCACCAACCGACGAGGACATTGCGGAGCTCAGCGCGCATGGCCCGCTCGGGCTGCAAAAGCGGATCGAGCTCTGGACGTCGGACCCGACGTTCGAGCCGCTGTTCAAAGCGAAGCTGCTCGTCTTTTTCAAGAATGCGTTTCAGCAAACCGGCTTCACGCCGACCGAAGATTTCAAGCCGCAGCTCTTGGAAAACGGCGGCTTCGACTTTGGTCCGTTCGGCCGGAGCGCGGTCGGTGACGACGCCTTCACGCGCCTGGTCCAAAACCTCGAAGAGAGCTTCGCGCGCACCGCGCTGCAGCTGGTCGCGGAGCACCGGCCGCTGACCGAAGTGCTCACGACACAGCGCTACATGCTGACGACGGGACTGAAGAGCCTGTACCTGCAGATCGAGATGCCGAACGATCAGCCGTTTGCGTTCACCCGCCGGGCGACCACCGCGCAGCCGCTCGCGTGGAAGGTCGACTACAGCGGGAACGCGATCCCGCTCGAACAGACGCTCGATCCGAACAGCCCGAACTTCATGGTGTTCGACGACCAGCCGCCCGTAAGCGCAAACGGGCTCGCCGGCCGCGGCGGCACGATGTTCCAAAACTGCCGCGGTGGAACGGCGATGGACGCCGCCGGCGCGGTCGTCGCGAGCGCGACGTACAACGGCAACGCGATGTTGTTTCAGCGGTTGCTCGGGTTCACGCCGCGCTTTCCGTTTGCAGCGACGCCGACGTGCTGGGAGCACGCGTCGAAGCCGTACTTCACTGCGGAGGACATGTCGGACTGGCAGTGGGTGAACGTGCGTTCGATCGCGGATGGCGAGCCGTATCTGCGGCCGTACGACTTACCGACGTTGCGCAAGACCACCGAGCTTGCGCTGAAGCTGCCGCGGCTCGGCTTCTTTACGACGCCGGCGTTTCTCGCGCTCTGGAACACGAACGACAGCAATCAGCACCGCGTGACTGCGAATCAGTCGCTGCTCGTCGCGCTCGGGTTTTCGTTCACGAGCGAAAACGCGATCGTGCCGCTCAGCACGCAAGGCCTCGATGCCGACCACGCCGTCAGCGGTTCGGAGTGTTACGGCTGCCACAAGGGCCTCGATCCAATGCGCGAGTTTTGGGGCAACCAATACGACTTCAACGATCGAAACGACTATCCGACGCGCGGCTTCATGATGACGGCGCCGAATCCGCGCCCGAAGACGACCGGCGGAGGCTTTGCGTTCGGCAACGTGAACACCATGGGCACGAGCCTGTTCGACTTCGGGCCGATGCTCGCGCAGGTGACGACCGATACGCCGGAAGGCTCGCTGAACAGCTTCGCGGCGGAGATGACGCGCAAGCTGTGCTTCTACGCCAACTCGTACGACTGCACGATGACCGACGCGGAGTACCGACGGGTCGCGCGCGTGTTCCAAGAGAAGAACTACGACTTCCTCGCGCTCGTGCGAGAGCTGTTCGCGTCGCCACTCGTCACTGGAGCGGCTGCCACGCAGACCTTCGCAGAAGGCCAGATGGCGGTGAGCATCGCGCGCCGCGATCATTTGTGTGTGGCGCTGTCGAATCGCTTGAACCGGCCGGATCTGTGCGCGCTCGTCGCGACTTTGCCGACGCAAGCGCAAGCCGGGACCGCGCGCATCGCGAGCAGCGTCGCAGCGGATGCGTTCAGCCGTGGTTCGGAGAGTCCGATCACGCCGTCCGACCCGACGCTGTTCTATCGCGCTGCGACCGAGATGCTGTGTGAGAACGTCGCGAATCAGGTGATCGATTCGATGACCGACCCCGTGTACACGAGCGCGAACGCAGCGACGGCGCTGCCCGACATCGTGGAAAAGCTGATGGGCTATCCACCGAGCGATCCGAAACACGCTGCCGCGCTGCAGATCGTGCAAGCCCACTTCGACTCCGTGCTCGCCGCGAACAAACGCCAACCTGCGGTCGCGCTCAAATCTGCATTCGTGCTCGCGTGCGAAGCGCCAACCGCCCTTTCGGTAGGACTCTGAGGTAACCATGGCCGCCGAAATCAAACGTCGTGATGCACTGTTGGGCACTCTGGTCGGAGGCAGCTATCTCGCGTTGCGCGCGATGGCGACCGGCTTGCCGAGTTGGTACCTCGCGAATCCACGCCGCGCGACTGCGCAAGATCTCGAGTGCGCGATCTCAGCGAAGGACAAGCTGCAGTACTTGATCGTGAGCGCCTCGAGCATGGGCGATCCGATCAACTGCAACTGCCCCGGCACCTACGAAGCACCGGAGATCATTCACCCGATGCAGCCGGAGATGGCCGCGACGCCGTTGCAGCTCGGCGACAAGATGTACAACGTCGCAAAACCGTGGGCGACGATCGAAGCGGGCGGTGCGCTGCAAGCGGCGACGCTCACGCGCACGGCTTTCTTTCATCACTCGACGCGGACGACCGTGCATGGCGATCAGCCGAAAGTCATGAAGCTGCTCGGTGCGACCAATCGCGGCGAGATGCTCGTGTCTGCGTACGCAAAACACTTGGGCGCGTGTTTTGGCACGGTCCAGCCGGAACCGATCGCGGTCGGCGCGCGCGGCAACGCGAGTGAGCTCGTGAGCTTTGCGGGGCGCACGTTGCCGGCGGTTTCGCCGACGCAGCTGAAGCAGTTGCTCACTGGTTCGCGCAATGACCCGCTCGTGAAGCTGCGGCCGATGCGCGACGCGGCGCTCGATCAGCTGAACGCACTCGCGAAGCAAGACAGTAGCGACGTGCAGAAGAAGTTCTTGGACGCGCTCGCGCTCAGCCAAAAGCAAGTGCGCGAGCTCGCCGAGGCGCTCGCGACGACGCTGATGGCGATCACGGCCGACGACGTGAATGGCCAGGCACTCGCGGCGGCGGCACTGATCTCGGCGAACGTCACGCCGGTCGTCACGGTGCGCATTCCGTTCGGCGGCGACAATCACTCCGATCAAGACTTGCAGACCGAGACCACGCAAACCGTCTCCGGCGTGCAGGGCATTCAAGCCGTGATGGACGCGCTCGCGATGTTGAGCCTGACCGACAAGGTCACGTTTGCGACGTTGAACGTGTTCGGTCGCAACTTGAACGGCATCGCGAAGGTCGAGTCTCGGAGCGGTCGCGACCACTACGGCAACCACAGCGTGATGATGATGATCGGCAAGAACGTGAAGCCGGGTGTAGTCGGCGGCGTGGCCAAGGCGAGCAGTGGTGCCTACGTGGCGTCGGACATCGATTCGGCGTCAGGTACGGCTGTGATGGGCGGCGACATTCCCGCGGCCCAAACGCACGTCGCGGCGGCTCGGACGCTCGGAGCGGCGCTCGGCGTACCCGAAGAAATGCTTGCGGCCGACTTCACGTCAGATGCGGGCGGCAAGGTCGTGCGGACCGCGCTCCTGTAGCGACAACGATTTAGCGAACCCATCGCCAGGTTCTCGGCCGCTCGCGCTGACGTCGAATGATTGTGCGAGCGTGACTCACACGCGTCGAATCGACGGGCGGGTGAAATTTCTCACAAGACGCGCGGCGTATTCCACCTCAGGCTGGAGTGGCGTGCGCCGCGGACGCCGGGGGGCTCATGAAGATCGTCAATCATCGCTTGGTCAACGACGATGGCAATCCATTTCCGTTTCGCGAGTCGCCGAACCACGCCGGACTACTCAGACCCGAGATCTTGGTCATGCACTTCACGGCGGGCCGCAGTGCTGACAGTAGTGTCACGTGGTTGACGAATCCGGCGGCTAAAGCCTCGGCGCACGTGGTCGTCGGTGAGGACGGCAAGATCGTTCAGCTCGTGCCGTTCAACGTGATCGCGTGGCACGCCGGCAAGAGCGCATACAACAACCGAGTGCGCGTGAACGAGTTCTCGATCGGCATCGAGATCGCGAATCCGGGCGAGCTGCACCGCACGGGCTCCAAGTGGCGCACGTGGTTCGGCGGAGTCGTTCCCGACGATGAGGTGATCATCGCCAAGCACAAACACGGCGGACCCGAGATGGGTTGGAAGGTGTACACGTCGGAACAGCTGACGGTTGCGATCGATCTCGGCGTGCTGCTCGTTCAAACGTATCAGTTGAAAGACGTCGTCGGCCACGAAGACGTCGCGCCGGGGCGCAAGGTCGATCCGGGCCCCGCATTCCCGATGGAACGCTATCGAGGAACGTTGCTCGGGCGCGCGGACGACTCTCTCGTTTGAGCTTGTCGGAACGTGCCAGCGAGTGCCAGTGAGTGTGATGCGTAAGCGAAACGTACGCATTGCCATCTCGAAACATCGCGCGTGACATGAAGATTCACGGACGACGCGCCGCGGGCTGGCTTCGCACCTCCGAGCGTGCTGTCCGCATCGAGAGGAGCCGCGATGAACTCTCAGGTCCCTGTCACGGTGCTTACGGGTTTTCTCGGCGCCGGCAAGACGACGCTGCTCAATCGCATCTTGTCCGAAGAACACGGCCGCAAGCTGGCCGTGATCGTGAACGAGTTTGGCGAAGTCGGGATCGACCACGAGCTCATCGTGTCGACCGACGAGCAGATCGTAGAGATGAACAACGGCTGCATCTGTTGCACCGTGCGCGAGGATTTGATCCGTGCGATCGGGCGCATCCTCGAGACCGACCGCACGATCGAGCACATCGTGATCGAGACGACCGGGCTCGCCGATCCCGCGCCGGTGATTCAATCGTTCTTCTTGGACGACGCGATCAAGCGGACCACGCGGCTCGACGCGATCGTCACGGTCGTGGATGTCAAGCACATCGCGGAGCACTGGCACACCGAAGAGG
>DASRXR010000200.1:0-3177 GCA_035687405.1 Polyangiales bacterium
GTAGCTGCATATCGATCTCCTGTTCGTCGGCGTGGCCGACGTCCGGGATGGACGCCGACGACGACTAGGAGGCCGCACCTCGGACGGTGAGTCGAGGCGGCACCAGCAACGCGCATCCGCCGCGCAGCGGCTTCGTTCAACACCGAGATCGGCGGCGCGGACAGCGAGATCGCCGTCATGCGGACACTCGGATCGCCGCATGCAGACAGCGTGGTGGGCCCGCCGGAGGATCACGGTTGGCACAGTGACGTGAGCCGTCGTTCGACTACGCCGCTCCCTTCGGAGGGCGCAGATGGAGCGATTGCGAATGCATCGGGTACGAGAGATTTTGCGACTGAGATGGGTGCTGGGCCTGGGCGTTCGTCAGGCGGCCTCCGCGTCCGGCGTGGGGCGCAGCGTGGTGTCGAAGACATGCGGTCGCGCCGACAGCGCGGGGCTGACGTGGGAGCTGGTGGAGGAGCTCTCGGATACGGAGCTCGAGCGTCGGCTGTTCGGCGACCCGCAGCCGTCCGCGGCATCGAGAGCGGAGCCGGACCCTGTGTACATTCACACGGAGCTTCGTCGCGCAGGCGTAACACTGGAGCTGTTGCACTTAGAGTATCTGCAGGCGCACCCGGGCGGCTATCGCTACACGGCGTACTGCGATCGCTATCGAGCGTGGCAGAAGAAGCGTGGCGTGTGGATGCGACAGGTGCATCGCGCCGGCGACAAGAGCTTCGTCGATTACTCGGGCAAGCGACCGCACTTGCAAGATGCGCAGACGGGCGAGCGCGTGTACGTCGAGCTGTTCGTCGGCGTGTTGGGGGCGAGCAGCTATACGTACGCCGAAGCGACGCAGACGCAACGCATCCCGGACTTCATCGGCTCGCACGTAAGAATGTTCGCGTACTTCTGCGGTGTGACCTCGATGGTCGTGCCCGATCAACTTCGAAGTGCGGTGAGCGTGCCGTCGCGTACCGAACCGCAGATTGCTCGCGCGTACAGCGACTTTGGCCGGCACTACGGCACGGCGATCGTGCCGGCCCGACCGCGCAAGCCTCGCGACAAATCGAAGGTCGAAGTGGCAGTGCAGGTGGCGCAGCGCTGGATCTTGGCCCGGTTGCGCAACGAAACGTTCTTCTCGCTGAGCGTACTCAACGAGCGGATTCGTGAACTGCTCGACGCGCTCAACGATCGGCCGATGAAGCGGCTGGGCGGCAAGTCGCGCCGCGAGTTGTACGAAACGCTGGACAAGCCGGCGCTCCTGGCCCTGCCATCTGCAGGCTTCGAGTGCAGCGAATGGCCTCGAGCGACCGTGCACGGAGATCACCACATCGAGGTGGAGAAGCACTGTTACTCGGTGCCTTATCAGCTGGTGCACGAAGAAGTCGATGTGCGGCTGACGGCGACTACGCTCGAAGTGTTTCACCGAGGCACGCGCGTGGCGAGTCACTCTCGAAGCTATGCGGCGTACGGCAGTACGACGACTCCATCACATCGGCCGCCCAATCACCAAGCGTGGGCGCAGGCGGACCCGACGGCGGTGATCGCGTGGGCGCAGAGCGTCGGGCCGCTGACGGCTGCATACGTACAGAAGCTCATCGACATGAGGCCGACCGGACTGCGCTCGGCGCTCGGCCTCAGACGCGTAGCCAAGGCGTACGAGCCAGCGCGCATCGAAGAGGCATGCGAGCTCGCGCTACGGCTTGGAGGCAGCTCGTACAAGCCGGTCGAGCGAATGCTGCGCTTGGGACCGCAGCAGCAGGAGCGCGCAGAGCGCAAACAGATCGGACACGCGAACGTGCGTGGGCCGACGTACTTCCACTGACGATTGAGGAGAACAGACTGCGATGCTGACACAGCCAACGATCGAGAAACTGTATGGGCTGAGGCTCGGCGCGATGGCGCTGGCCTTTCAAGAACAACACAAGGACGCCGAGGTGAGCAGCTTGAGCTTCGAGGAGCGTTTCGCGATGCTCGTCGATGCGGAGCATCTGTCGCGCGACAATCGCCGCATCAAGGGACTGCTCAAAGATGCAGAGCTACGCATCGAAGGCGCGTGTCTAGAAGACGTAGACTCATCGGCGCAGCGTGGCATCGACAAAGGAATGCTGCGGCAGCTTCAGAGCTGCGCCTGGGTGGATCAGAATCTCAACGTGCTGATCACGGGGATGACGGGAACGGGAAAGAGCTACTTGGCGTGTGCGCTCGGGCAGTCTGCATGCCGCCGTGGGCTGCGCGTGATCTATCGGCGCGTCCCCCGGCTCTTCGACGAACTGGCGCTTGCGAAGGCCGACGGGACGTACATGAAAGTGATGCGCAAGCTCGGCCGAGCTCAAGTGCTGATTCTGGACGACCTTGGCTTGGGCAACCCAACGGAGGCGCAGCGACACGACCTGCTCGAAGTGCTCGAAGACTGATATGCCGCTCGAGCGACAGTGGTCACGAGTCAGCTTCCCCGTGAGAACTGGCACGAGTGGATCGGAGAACCCACGCTCGCCGACGCAATTCTGGATCGGCTGGTCCACAACGCCTACAAGATCCAGCTCGACGGTCCCTCACGGAGAAAAACCAAGCCTTGAACTAACGACATCAAGACGACTCACGTCGCTGCGCTCCGAATGCGCTTCGCGTGTGTCCTCATGCTGGCGGTACGGGTGTCCACGTCAGGCGGAATACGCAATGAGCTCGCGATCGTCTCGCCTCGGAGGAAGCGAAGCGCCACGCAACGGTCGTCGAGCAAGAGAAGCAGCTCGAGCAGCGAGCGTCGCATCGCGACCTCGACGCCACTCGTCCGCCAGTCGGATCCGATTCTCGAGAGAGCGCTCTCGATGTGGTCCAGACCTTTCGAGTGGCATTCGGGTGGCACACCGCGCCCCCGCGCAGCGTCCCCGACGGTCGACGGCCTCGAGCCATCGACCGAACCCACTAAAATCCCCGAGCTACAACCAATCTGGTGCGAAAGAGAGGACTCGAACCTCCACACCCTTGCGGGTACAGGAACCTGAAGCGGTTGGTGCGCTCGCAAATGCTTGATTTTCTTGCGATGTGCTTGGCCAAATCGACCCTGTTTCAGGCCGTGAATTGCCAGGTTCGGGCGGCTGCCGCCCGGAATCACCGATAGCTGCAGCGAGCACACGCTCTCCGGCTTTCACGTTGCCGTGGACGTAGTGGCTCGTGGTCGCGAGATTCTTGTGG
>DASRXR010000201.1:0-5352 GCA_035687405.1 Polyangiales bacterium
AGACGCGTCGGACTTTTTCGGCTTGCGGTGGGGCTGACCGACGAGGTTCTCGCGCGCGGCGCGGGCGCGGTCGAGAGCGAGCGCTCGAGCCAACCGGAGTGCCGCACGCGACAGCTCCAGACGCGTCGGACTTTTTCGGGCTTGCGGTGGCGCTGGCCGACGAGGTTCTCGCGCGCGGCGCGGTCGAGAGCGAGCGCTCGAGCCAACCGGAGTGCCGCACGCGACCGCTCCAGACGCCCCGACTTTCTTCGGCCTTGTGATCGCGCTGACCGACGGTGTCGCAAACGGCGCGCCCGGCGATGCGAGCGGTGCAACCAGGCCTTCAGCTGGCCGAAGCGCACCGACGCGCAGTACTCGGACGCCGCCGTTTTCGAGACCGTCAAAGGGTGGGTGGCGTTCGCGTACATCAAACCGCACCACACGGACCCGAACGACGGTTTCGGCTGGCCGTTCGCGGTAGACGGCGCGACGATCGTCGTAGGCGCAATCCTCGAAACGAGCAGTGAACACGGTATCGGCGGGATAGGTACGAGCAACGAAACGCAGTCGAGCGTGCGACGTACGTGTTCCGGTGAGATGATCTCCGCAGCTGTCCGCTGCAAGGATCTTTCGGCTCTGTTCAGGCTCGCTCGCGGACCTTAGACTTCGGGTGGGCTCGATGATGAAACACTTTTGGATGTCGCTGATGGTGTCCTGTGTGGGTGCGTGCTCGAACTCGCCGCAACCGAGCGAAGGCGCACCACCGTCCGGAGAACCTTCGGAAATCGGCGTCAACTTGGCGGCGATCAACTACTACGCGACACAAACACCGTCGTCCGATGTATTTCGCAGCCGCGACGCGTGGGCGTCGACCGACGGCGTCACCTGGGACACGCAGCTCGCAGACAGCGTGCCGGTCGACGAGGACGGCTATCCACTCGAGGTTCCGTACGACGGTCAGAAGCTGCGCGCGAGCGTATTTCAACCGTTCGATGGCGGCACTTTCACGCTCACCTGGAAAGGCGACGGGGACTTGACGGTGCTCGCACCCGGTCTCGAGATCACGTCGCGCGCGACGAGGTCGATCGCGTTTTCCACGACGCGCTCGGTCGAAGAACCGATCTTCGTGCGCATCGATCGCTCGAACAAAGCCGATCGCGTTCGCGACATTCGTCTCGTCGGCAGCGCGAGCTTCGAACCCACGTTCGAGTCCGCGTTGAAAGGCTTTCGCGTGCTTCGCTTCATGGACTGGGGCGCGACGAACGGCAATCCCGTCTCGACGTGGAGCGAACGCACGACCGCACTCGCGGCACAAGGCACGGCGCGCGGAGCTTCGATCGAGATGATGATCGAGACCGCGAACGCGCTGCATGGGCACCTGTGGTACTCAGTGCCGCACCTGGCCGACGATGATTTCGTCGAGCGAGCCGCCGAGTTGATCCGCGACGAGCTCGCGTCCGACCTGAAGGTGTACGCCGAGTACTCGAACGAGAATTGGAATCCAGTTTTTCCTCAAGTTGCGTGGGAAGGGCAGCGCGGCTTGGTGTCAGGGCTGAACGAGGACGCAGCGCCGGACGACGACGAAGACGCGCAGCGGTACGACGCAGGGCTGAGGTTCTCGGTCCGGCGCGCTGCGTTCGTGCACTCGACATTCCGGCGCGTGCTGGGGGCGAGCCGAGTTGTCGGGGTGTTGAGCGGTCAGAGCGCTTCGAGCACGCTGAACGACAACCTGCTGTCGTACTACGACGACGCCCGCATCAACCCACTCGGCGGGCGGCCTGATGCGCTCGCAGTCGCCCCGTACTTCGGCCGAATCTTCACGCCCGACGACGGCGCGCAGGACCTGTCGGTCGACGCGCTGCTCGATGACACCGAGGACCAGATCGAAGCGAGCGTCGCCGCGGACACGCGTGCAAATCGCAAAGTGGCGAACGCGCACGGCGTAGACTTGATCGCCTACGAAGCCGGCCAACACCTGCTGGCAGCGGGGGGGCTCGAGAACGATGCCGCGTTCATCCAGCGCTTGCTCGCCGTCAACCGCAGTGCGCGGATGGGCGACCTCTACCGCAAAGCGCACGCGACCTGGCTGGAGAACGGCGGGGGACTGGCCGTCTACTACAACTCGTGCGAGCAGTGGAGCAAGTTCGGGGCGTGGGGCGGACTCGAGTACCAGAGCCAGCCTCTGTCGAAGGCACCCAAGATGGCAGCCTTGCGAGCGCTCGCGACTGGCGATTGAGTGACGCACTCCGCCGGTCCGCCGCTCTCAGCAGCGGCGCGAGCGGCTGAGGCAAATCTGCCGCGGTCGGCTGCAATACTGCAAAGGCGCCTCCGCACGTTTCGCAAGTCACTAGGGTCCGTCGGAGAGCTGCGACGGAGCTTTCGGGCCGATCTGCGTCGTGTGCTGCACATCGCAACGACGGAAACCCGCGGAACAGCCCGAGATCCGCACACGGAAAAAGGCGTGCTCGGTACTTTGCATCGTGACGAGGACGACTAAGCTGTGGCAGCGGTGAGCGGCACAGCGCGTGCAATGCGCGAACGCCGTGACAAAACGCGCCGGCGCGGGAGACGTGAGTTTGACACGTCGTCGTACGCGTCCGTCGCGCTGAAGCATTCGCGAGCATGGACAACACCCTTCTTCAACAAGTTCGCAGCGTGGTCCTCGAGCACGGCCGACTGACAGACTCGTCAGGTTTGAAGGACGACTCGGATCTCTACACGTTAGGCCTAACCTCTCACGCCAGCGTCGCCGTGATGCTCGCGCTGGAGGCGGCATTCGACCTCGAGTTCCCCGACCGCTTCCTGACGCGCCAGGTGTTCGAGAGTGTGCAAAACATCGCTCGCGCCATCTCCGAGCTACGCGGAGATTCGCCAGCAGCAGGAGCTAGGTGATGGACGCAAGCTCGTTACCCGACGTCGAGCGCAGCCAGCGGCTGCAGCAAATCGCCAACGAGGTCGTCGCGCCCAAAGCAGGCGAAGTCGACCGCGAGGCTCGCTTTCCGAGCGAATCGATCGCTGCTCTTCGTGAGGCCCGCCTCCTCGGTGCAGCTGTTCCGGTCGAGCTAGGCGGCTTCGGAGTAGGCCTGACCGAGCTCGCCGAGATGTGCCGAACGCTCGGCGCGAGCTGTGCCTCGACCGGTATGGTCTTCGCGATGCACCAGATCCAGCTGGCCTGCCTGCTCCGCCACGGGCAAGGCTCGAGCTACATCCGCGACTACTTGCGCGAAGTCGCGTCGCGGCAGCTGCTGATCGCCTCGGTGACGTCAGAAGTCGGTATCGGTGGCGACATGCGCTCGAGCATCGCCTCGGTCGAGCCGAACGACAAAGCTGGATTCACGCTGAGCAAACAAGCGAGCACGATCTCGTACGGCGAGCACGCGGACGATCTGCTGGTGACCGTGCGCCGCGCCCCCGATGCGCCCCGAAACGATCAAGTCCTCGCGCTGCTCCGGCGCGGCGAGTTCGAGCTCCAGAAGCAAGGCGTGTGGGACACGCTCGGGATGCGCGGCACCTGCAGCCCCGCGTTTCAGCTGCACGGTCGCGGAACGCTCGGCCAGATCGTGCCGAACTTCGCCCTGGCAGCGAGCGCGACGATGGTGCCGTACTCACACGCGCTCTGGTCTTCGGTGTGGCTCGGCATCGCTTCGGATGCAGTCTCACGCGCACACTCGATGGTACGAGCACAAGCTCGAAAGACACCGGGCACTGTGCCGCCGACGGCGTCACGTTTGGCTGAGGTCACGGCCTCGCTCGATGGGCTCCGCTTGATTATTCAGGCGTTCATCGCCGAGTTCGAGGCGCTGATCACGCAGCCGAACGGCGGCATCGAAACTTTGACTAGCATGGGGTTCGCACTGCGAGTGAACCAGCTCAAGGTGAACACCTCCGAAACCGCGGTCGACATCGTCACGCGCGTGCTGCCGCTCTGCGGCATCGCAGGCTATCGCAACGACACTCCGCAGAGCGTCGGGCGGCATTTGCGCGACGTGTACTCGTCGATCCTCATGATCGCGAACGATCGCATCCTCGCGACGAACGCGCAGCTTCTCCTCGTGCACAAGGCGACCTGACGATGACGAAGATCGACGAACGCGTGACTCGAGAGAAACAACTCGCGGAGCAAGCGCTGCTCGCGGGCCTCGTCGAACACGGCCTCTTCATTCCGACTGGTGTGCCGGGCCTATATGGGCACGGTGCCGCGTATGAAGCCGTGATTCAGGGCTTCAACGACTACGTCTCAGAGCACACGCGCGCCGATGCTGCGACGCACGTTCATTTTCCGCCGGTGATGCCGCGTCCGAATTTGGAGCGCATCGGGTATCTCGAATCGTTTCCGCACTTGGCCGGCTTGATCTTCAGCTTCGACGGAACCGAGGCCGACCATCTCAAGCTGCTCACGGCGTTGAAGGATGGCCAGAGCTACGCCGGCGCGGTGAACATGACCGACGTCGTCATGACGTCCGCAACTTGTCAGCCGCTGTACCCGAGCTTGCGTGGCCGGCTTCCCGAACAAGGCAGGCTCTTCGATTTGACGTCGTATTGCTTCCGCCGCGAACCGTCTGGTGACCCGGCGCGATTGCAGAGCTTTCGCATGCGCGAGCAAGTCCGCCTCGGCGCACCCGAAGACGTCCAGCAGTGGCGTGAGCACTGGTACGAACGCGCGATCAAGCTGCTCGCAAACATCGGCTTGGAAGCCCAACACGTCGTTGCGAACGACCCGTTTTTCGGCCGCGGCGGGCGAATGCTCGCGGCGAATCAGCTGCAACATCAGCTCAAGTTCGAGCTGGTGACTCCGATCACGTCTGAGGTGCTACCGACGGCGATCGTGTCGTTCAACTATCACGAAGTGCACTTCACCGAGCTGTACGGGATCGAAACCCCGGCCGGCACGTTTGCGCACTCGGGCTGCTTTGGGCTCGGCTTGGAACGCATCGCTGTAGCTTTGTTCAAGCGTCACGGCTTCGACGTGCGGACCTGGCCAGCGCCGGTCCGGAGCGCCTTGCGGCTCGAGACACTCGAGCGACTCGAGCAGACGACGGTCCGTTCATGAGTGACGGGCAGATTCAAATCGGTGCAGCTCGGAGCTTCGAGACTGCAACGCCGGGTACGCGAACGAACGAGGGCGAGTCCGAGCCCGCACGACCGCTCTGGTTCGGAGAGCGCGGCCGCGAGTTGTTCGGGCTGTACCACGAGCCTGCAGCCCAGAGCGGCGGGTTGGCGGTGCTGCTTTGCAACCCGTTCGGCTACGAGGCGATGTGCACGCATCGATCGTATCTGCACCTCGCAAACGCGCTGGCGAGCCGCGGCTTCCCGGTCTTGCGTTTCGACTATCACGGCTGCGGCGATTCATCCGGCGACGACCGCGATCCCGAT
>DASRXR010000202.1:0-5275 GCA_035687405.1 Polyangiales bacterium
GAAAAGGCGCGCAGCGACTGGAAAGAGCGGCGCTTTCCGCTCGTGCCTGGTGATGAAATCGAGTTCATTCCGTTGCCCGAACGCTAGTGGGCACTCGCTGTGATTCCATGATTTCCGCCTGGTTCGACCGCTGGGTTGGACCAGTGCGGCTCCGGCGACGCTGCGCGCCAGGTAGAGCCTGCAGCTGAAAGCGGCGCAGCTGTGAGCTGCTGCACGAAGATCCCTGCAGCCAATAGCGGCAGGCGTGTCCCGAGTGTGGTACTGTGAAAGCTCGCAGTACGCAGCATGTTCGACTGGGATTCTTGGGGATATCGTTCGGCGCTGGCTTTACTGTTCTGGCTGCCGTTCAGCTTTTGGCTTTTCTCGCGCGAGCGACCCGCGCGTGCCGCCGCACACAGCCTCGTATGGGGCATGATGTGGTTGCCCGAGGGTGCGGTCTTCGACCTGCCCGCGCTTCCACCGTTCAGCAAGTACACGTTTGCTGCGATGGGTGCGCTGCTCGGAACCTGGTGGCGACAGCGCTCGCGCGTGCGCGCGGCAAAGTTAGGCCAGGGCTACGACATCGTCTGGATCGTGATGATGCTCGGCCAGTTCGGCACCTGGCTGACGAACACGGATCCGCTTCACTACGGCACTTGGACGAGCGTGGACTTGCCGGGTTTCACGCTGTGGGACGGCATCTCAGCGTCGTCGCGCGTGTTCTTTCAAGTCGGCCTTCCGTTCGTGCTCGGGCGGATGTTGATCCGCACCGAGCGCGACTTGCGCGACCTGTTCGAAGTGCTCGTCGTAGGCGGGCTCGTCTACAGCTTGCCGATCCTCTACGAGCTGCGCATGAGCCCGATGTTGCACGAAAACATCTACGGCTTCGCCGCGCGTACCGACTGGCTCCAGAACCTGCGCGCGGGTGGCTATCGTCCGACTGCGTTCATGGGCCACGGCCTCGTCGTCGGCTTTTTCATGTTCGTGTGCACGATTGCTGCGGTGTCGCTTCACAAAGCAGGCAAGCGCCGCATGCTCGGCATGCCGATGGGCGTAATCGTCGGCTACCTGTTCGTGCTGCTGCTCTTGTGTAAGGCCGCGGCACCGTTCATCTACGGCGTGGTCGGCTATGTGTTGATCCGCTACGTCTCGATCAAGAGCCAGATGCGCGTGATCGTGACGTTGGGGCTGATCGTCGCGCTGTATCCGGTCGCACGCGTGTTCGAACTCTTCCCGACCAAGCAGCTGTTGGCCGTGGCGTCCACACTCGGTCCCGAGCGCGTTCAATCGCTGGAGTTCCGCTTCGACAACGAAGACATCCTGCTGATCAAAGGCAGCGAACGTTTGACGTTCGGTTGGGGTGGCTTCGGTCGCGAGCGCGTGTACGACGCCGAGACTGGCAAAGACCTCGTGATTCAGGACGGCCACTGGATTTCGGTGTTCGGCCAGATGGGTCTGCTCGGATTCGCGTGCTTTTTTGCGCTGCTGATCTGGCCGCTCGTTCAAGCGGGGCGCAGCATCCGTCGCATCAAGTCGCGTCAGTCGCGAAACTTGCTGGCTGGGCTCGGCTACATCACCGCGATCTGTGCAGTGAACATGTTGCCGAACATGCAGTTTCCTAACCTGCAGTTCTACTTCGCGGCAGGTTTGGCCGTGCTCCTGAAGGAGCTGCCGAAACAGGAAGCGCAGCGCGACCGCGAGACATTGCGGCCGGTGGCGCGACCTTCCGACCCGCCACCCGCGGTGGAAGAACCCGAGTACAAGCGCGTCGGCTGAGGCCAGGCGTAAATACGGGCCCTGCTGGAATGCAGGCCGAAGCTGCACGCGTTCTGTCGCTCGACCTGGTTTGAGCCGCAGCACAGTCGCGGTATTCGGGGAACGTGTTCGCCCGCTTCTTGAATTGGTTCAGTGAGCCTCGCGGGCCGCTTCGGATCGCTGTCCTCGCCTGGGTGCTCTCGCTCCCCGCGCTCTTCCTCGGCTTTCAGGCTGACGACTACATGCTTGCGCTCGGTCGCGCCCAGGGTGCGCCGCCGCTCGAGCTGTTCACACTCACCGGAGAGCGGCTAGCTGCGCAGCGCGAGATCGGCTTTTCCAGCTGGTGGGCGAGCCCGCGTTTCACGGTCGCGTTCTTGCGCCCGCTCACCTACCTGAATCATTGGATCGAGTTCGGGTTGTTTCCGAACACGCCGGCCGCGATGCTGCTCGTGAACACGTTTCTGTATGCGGCGATCGCAGGCATGGCTGCGCTGCTGTATCGCAACCTCGCACCGGGCGCTTCGATCGCGGCGCTCGCCAGCGTCATGTTCGCGCTGGACGACGTGTTCTATCTGGCCACGGGCCCGTACGGAGTGCCGGGCGCGGGTTGGTACCGCGAGTTGTCGCATCCGATCGACGCAGTCGCGCAGGGCGCCTTCGACCTTCCGATTTGGACGGCGACGCTGTTCGGTCCCAGCCTCGGAAACGTGTCGTTGTTACTGCGAGAGGGCGTCGCGCGCTGGATTGCGACTCCGCTCGCACTGGTCGCGCTCGCCTGGATCTCGCCCGGCTTGAACACGAGCAAGTCGTGTCGCTTCTTCGCACTCGCCGCGCTGCTGTGCCTACTTCCGTTGCTGCTCACGATTCCGCAAGAACGCACGACGATCGGTCCGAGCTTCGGAGCATTCGGCTGCATCGCCTGCTTCGTGTTGGATCCGAGCTCACTCACGACTCGGTTTCGCCGCGTCGGGCGACAGTTCTTCGTCGGCGCCCACGTGTGGTTCTCGCTCGCGCAGTACCCGCTGGCACTCGGTACGTTTGCACCGGTCGAGAACGGCGTGCAGGCGTTGTTGCGCGCGATGCCGCGGGCCCAACACATCATTATCCTCAATGCGCCGACGGAGATCTTGAACAGCTACGCGTTGAACGTGTTGTCGTTGCCGCAAAATCTCGCGCGCTTGCCGGAGTCCTCGCGCGTGCTCTATGCCGGCAGCGCAGACCTTTCGGTGACGCGGCCCGATCCACGGACGCTCGACGTTCGCGTCGATCGAGGCTGGGCGTACGTGCCAATGGAGCACATATTTACGGCCGCGCGCGAGATGCCACGCCGCGGAGAGCGGCGAGAGTTTCGTGGGCTTGCTGCGACTGTGTTGGAGACCACGGCGGACGGGCGGCCCCGCCTCGTTCGCTTCAGTTTCAACTCCGTGCTGGAGGACCCACAGCGAGCGTGGCTTAAGTGGCGTGGGCGCGGGCCGGTAGGTTGGACGCCACGTGCGATAGGACAACAGGAACGAATCGAAGGCCAGAACCTGCTGCTCTCGCTGCCATACAAGCGAGATCCGTGACGCTGGACGGACTACTCGCTGCCCGCTGCGCCGGTTTTGCACGCATCCGGGATGTTCTGAAGTGGCTCACCCTCGCATGTGGTTAGCGCGAGCGAGTCTGTGTACGGGGGTGGGAAGAACATACAGTTGCTCGCGTTGCCGGAACAACCGGTCCCGAGGCCCAGGTCGAGCCCGCATTCGTTGTTGTCGGTGCAGCAGCCACTGACGCCGTTGCGCTCGTTTGCTGGGTCGGCCGCATCGGCAATTCCCGGGATCTCGGGAAGTGGACAGCGCTCGTCGATCTTCGCACGCAACTTCCGGCACTGATTGCCGACCATCAGGCCGCACTCACCGGCGAACTCATCGCGGCAACACGGCGCGTCCAATGAGTCGGCGGAGAGGCGGCAGGTCTTTGCACCGCAGATCATCGTCTTGTCGCTAGAGCCTCCGCTCGCGCCGCTTTCGCCGTTGTCTCCTTTACCACCAGCGCCACCCGACCCGGCGTCGTCGTCGCCGCCACACGCTGCGATGGCCAATGCGACGAAAACAAAACCCAGCCCTGCGATCTTCATCGACCTCGGATCTAGCGCGAGTCGCCACTCGATTCATCTCCAGCGCCGGACCAAAAGCGACAGGAACTCGGCCGCAGACGTCACGCCTACCCGAAACACTCGAGGCGCCGCGCGACCCGCACGCTGCTTCGCTCAGACGGTCGTTGAAACCGCGTCTTCATCGGCGGCCGGAGCGAGCGAATCGGCCCGCGACGTCAACAGGGTCGCGAGTTGTTCGAGGCTGCTTCGCGGAATGCCCGCACCGGCAAGCGAACTCGACACGAATACGACCACACCTTCGATCGTGCGGCCTGCGACGCTCGGTCGAGCGAGCACGCAGGGCCAGAGTGTCATTCCAGTGCCGTGCGTGTGCGAAGCAGTCGCGATCTGTGTCGGCAGATCGAGCGTCTCGGGTGCCTCGCCGACACGCTCACGCTCGTACTGTTCGAACGCGACGCGATCGAGCGCGCTCGTATCCGTCCAGTGCAGACTTTCCGTAGCGGCGACCCGACGCAGCCCATCCTTCGAAGGCAGATAGAGAAACGCACCGCTCGCACCGCTGCGCTTTAGGAGAAACTCGAGCGCCGCCGCATAGAAACCGGAATCATCCGTGGTCGACGCGAGCTCTTTCAGCGCCGCAGCCGACATGGCGACCGTCGTGACGAGACTCGGTGCGGCTTCAGCGACGACCAGACCGGCGCGCGCAGCGTCGCGCATGAGCTTCGCGAAGCGTGGCGCGAGCGAAGGGGTCTGCTTCAGGGCGTACTCATGCGCCGCGAGCTCTGCGCGCTCGGTGAACATCTTCGCATCGCCGCGCCGCAGTGCGACGCGAGCCCCCACCTCGAGCGCACGTCCGAGCAGTAGCCCGTGGACCTGACGCGATTCGAGCCCGCGCATTGCGCTCGTGTAGTAGCTGTCGGCGGCGGCGTGATCACCGAGCTCCGCGCAGGTCTGGGCGAGCGCGAGCTCGATCCGAAAGCTCGGAGCTCCGCCTTCGCGCGCACGCTGCAGGTACTGGAGCGCAGCGTGGCGCGCCGCTTCGAGGCGCTCCGTCGCAATCAACAGCTCGAGGTGCGTAGCCGCAGCCGCGACGAAATCGATGTGCAGTGTCGGCACTCGCGCAAGTGAGGCCTCCGCGATCGCAAGCGCGTCCTCGCAACGATTCTGACAGCGCAAGATCTGACACTGGGCGATCGTCAGACGAAAGCGCCAACCCGGTCGAGCCGCGGCAACCTCCGTCAGCTCAGCACACACGTGGCGTAGGCTCAGAAGGTCGTCTGACAAACAGTACATACCGAGGTACGACGTAGTCTCGGTGTTGCGCGTCTCGGGCAAACTGTTGCTCTGCAAGGACAGCAGCTCGCACTCCTTGCGCGCTGCGACCGAGTGCGCGAGGTCGCCACAGGCGAGGTAATAGCGTGCACGCATACTCTGGGCGTTGTGCGG